>NZ_JBWLKN010000021.1:0-142103 GCF_059026195.1 Streptomyces sp. A01 | reverse complement strand
AACATGACGGCACATCAGCCGAGTACACTCAGAAACCCGGCCCTGACCAGCGGTGATACCGAACTGCGACTGGAGTACTAGGCCGCTTGCAGGCGGCCTGGGAGCTACCAGAAGTCAGTCTGGCGGGGGTATATAAAACCCCCGCCATTAATTATGTACATGTCCTCTGGTGCCCTCTGGGACAAGATGTGTCCGGCACCACAGAGAAACTACTCATCATCTCATCAACGGGTGATGGGTAGTTGGGTGCTCCGGGCGTGATCGCAGGCAGACACGCCACGAGGCCGTCGATCTGAGTACGCCCATTGGTCGGGCTTTGGCCCAAATTATCGTTGTGTTCGCTGAACTGGAGGCCGCGACTACTCGTTTGCGCGTTCTGAATGGGACGGCAGAGAAGCGGCTCATGGGGCGTTGGACTGGAGGAGATCCGGTCTACGGGTACAAGACCGTGTCGGCGCGGCGCCATGTGGAGTCATGTGATTGGCATGCTTGTGACTGCCCACCTCGTGAGGGGTTGCAAATAGATTTCGACAGCGCGCCTATCGGTGATGCCCAGGCTTCTGCCTACGCCTACGTTCGTGAAATGATTAAGCGCATCCTGCGCGGCGATTCGATGAATAGCATCTGCATCGAGTTTGAGCGTAGCGGGGTGCTTGCTCCATTGGACTATCGAAGGGTGCAACGGAAAAAGCCGCCACGGAAAAGGCGGGCCCAATGGTGCACGGAGACCATCAGGAACATCCTGACTTCCCATACCCTGCGGGGCCTCATGTCTCATGAGGGGAAGGTGGTTTACGGTGACGATGGTACTCCGATTCGGGTTGGGCCAGCCATGGTCACCAAGGAAGAGTGGTCGCGACTCCAGGTCATTATGCAGAAGGCGACGCGTACTCGCACTGAGGGTGCTGCCCCATTGCTCGACGTCGCTTACTGTGACTGTGGGGGAAAGTATCATTTGTGGCGCAGTCGGCAAAAGCTCGCCAACGGAGAAGAGAAGACGTATCGGTACTACCGCTGCGAGTTCTCCAATAAGAAGCAGTGTGATGCAGCGGCGTTGAAGGCCGAAGAACTGGAAGCTCTCGTCTCCGCTTACGTCTGCTGGCCATCAATTCTAGGGACTATTGAGGTGCAGCGTAGCGTTCTCATGCCCGGCGAAAACCATACGGAGGAGATCAAAGAAAGAAGGGAAGCGCTTGGCGTCCTCACCGATCGTCTGGCCAAAGTGCCCGAAGGGCCAGCGATGGACGCGGTACTGAACGCCATGAGTGGGCACGCGAAGGCCGTCAACGAATTGGAATTGCTGCCACAGCGGCCCGACGAGTGGATTTGGGTGGGTACCGGCGAATCGTATGCAGACCTGTGGAGGCGATCGGACTGGGAGGACCGCCGCAGGTTGCTTATAGAAGGGGTCTTCACCGTCGTGGCCTACCGGCCCAAGTCCGGTAGGGGTGGAGCCTCAGGTAAGGGAGAGTTGCGAGTGCTGATGGCCCCGGGGCCGCATCTGGCCAACCGGTTGGGCGGTCGGGCTGTGCCTGTGGACCCGTCTACCCTGGTGGACATGAGCAGCGGCGACCGGAGCAGTGCAGTGGATGTTAATCGAACATACGAGGTGCGCACCTACGGGTGCCAGATGAACGTCCACGACTCCGAGCGGCTCTCCGGCCTCCTGGAAGGCGCCGGCTATGTCCGGGCGCCTGAAGGGCATCCCGAGGGCGAAGCCGACATTGTCGTCTTCAACACCTGCGCGGTGCGGGAGAACGCCGACAACCGGTTGTACGGCAATCTCGGTCGGCTCGCCCCGATGAAGGTGAAACGGCCCGGCATGCAGATCGCCGTCGGCGGCTGTCTCGCCCAGAAGGACCGCGACATGATCGTCAAGAAGGCCCCGTGGGTGGACGTGGTCTTCGGTACGCACAACATCGGCAGCCTGCCGGTACTGCTGGAGCGTGCGCGCATCCAGGAAGAGGCGCAGGTCGAGATCGCCGAGTCGCTGGAGGCGTTCCCGTCGACGCTGCCCACCCGGCGTGAGTCCGCGTACGCGGCGTGGGTGTCCATCTCCGTCGGCTGCAACAACACCTGCACGTTCTGCATCGTCCCCGCGCTCCGCGGCAAGGAGAAGGACCGCCGCCCCGGTGACATCCTCGCCGAGGTCGAGGCGCTGGTCGCCGAAGGCGTCACAGAGATCACCCTGCTCGGGCAGAACGTCAACGCGTACGGCTCGGACATCGGCGACCGGGAGTCGTTCAGCAAGCTGCTCCGTGCCTGCGGCAAGATCGACGGTCTGGAGCGGGTCCGGTTCACCTCGCCCCATCCGCGTGACTTCACGGACGACGTGATCGCCGCCATGGCGGAGACGCCCAACGTCATGCCGCAGCTGCACATGCCGCTCCAGTCCGGTTCGGACACGGTGCTGAAGGCGATGCGCCGCTCGTACCGGCAGGAGCGTTTCCTCGGAATCATCGAGAAGGTCCGCGCCGCCATGCCCGAAGCGGCGATCTCCACCGACATCATCGTGGGGTTCCCCGGCGAGACCGAGGCGGACTTCGAGCAGACGCTGCACGTGGTGCGCGAGGCGCGCTTCGCGCAGGCCTTCACCTTCCAGTACTCCAAGCGGCCCGGCACGCCCGCCGCCGACATGGACGACCAGATCCCCAAGGCGGTCGTGCAGGAGCGCTACGAGCGCCTGGTCGCCCTCCAGGAGGAGATCAGCTGGTCGGAGAACAAGAAGCAGATCGGCCGCACGCTGGACGTGCTGGTCGCCGAGGGAGAGGGCCGCAAGGACGACGCGACCCACCGGCTCTCCGGCCGCGCCCCCGACAACCGGCTCGTGCACTTCGCCCGCCCCGAGGGGCCGGTGCGGCCAGGTGACGTCGTCACGGTCGGCATCACCTACGCCGCGCCGCACCATCTGCTCGCCGAGGGACCGGCGCGCGGCGTGCGCCGTACGCGCGCGGGCGACGCCTGGGAGAAGCGGAACGCGGTGAAGGAGACGAAGCCCGCGGGCGTGATGCTGGGGCTGCCCACCGTGGGCGCCCCCGCCCCGCAGCCCGCTTCGGCGCCCGGCTGCGGCTGCGACTGAACGCGGCCCCGTCCGGTCGGTGACACGACCGGCTGGGGCCGACGACGGCTGATCCGGCACGCCCGGGACTGGCCCGGCGAGCCGGTTGACGACGACGGGGGAGAGCCGTGACGACGTGGTGGGGGCTGTTCGTGGAGACCCAGACGCGCGAAGCGTCGGTGCTGACGCACATGCGCGGCACGCGCGAGCAGGCGCTGGCGGAGCTCCAGCGGCACGCGATGAGATATGAGCCGCGACACCCGGCGAACCTGATGCGTCGGCTGGTCTACAGGGACGGGGACGAGTTCCTTCTTGCCTGCGAGGGACTGACGGTGAGCTACCACTACCGGTTCAGGATCGCTGAACTCCTGTGGGACTCCGATCCGGCTGCTGGTACACCCCGGTAGGGTTTGATCATGCTCGTCGCCGCCGCCGTCTGCCCCTGTCCGCCGCTGCTCGTTCCCAAGGTCGCCGCCGGGGCCGCGCCCGAGCTGAACTCCCTACGCGAGGCCTGCACGGACGCCGTCAGCGTGCTAGCCGCCTCCCGGCCGGACCTGTTGGTCGTCCTCGGCCCAGCGGAACAGGCGGGACGCGGCTCACACCCGCAAGGCGCCGCCGGTTCCTTCCACGGCTTCGGTGTGGACGTCACGGTGCGGCTCGGGCCGGGCGAAGCGGTAGCGACGGAGCGCGAGCTGCCGCTGTCCTTGGCGGTGGGTGCGTGGCTGCTGGAGCGCGGCAACTGGGGCGCCGCCCCAGTGGAGGGCCTTGGCGTCGGTGAGCCCCTGAGCGGTGACCGGTGCGCGGAGACGGGGCGGGAACTGGCGCTGTCCGCCGTGCGCGTCGCGCTCCTGGTGATGGGCGACGGCAGCGCGTGCCGGACGCTCAAGGCACCCGGGTATCTCGATGAGCGTGCGGCCGGGTTCGACGCCGCGGTCGCGCGAGCCCTTGGGGCGGCCGACACGAAGGCGCTGGCCGCCCTCGACCAGGAACTGGCGTACGAGCTCAAAGCGGCGGGCCGCGCCCCGTGGCAGGTGCTCGCGGGCGCGGCGGACGGGGCGGGCCTGCGCGGCGAGCTGCTGTACGAGGAGGCGCCCTACGGCGTCGGCTACTTCGTCGCCACCTGGTCCTGAGGCCACGCCTCCGGGCTGATTCCCAGGGCGGGGAGTTCCGGTCAGCGAGCCGCAGTGAGGGACCCCGCAGTAAGGGACCCCTAGCCAGGAAGCTCCTGCCGCGGCCGGGCCGTGAGGAGCCACTGCTGCGGACCGCCCCGCTGGGCCGCCGCGCTCGCGCGGATCATCGCTGATCGCTGATCGCTGATCGCTGATCGCTGATCGCTGATCGCTGATCGCTGATCGCTGATCGCTCGGCGCGCGGGAAAGCCGCAGCCGCCGGGCCGGCCGGGGGAGGGCGGCTGCGGCCGCGGAGCGGTGCCCCGCGGCCCTCAGCGCGGTCAGCGGGGCGGCTGCGGCCCCTTGCCGTCGTCGTTCTTCTGGGCGAGCCGGTCCAGGGTGCCCTTGGCCTTGCCCGTGCCGTTCTGGATCTGGCTGCTGTACTTGCCCTTGGTCTTGGCATCGGCCTTCTGCGCGGCCTTGTCCAGACCCCGTTCGATCTTGTCTCCGTGCTGATTCGCGAGGTCTCCGGCCTTGCCCTTGAGCAGACCGGCCTTCGCCTTGAGATTGTCCAGCAGACCCATGAGCCACCTTCCCTTTACGCCCTTTGCGGAGGACTACCGACGGGAGCCCTCCCCTGCCTCGCTGTCCGCTGCCTGAGCCGCGGACTGTTGCTTGGGAATCCCGGCCCCGTCCACCGCCTTGGCCTCCTGTTGCGCCGTGGTCGTGGGCGTGGCCGCCTCCGGGTCCACCGCCGCACCGTCACGCTCATGGCGCTCCGTAGGTGCGGTCACCGTGGTCTCAGCGGCTTGCGTTGCCACAGCGGCCCCTGCGACCTGGGTGGTCCCTGTGACTGATCCCGTCGCCAGGCTACCGCTCTTGGCCATCTCATCCGGCGTTACGGACGAACCGCTCACCGCACCTGGGGCACGGCGAAACATGGAAAAAACGCGCATATCGTCTCCCTGTCGTCTTTCGTGAAGGCGATGTACCGGGCGGAGAGGAGCGACCCAGCGCACCGCTCACAGCCCCCGGCCTCGTGACCGGCCGCCGGAACCTCGCAACAGCAACGAACCGCACAGCCCCCCGTCACGTCGCTCATTCGAGGACTGCGCCCAAAATTTGCGAGACTGACCCGGTGAACAGCGCAGTTCCCGCTCCGCGGGTCATCGCCGTCGTCGGTCCCACCGCGGCGGGCAAGTCCGATCTGGGGGCCGCTCTGGCCCGGCATCTCGGCGGGGAGGTCATCAACGCCGACTCGATGCAGCTCTACCGAGGCATGGACATCGGCACCGCCAAACTCCCACCGGCCGAGCGGCAGGGCGTACCGCACCATCTGCTGGACATCTGGGACGTCACGGAGGCCGCGAGCGTTGCCGAATACCAGCGGCTGGCTCGCGCCGAGATCGACCGGCTGCTCGCCGAAGGCCGCACTCCGGTGCTCGTTGGAGGCTCCGGCCTGTACGTACGGGGCGCGATCGACGCCCTGGAGTTCCCCGGCACCGACCCTGCCATCCGGGCCCGGCTTGAGGCGGAGCTGGCGGAGCACGGCAGTGGGCCGCTGCATGCCCGGCTCGCCGCGGCCGACCCCCGGGCGGCGGAGGCCATCCTGCCCAGCAACGGCCGCCGCATCGTCCGCGCCCTGGAGGTCATCGAGATCACCGGCCGCCCCTTCACGGCCAATCTGCCCGAGGCCGACTCCGGACGGGGCGCCGTCTACGACACGGTGCAGATCGGCGTCGACGTGGCGCGCCCCGAGCTCGACGAGCGAATCGCCCGACGCGTGGACCGCATGTGGGAGGCGGGGCTCGTGGACGAGGTGCGCCGACTGGAGCTCGCCGGGCTGCGCGAGGGCCGCACCGCTTCGCGCGCCCTGGGGTACCAGCAGGTCCTGGCGATGCTGGCGGGGGAGCGCAGCGAGGATGAGGCACGGGCCGAGACCGTGCGCGCCACGAAACGCTTCGCACGGCGGCAGGATTCCTGGTTCCGCCGCGACGCCCGCGTGCACTGGCTCAGCGGAGCCGCCGAGCACCACGGGGAACTCCCGGCGCACGCGCTGACGTTGGTCGAACGAGCGGTCACAGCCTGATCACGTGATGGCATCGGGACGCTCCGTGCGCCCTGGAGGGCCCTCCAGGCGTGCCATCATCGAGCTTCGATCGTGCCGGAATGTCGAAAGTGGGGAGGGCGTACGGCGATGGAGGCCAGCCCTCGCGACAGATCAGGGACGCCGTCGCGAGACGATGCGGAACCACTGGCCCTGGACGACTCCGAACCGCTGAACGACTCGGAGCCGCTGACTCCTGACGGCCCGGACGCGCAGGAGGGCACCGACGTCCCCCTCAGCGAGCCCGCGGAGTCCTTCCGCGATCTGCGCCCGCCCCGGCGGCTGCGGATCTGGCAGGTCGCGCCGATCGTCGGGCTCGCCATTCTCGGCTCACTGATGTTCGCCTTCCCGCTCGCCTTCGAGTTCGGCGACGGCGGTGCGGTCGTCTCCATGCTCGGCCTGCTGCTGAGCTGCTGCGCGGCGGGCTGGGGGCTGATGGCCGCACGCCGGGTCGGCTACACGTGGCCGGGCCTGCCGCCCCGTGGCTCGGGCCGCAAGCCGGACTGGCGCTACGTGCTGGCGTACGTCGGCATCGTCGGCCTGCTCGCGGCCCTGGCCATCTTGCGCGTCGCCCGCCTCCGCTAGGCCGTTCCTGCGGATCATGCGGGGCGGGGGAGCCCCTGCCTGCGCGTGGCGGACCGCGGGTGCGTCGTGGCTGGTCGCGCAGTTCCCCGCGCCCCTGGCGGGGCCGAGCTCCGCTCGCCTCGGGGTTTGTCCGCGGCAGCCCGTAAGATCGAGGAATGAGCGCCACAGAGCAGCTGTCCTTCCTCAAGGGACACGGCACCGAGAACGACTTCGTGATCATCCCTGACCCGGATGGCCGCCTGGAGCTGTCTCCGTTCGCCGTGGCGCGGATCTGTGACCGCCGCGAGGGCGTCGGGGGCGACGGTCTGCTGCGCGCCGTACGCTCTGCCGCGCACCCTGAGGCGCGGGCGATGGCCGGCGAAGCGGAATGGTTCATGGACTACCGCAACGGTGACGGCAGCATCGCCGAGATGTGCGGCAACGGTGTGCGCGTCTTCGCGCGCTACCTGCTGCACGCGGGACTCGCCGCGGAGGGCGATCTCGCCGTCGCGACCCGGTCGGGTGTGCGCCACGTCCACATCGCCAAGCCTGGGGCGCCCGGCGGCTCAGCGCCCGGGGGTGAGACCTCTGGGGACATCACCGTGCTGATGGGCGAGGCCGTGCTGCCTTCCGGTCCCGAAGCCGACGTCACTGTCTCGGTCGGCGATCGCAGTTGGCCCGCGCTCCACGTCAACATGGGCAACCCGCACGCGGTGTCCTTCGTGGCCGATCTCGCCGACGCGGGTGACCTGCTGACCCAGCCGGGGGTGCGGCCGGCGTCCGCGTACCCGGACGGTACGAACATCGAGTTCGTCGTGGACAGGGGCCCGCACCATGTCGCCATGCGCGTACACGAACGGGGCGCCGGGGAGACGCGTTCCTGCGGTACCGGCGCATGCGCCGTCATGGTGGCCGCCGCCCGCCGCGACGGTCTCGACCCGGCGGTCATCGGCCGCCCCGTGACGTACACCGTGGACGTCCTCGGCGGTCGTCTGGTGATCAGCGAGCGGCCGGACGGCATCGTGGAGATGACCGGCCCCGCTGTGATCGTCGCCGAAGGAGTGCTGGACCCGGCCTGGTTGCGGGCGGCACTCAACTAGGCAGTACAGGCTTTTGCCACGGTCGCCCGCTTTCAAAACATGTGGCTGAGTAGCTCGCTCGAATGGGTGATCTGTTTCACGCTCGGCGAGAGCAGTTCAGTGGCACGTGATGGGCTCGGTAGCATCAAGCACCGGCACGGGCGCCCGTTTGGGCCTCGGGGGGCGGTCGTCCCCCGGCAGTCGCTGCCATCGCCGGTCGATGCCGCCGGAGGTGCCCATGAGCGCAGAGGCCACAAACCCCGCAGAACAGGGTTCGCTCGGCCGCAGGCGCGGCCGCCCTCTCATCGACCTGCGAAACCTGCGCAGATTCGGGAAGGCGGCGCTCCTGGGGCCGACATCGCGGGGCCGGTTCCCCGACGCCATCGAGCATGTGGCGAAGGTGCACCGCGGCCACCACCCCGGCGCCGATCTGGACGTGCTGCGCCGGGCGTATGTCCTCGCCGAGTCCTCACACCGCGGGCAGATGCGCAAGAGCGGTGAGCCGTACATCACTCACCCGCTGGCCGTGACCCTGATTCTCGCCGAACTCGGCGCGGAGACCACGACCTTGACCGCGTCGCTGCTGCACGACACCGTCGAGGACACGGAGGTGACCCTGGACCAGGTGCGGGAGGAGTTCGGCGCGGAGGTCTGCTATCTCGTCGACGGCGTCACCAAACTGGAGAAGGTGGACTACGGGGCGGCGGCCGAGCCCGAGACGTTCCGCAAAATGCTCGTCGCGACCGGCAATGACGTACGCGTGATGTCGATCAAGCTCGCCGACCGGCTGCACAACATGCGCACCCTGGGCGTGATGCGCCCCGAGAAGCAGGTCCGGATCGCCAAGGTCACCCGCGACGTGCTGATCCCGCTCGCTGAACGGCTTGGCGTACAGGCACTCAAGACCGAACTCGAAGACCTGGTTTTCGCGATCCTGCATCCGGAAGAGTACGCGCGCACGCGAGAACTGATTATCGAACACTCCAAGCGCCCCGACCCGCTCGCCCGCACCGCGCAGAGCGTACGAACGGTGCTCCAGGAGGCGGGCATCGCCGCGGAGGTCCACGTACGGCCACGGCACATCGTCTCCGTCTACCGGGTCCGCCTCAAGCGCGGCGAACTCACCGACTCCGGCCTCGGCCGCCTGCTCGTCCTCGTCAACGAGGACGCCGACTGCTACGCGGTCCTCGGTGAGCTGCATACATGCTTCACGCCGGTCATCTCGGAGTTCAAGGACTTCATCGCGGTACCGAAGTTCAACCTGTACCAGTCGCTGCACACCGCTGTGGCGAGCGAGAGCGGCGCGGTCGCGGAAGTACTCATCCGCACGCACCAGATGCATCAGGTCGCCGAGGCCGGAGTGGTCGCGCTCGGCAACCCGTACGTCACCAACTCCGACGACTCCAGCGCCTTCACTGGGCCTGGTGGTTCCGGCGACCCCGGTGATGCGAGCGCACCTGGCGGCTCCGACGGTGCGGCGGGAACGGACAGCGCGGCGGGCGGGAAGTCCTCCGGCGCGGCGGAGACAGCGGGGGAGAGCGCGGACGGCGAGCGGGCCGACCCGACACGACCCGGCTGGCTGTCCCGGCTGCTCGACTGGCAGCAAGCCACACCCGACACAGAAACGTTCTGGTCATCGCTGCGTGACGATCTCGCCCAGGACCGTGAGATCACCGTCTACTCCACCGACGGCCGCGTGTTGAGCCTCCCTGACGGTGCCAGCTGCGTGGACGCCGTCTACGCACGGCACGGCGAGGCAGCGCACTCCTGCGTCGGCGCACGCGTCAACGGCCGCTTGGTGACGCTCAGTACGGCGCTGCGGGATGGTGACAGCGTGGAACTCCTGATGGCACGCGGGCGCGACGCAGCCTCTTCCGGGCCGTCACCAGAGTGGCTGACCCACGCCCGCACGCCGGCGGCACGGATCGCGATCACCCGCTGGCTGAGCGCCCACCCCACAGACCCGGCTCATCCGCCTCATGCGCCCTTCCCCGATGACCTCGCGGCTGCGGAGCATGGCGTGACAGAACACGACGTGACGCGGGCACAGCCAGAAACAGAAACAGGACCAGAGGCGCAGCCAGGGGCAGCGAGCCGGCCCCAGCCGCAGCCAAGAACGAAGTCGGCGAAGCAGTCAGCGAAGCAGCCGGCGAAGCGCTCGCCACGGCAGTCGAAGAAGCAGCCCGAGAAGCAGTCGGAGAAACGATCCGAGACGGGGCACAGGGCACGGGGCCACGGGGCGGCGGACACGGGGCACGGGGACGAGGGCGCTCACGCGGCGGACACGGGGCGCGGCGCCCGGGGCACTGACGCGGCGGAAGGGGACGCGGCTCGCCGCTTCTCGTCTCTCCAGGCCGCACCGGATCACGGCCGCACTGACGGTTCCGCTTCCCGTCGAGCCGCCCCGCCCCCGGAGGCGTCCGGCTCCGTCCCCGCTGACCGTGAAGCCACGGAGCGGGACGTACGAGGCGCTGTAACACCATGCGACCGCACACCGACCCCGCCGACGGCCGTGACCGCCGACCCGCCCCCGCCCCCGGCTCCGTTTCCAGCCGCGTCCGGCGCCTCGGAAGCCCGCCAAGGCCAGTCCCCGGCAGGCACCGCCAGTGGTTGGGCAACCGAGAGTTCGGGAGCCGCCCGGCCGACCGCCGACACAGGGCAGTCCGGCCGTGACGACGCTGCCGGTCATCGTGGTGACAGCCGTAGCGCCGACGGTCCTGCCGGTTCTGCCGCCCACGCTCCGGAGGATGAGGCTCCTGGCGGCGATGGTGATGGCCGTGATGCGGAAACCCAAGGTGGCGGCGACCGCGGAACCGAGACCAGGGGCGGCCGTGGACGGGGCGTAAAAGGTGGCAAGGAGAGCGGCGGCGTAGCGCGGCCTTCCCCCATGACGGATGGCAGCGGTGCGGCTGCCGACAGCGCAGACGCCGCTGCGGAGCGGGGTGGTCACGGAGGCAAGGGCTTGTCGCCCAGCACGTCGGAGGACGGAGCAGAGGGGGCGGGCGGAGCTGAGGGGGCGCCCGGAGCACCGCCAGCACGTGAAGCAGCCGGAGCGCACCGGACGCGGGGAGCGGACGGAGCCCCGGGCCCGGCGGACGGAGCGGTGCGGGAAGCCTTAGCGCCCGGCGCGGCGCCCGTCTCTGCGGCCGGTCAGCGCCGGGGTTCGGGAGTGATCGCGGGCGTGCCCGGTGCGGCCGTCCGGTTGGCTGGGTGCTGCACCCCCGTGCCGCCGGACGCGGTCACCGGTTTCGCCGTACGGGGCGGGGTGGTCACCGTGCACCGGGCGCCGTGCCCCGTTGTGACGCGCATGACCGACGCCGGGCGCCAGCCGGTCGAGGTGCGCTGGCAGGAGGACGGTGACGCGCCGACGGTCGACTACCGCGTAACCCTGTGCGCGGAGGCGTTCAGCAGGCCCCATCTGCTCGCTGACCTGACCGAAGCCATCGCGGCCCAGGGCGCGGCAGTCATCTCCGCAGCCGTTGAGCCGCCGTACGAACAGCGCGTCCGGCACACCTACACGTTGCAACTGCCCGACGCGGGGCGTCTGCCTGCACTGATGCGCGCCATGCGGCAGGTTCCGAGCGTCTACGACGTCACGCGCGCGGGGCACGAGATGGCGGCGGCGGGCGCCGTGTAGGAGCCCCCTCGGTCGCTGCTGATCGCTGCTGTGGCTGGGCGGCCCCAGTCGTCAGGCTCGTCGTCGTTTCTTGCCGCGAGTCGCTGGAGCGGACAAGAGTCCTCGCCGCAGCCGTAAGCCCGCCGGGTCTGGCCTGGGGTGGGCTTGCTGTGGGTGTGCCGGGGGAGGGGCGCGGACGCCGCCAGGACGTACCGGAGAGCCCCGTTCGAGTGCACTCCCGCCGCGTCACGGCGACTTCCCGAGGCTCGCTGGTAGCCGTACCTCATGCAGCGCTCATCCGAAGCACACCCGCCGAACCGCCCCCAGGCCCCCCAGGCACCACAGTCCTCGCCGGTCACGCAGGCCTCGGCCGTCCCGTGCCCTCCGGCGTCGCGGCGTGCTGCCGTGCGCGGGACGGGAAAGGCGCGCCAGGCCGCGTTGATCTCGACAGCGCTCGCGGCCCTCATCGCGGCGGCTCCAGCGCCGTCCGCCAAGCCGACGGGGATCGGAGACCGGCTGTTCCCGCATCTCGGCAATCCCGGTTACGACGTCACCGCGTACGACATCGCCTTCGACTACCACCGGAACAACCGGCCCCTGGACGCCGTTACGACGATCAACGCTCGCGCCACCGACGCGCTCGACCGCTTCAATCTCGACTTCGCGGCGGGCACCGTGCGGTCCGTGGAAGTCAACGGCCACCGCGCCAAGTTCGCCAAGGCCGGGCAGGACCTGGTGATCACCCCGCCCGCCGCTGTTGCCCACGGGGCCTCTTTCCGGGTCACCGTCCGGCACACCAGTGACCCGCGCCGCGGCACCGGCAAGGGATGGGTGCGGACCCGGGACGGGCTCGTCATGGCCAACCAGGCGGATGCCGCGCACCGCGTCTTCCCCAGCAATGACCACCCGTCGGACAAGGCCGGATTCACCTTCCGGGTCACCGCGCCGAAGAAGCTCACCGTCGTCGCCAGCGGCCTTCCCCTGGAACGGCCGCGCACCCGCCCCGATGGCCGGAAGACCTGGTCCTACCGTGTGGGCCATCCGATGGCCACCGAGCTGGCCCAGGTGTCCATCGGCCGTTCCGCCGTCGTGCACCGACGAGGGCCGCATGGTCTGCCGGTACGTGACGTCGTGCCCGCCGCCGACCGTAAGCGGCTGGAGAAGTGGCTCGCGCTGACCCCCGCCCAGATCACCTGGCTTGAACGCCGGGTAGGCCGGTACCCCTTCGAGACGTACGGCGTCCTCGTAGCCGACGCGGAGACCGGCTTCGAGCTGGAGACGCAGACACTCTCACTCTTCGAACGGCGCGTTTTCACGGGGCGTGAGTTCCCCAAGGCCTACGTCGAATCGCTCATGGTGCACGAGCTGGCCCATCAGTGGTTCGGCGACAGCGTCAGCCCGCGCCGCTGGTCCGACCTGTGGCTCAACGAAGCCCACGCCACCTGGTACGAAATGCTGTACGCGGAACAGCGCGGGTACGGAAAACTCAAGGCTCGGATGCGCCAGGCGTACGAGGATTCCCCCCGCATGCGGGGGGACGGCGGCCCGCCCGCCGCTCCCAAGCGGGCCGCGGCGAACGACAAGACCGGCATCTTCCGGCCCGTCGTCTACGACGGCGGAGCTCTCGTCCTCTACGCGCTGCGGCAGAAGATCGGCCCACGCGCCTTCGAACGCCTTCAGCGGGCCTGGGTGACCACGCACCGTGACGGTACGGCCTCCACCAAGGATTTCATCAAGCTCGCCAGCGACACCGCCGGTCGCGACCTCACCGGCTTCCTGCGCCCGTGGCTCTACGGCAAGAAGCCCCCACCCATGCCCGGCCACCCCGACTGGAAGCCCACCGCCGGTGACAGGCCCGAGACGAAGCACGGAGCGGCCAAAGCCACATAGGCCGATGGCGCGCCGCGGTAGGGAGCCCCGGGCTGGGGGAGCCGGTGTCTGGCATGACGGTGCCGCGCGCGTGGCCAGGTGGCTCCTGCCCCGTGCTCCGTTCTCTGTTCTCTGTGCCCCGTGCCCCGTGCCCATAGGGTCATGCGGTATCGGAGCCGGACGGGGCACGGGGCGCCGGGACTGCCCTCTATGGGGCACGGGGCACGGGGGCGCCGGGGCTGCCTCCTACGGGGCGCCGGGACTGCCCCTGCGGAGCTGCGGAGCCGCGGGGCACGGGCGGATACGGAGCGCAACCGCCCGCCCCCCGTCGCCGGGAATCGTTCGTAAGGCGGAGTGCAGGTCGGCGACCCGCCGAAAACCCGAGTGACCGCCGCGGCGCACCATGCGACCATCAAGGGGTCGTCGGCGCGGCGCCCGGGAATGTTTCGGGGCAGCCGAGCGTTATCGACGTTGACTCTTCTCATACGACGTAAGGAACCAATGACAACCCCTTCCCAGCAGCAGTCGTTCCCCGCCGCGGATACCTCGGACAAGCAGCGCCTCCCCGAGAGCCTTCGGGCCGACGCCCTGATGGAAGAGGACGTCACCTGGAGCTACGAGATCGATGAGGAGCGCGACGGCGACCAGTACGACCGCTCCGAGCGTGCCGCACTGCGCCGCGTCGCGGGACTGTCCACCGAGCTGGAGGACGTCACCGAAGTCGAGTACCGGCAGCTGCGCCTTGAGCGCGTGGTGCTGGTCGGCGTCTGGACGTCCGGTACGGCGGAAGACGCGGACAACTCACTCGCTGAGCTGGCCGCCCTCGCCGAGACGGCGGGCGCCCTCGTTCTCGACGGAGTCATCCAGCGTCGCCCGAAGCCCGACCCGGCCACGTACATCGGCTCGGGTAAGGCGCAGGAACTGCGCGACATGGTGCTTGAGTCCGGTGCGGACACCGTCGTCTGCGACGGTGAGCTCAGCCCCGGTCAGCTCATCCACCTCGAAGACGTGGTCAAGGTCAAGGTCGTCGACCGGACGGCTCTGATCCTCGACATCTTCGCCCAGCACGCCAAGTCCCGAGAGGGCAAGGCGCAGGTGGCGCTCGCGCAGATGCAGTACATGCTGCCGCGACTGCGCGGCTGGGGCCAGTCGCTGTCCCGGCAGATGGGTGGCGGCGGCGGTGGCGGCATGGCCACGCGTGGTCCCGGTGAGACCAAGATCGAGACGGACCGGCGCCGTATCCGCGAGAAGATGGCGAAGATGCGCCGGGAGATCGCGGAGATGAAGACCGGCCGCGACATCAAGCGGCAGGAGCGCAAGCGCCACAAGGTGCCGTCGGTCGCGATCGCCGGATACACCAACGCGGGAAAGTCGTCCCTGCTCAACCGCCTTACGGGCGCGGGCGTCCTGGTGGAGAACGCGTTGTTCGCCACGCTGGACCCGACCGTGCGCCGGGCGGAGACGCCCAGCGGTCGGCTCTACACCCTGGCCGACACCGTCGGCTTCGTGCGCCACCTGCCCCACCACCTCGTCGAGGCGTTCCGCTCCACCATGGAGGAGGTCGGTGACTCCGACCTGATCCTGCACGTGGTGGATGGCTCGCATCCGGTGCCGGAGGAGCAGTTGGCCGCGGTGCGCGAGGTGATCCGCGAGGTGGGCGCCGTGGACGTGCCGGAGATCGTCGTCATCAACAAGGCGGACGCGGCCGATCCGCTCGTCCTCCAGCGGCTGATGCGCGCGGAGCGGCACGCCATCGCCGTGTCGGCGCGTACCGGTCAGGGGATCGACGAGCTGCTCACGTTGATCGACGTGGACCTCCCGCGGCCCAGCGTCGAGATTGAGGCGCTGGTGCCGTACACGCGGGGCGGCCTGGTCTCGCGTACGCATGCCGAGGGCGAGGTGATCTCCGAGGAGCACACCGCGGAGGGCACCCTGCTGAAGGCGCGCGTGCACGCCGAGCTGGCGGCCGAGCTGCACCCGTACAGCGCGGTGGGCAGCGGCCCAGCGGTCCCCGCCTGAGCCAGCGGCCGCCGAAGCAGAGGCACCACACCAGCACCACAGCGCACGTACGCCGACGCTGAAGGCGAAACGGACGGCATCGAAGTCGCCCGCCCACATCGGGCGGGCGGCTTCGGTCGTCTGCGGTCAACTGAGGGCGGCTTCGGTCGTCCTCGGAGTGCCAGCTTGCCGGTTCGTGGACAGAGCCCGGCGGCACGGAGCCAACCGCCCCCGACGCGGGAAGCCAACCGCGTCGGCACGGCGCCAGGCCACCAGACCCCTGCGGCGGCAGCGGCAGTGCAGAGCTAAGCCAAACCAGGTCAGTTCAAGCCAGAGCAAACCAGACCAAACCCAGCGCGGCCCGCGCCGCGCCGCCCCGACCCACCCCCCAGCCAATCCGCAGCGCGGAGCTGACGAGAGGGCCCGCCCCTACCACGCCGGTGGGACCGGGCCCTCTCATCACGCGTCGTCACGCTCGCGTCGTCACGCACGCGCCTCAGGCGTCCGCCCGTCGAGCGGGCGAGCGTCCGGCGCTCAGTTGTTGGCGAACTTCTTGCTCACCGCTTCGTAGACGCCCTTCGCTTCCTTGCCGAGGTGCGGACCGGCCAGCCAGGTAGCGGTGACCGGGCCGATCGAGGTGTTGGAGACCAGCGCGGGCTGGCCGTCCCGACCCTTGGCGACCCAGCCGCCACCGGACGAACCGGCCGTCATGCGGCACCCGATGCGGTACATCGTCGGCTGCGCGGCGTCGAGCGAGAGCCGCCCCGGCTTGTCGGTGCACTGGTGCATCGACTGCCCGTCGAACGGTGCCGCCGCCGGGTAGCCGGTGGCCGTCATGTCCTTGATGGACTTCGTGGCCGGAGCGTCGAACTCGACCGGCAGCGCCCCGCCGACCGTCTCCTCCAGCGACTTGCCACTGCCGCCCTCCGGCTTGACCTTCAGTACGGCGAAGTCGTACGGAGCGCCCTTGCCACCGACGTTGGCGCCGTCCGCGATCCACTGGTCAGAGGTCTGCGCCCACTCGGCCCACCACAGGCCCTTGGGGGCCACCCTCTCCTTGGGCGCGTTCTCCAGCTCCGCCGCCGACAGGCCGCTGTCGTTGTACGACGGCACGAACATGACGTTGCGATACCAGCCGCCGCCCTTGCCCGCGTGCACGCAGTGGCCCGCCGTCCAGACCATGTTGGACTTGCCCGGGTTCGCGGGGTCCTTCACCACGGTCGCCGAGCAGACCATCGAGCCGTCCGGGCCGTCGAAGAAGACCTTGCCCGCCTCGGGCACGCTCGTGCTGTACGGGGTCTTCACCTGCTGCGCGTCCACCGGCTGCGGCTCGGGGTCGGTCGTGCCCTGGTCGTCGGAGATGTCATCTTCCTCGACCGGCTGGTCCGGCTCCTCGGCGTCCTTCATCCGGTCCGGGTCCCACAGGTCCTCGATGATCGGGTTGATGAAGTCGCCCGCCTCGCGGAGCCAGTCCTTCTCGAAGTCCCGCCAGGCTCCGTCCTTCCACTTGTCCAGGTCCAGCCCGAGGTCCTTCAGCTTGTCGTTGAGGTCACTCGGCAGGGCGAGGTCGTTCGACCCCTGCTGGTCAGCGGACGTGGTGGGGTCAGCGCTGCCCTCGTCGTCCGAGGGGCCGCAAGCGGTGACGGTCAGCGCCAGGACGGCGGTGATGGCGGCCGCAGCCATCGCGGACGAGGAGTTCCGCGCGCGCAGGCCCTGCCACTTGGCACGTCGGCGAGCAGTGGATGGGCGATTCGATGGCATGGGTGGAACTCCCCCTGAAATGTTCGGTTTGTTCTGAACTTGTCATGCACCGCCCTGGCGGAGGGCGGTCCCCCACTATGCCGGTGCCGCGTACGACGGCCTCACGCGGGTCCCCGGTTCCCACGCGCCATGGATCTGCCACGGCGATCTGCCGCTGGGCCGTGATTCGCCGCCCACGGCGTCGTTGGTACGTACGGGGGGCGCCCAACCGGTGTTCAGCAGCAGGATTCAGCAGCTCGCGGCACGCAGCAAGCCGCGGCGGCAAGCGGCAGGTGGTAAGGGAGACAGATGGTCATGAACGAGGAGGCCGGACGCCCGTGGCCGTGACCCAGCTCCCGCAGCAGACCTCCGCCGACGTGACACACAACGGCATCCTGCGGCGCCAGACCCTGCGTGAATCGGCGGCCCGCACCTACGCCCGCTCCCTTCCGGTCGTTCCCGTACGCGCCCGTGGCCTGACCATCGAAGGCGCTGACGGACGGCGCTATCTCGACTGCCTGTCCGGCGCGGGCACCCTGGCCCTCGGCCACAACCACCCCGTGGTGCTTGAGGCGATCAGATCCGTCCTCGACTCAGGCGCCCCATTGCACGTCCTCGACCTCGCCACTCCCGTCAAGGACGCGTTCACCACCGAACTCTTCGCCACCCTGCCGCGCGCCTTCGCCGAGCAAGCCAAAATCCAGTTCTGCGGACCGGCGGGCACCGACGCCGTCGAAGCGGCCTTCACTCTCGTACGCGCCGCGACAGGCCGTACGGGACTGCTCGCGTTCACCGGCGCGTACCACGGGATGACGGCGGGCGCGTTGGCCGCGTCCGGCGGCGCCCGCGGCCCCGGAGTCGCGCGGCTTCCCTACCCGTACGACTACCGCTGCCCGTTCGGTGTCGGCGGCGAGGCAGGCGCACGTCTCTCCGCCCGCTGGACAGAGAGCCTGCTCGACGACGCAAAAAGCGGTGTACCGGCGCCCTCGGGCATGATCCTCGAACCGGTGCAGGGCGAGGGCGGGGTGATCCCCGCGCCGGACAGCTGGGTGCGGCGCATGCGCGAGATCACCGCGGCCAGGAACATCCCGCTCA
Organism: Streptomyces sp. A01; assembly: GCF_059026195.1. Classification (NCBI taxonomy): domain Bacteria; kingdom Bacillati; phylum Actinomycetota; class Actinomycetes; order Kitasatosporales; family Streptomycetaceae; genus Streptomyces; species Streptomyces sp. A01. The sequence goes on along the minus strand of NZ_JBWLKN010000021.1, from coordinate 123,868 downwards.
TCGTCGATGAGGTGCAGACGGGTGTGGGGCGGACCGGCGCGTTCTGGGCCGTGGAGCACAGCGGCATCACGCCCGACGTCATGGTGCTGTCCAAGGCCATCGGCGGCAGCCTGCCGCTCGCCGTCATCGTCTACCACCAGGACCTCGACGTATGGGAGCCCGGCGCCCACGCGGGCACGTTCCGCGGGAACCAGCTGGCGATGGCGGCGGGCACGGCGACCCTCGCCTACGTGCGGCGCAACGGGCTGGCGGAGCGGGCGGCGACGCTCGGCGAGAGCATGCTCGCGCGGCTCCGTCGCTTCACCGAGCGGCACCCGTACGTGGGGGAGGTGCGCGGACGAGGGCTGATGATCGGCCTCGAACTCGTCAGTCCCGCCCGGGCCGACGCCACCATCGCCACCAATGCCACCAATGCCACCAACGGAGCCAAGCTCGGCCACGGAGCGGACGGAGCCGACGGCTGTGATGGAGGGGGCGAGGGCGACGGTGCGGGGCTGGGCGCCGGGGGCGGCTGGAGCGACGGGGCGGCCGCGGCTCCCGAGTTCGCCGCAGCCGTCCGGCAGGAGTGCCTGCGCCGTGGACTGATCGTCGAACTCGGTGGACGCCACGGCAGCGTGCTGCGCCTCCTGCCGCCGCTGACCATCAGCGACGAACAGGCTGAGGCCATTCTCGACCGCCTCGCCGACGCGCTGGAGGCGGCGCGGTCACTGCCGGACCGTCAGCCGGTCGGCCCACTGACGGGAGGGCGGCAGACGTGAGACCCCAGTGTGCCGCCGCTCCGACGAGACGGCGAGCGAACGCGCGACCTGCCAAGGCGCGAGGACGGCAGCCCGCGTGCGAGCCAGCAGAACCACCAGAGCCATCTGGCCCACCAGACCCACCAGACCCACCAGACCCAGCAAACCCGCCAGCAGCACCGTCAGTAGCGGCTCCCACAGCACGAGCGATGACACCGGAAGCACCGTCATGGACGACCGCCCCAGCAGCGGCAGCCGCGCCCCAGTGCCAGCAGTGCCAGCAGTGCCAAGCAGTACCCGCAGCTCTCTCAGTCACATCAGCACGCCTGCGGCGCCTTCTCAGTTGGCGTAGAGCCGCACGGACAGCCGACGAAGGAGGAAGGCGCCTTCGTCCCGGCCTGACCGCCGCGAGGCGTGCGCCGTACACCGCATGAACGCAACTTCCGGAGCCGACGCGCCGCCAGGCACCGCCTCACCGACAGTTCCCGAGCAGGGCCGTCGCGGTGAGGCGTCCATCGAGTCATCAGCCGCCGGCCGTGGTCTGCCAGACGGGCCGGACCCGCTCGATGACCCGGACCCCCGCGCGGCGGCGGACACCGCGACCAGTGAGAACCTGCTGCGCTGCTGGGTACGTGAGAACAACACGGCGCGACCCGGCAGCGACTCGTTACGCCTCGTCCTCACGGCCAGCGGGACCGCCCTACGCGTCCCAGTGCGCTACTGGTCAGCGACGGGTTGGCATCGCTTCGGCCGCCCCGTCCTGGAAAGCGCCCCGTCCGACGCACCCACCGTGGACGCGGTCACCCTCGCTTCCCTGCTCAGCCGGGAAGCGGCATACGCCGCGGCCGGGCGATCCGGGGCCGCGTATCCGGGGCCTACCGGCCACCACCGCCACGAGGCGGGGTCCGGCGGCATCGCCTTACGCGGGGCAGACAGCGCAGTGGCTTCGGCGAGCGCGGAGGGGCCACAGGGCGCGGGGCGCGTAGCGGAAGCACACGTGACCGCGGAGAGCGCGAAGACGGCGAAGAGCACGGACAGGCCGGACAGGCTGGACGGCGCGGACGGCGCGGACGGCGCGGACGGCGCGGACAGCGCCACGGCCGACGTGGACAGCATGGCCGGGGCGCAGGACCTGGAGAGCGACGCTGACGGGGCCGAGCTCGTCGGGCGTGTGGCGGACTCAGTGCGCTGTACCGCTGTGTTTCTTACAGCTCGTCGCCTCGCGGCCGTCGACCCTGGCACCGATGGGCCGTTCCTGACCGGTGAACAGTCGCTGGTGCTCGGTCATGCCTTTCATCCCACGGCGAAGAGCCGCCAGGGACTGTCGGACGGCGAAGTGCGGGCGTATTCCCCTGAGCTGCGCGGCTCGTTCGCACTGCACTGGTTCGCCGTCGACCAGTCCGTACTGTCTTCCGACTCGGCGTGGACCGAGCGCGGCCGCTGCGTACCCGCTGACCGGCTCACCGCCACACTCGCCGGTGCCGGGCTGCGGCTGCCCGCGGATACGGTGCCGTTGCCCCTGCACCCGTGGCAGGCGCGCGAGGTCCGGCTCCGCCCCGCCGTCACGGCGCTGCTCGACGCGGGCCTGCTGCACGATCTCGGCTCGTTCGGTGAGCCGTGGTACCCCACCTCGTCCGTACGGACCGTCTACCGGCCCGGCGCGACAGCGATGCTCAAGCTTTCCCTCGGTGTGCGCATCACCAATTCCCGGCGGGAGAACCTCCGTAAGGAGCTCCAGCGCGGAGTCGAGGTGCATCGGCTGCTGAGGAGCGGGCTGGCGAAGGAGTGGCAGGCGGCTTGCCCGGGGGTGCCCGGCTTCGACATCGTCCGCGATCCGGCGTGGCTCGCGGTCGACGGGGCGGACGGCGAGCCGCTGACGGGCCTCGACGCGGTCATCCGGCACAACCCGTTCAACCCGGAGGACGACGCCGTGTGCGTCGCGGGGCTGGTCTCCCCCCGGCCGTGGCCTGGCCATCCGGCGATGCGCTCACGTCTCGCGTACCTCGTCGCCCGGCTCGCGGCCCGCACGGGACGCCCCCTCGGAGCGGTGTCCACCGAGTGGTTCCTTCGCTATCTGAACGCGGTCGTACGGCCCCTGCTCTGGCTCGACGCCGCAGCCGGGATCGCCCTGGAGGCGCACCAGCAGAACACTCTGGTGCTGCTCGACCCCGCGGGCTGGCCCGTAGGAGGGCGCTACCGCGACAACCAGGGCTACTACTTTCGTGAGTCCCGGCGCGCGGCACTCGACCGGAGGTTGCCGGGCATCGGCGTACGAAGCGACACCTTCGTCTCCGACGAGGTCACCGACGAACGCTTCGCGTACTACCTGGGCGTCAACAACGTCCTCGGCGTCATCGGGGCGCTCGGCGCACAACGGCTGGGGGATGAACGCCTGTTGCTGGCCGCCTTCCGCCGCTTCCTCGGTGAGGCGGCTCGCGGTCCCGCGCCCTTCCGTTCCTCGCTCGCCGCACGCCTGCTCGAAACGCCCACCCTGCGCTGCAAGGCCAACCTGCTGACCCGGTTGCGGGGGCTGGACGAGCTGGTGGGTCCCGTCGACACCCAGTCCGTCTACGTCGCCATCGACAACCCCCTGGCCGAGCCCGCGACTTGAGCCGCACCAGCCGAGAGAAACCCTGTCAGCCGAGAGACACACATGCAGCCCACCGACCCCGGAACCAGCAGCAACACCACCACAGACACGGCCACCAGCGCCGACACCACCCCGGACACGGCCTCCGGCATCGACACGCCCACCGGCACGACCCCGAACACGACCACCAGTACCCCCACCATCACGCCCACGGAGACGACTCCCGCCACTGATACGGAGACGACCCCCAGCACCGATACGGAGACGACCCCCGGCGCCGACACACCTACAGCCACCAGCACAAGCACCAGCACGAACCCAATCACCGACACCCCTACGACCACCGACACCCCCACGACCACCGACATCCCCACGACCACCGACACCCCCACGACCGCCCCCACAACCACCAGCACCCCCACAACCACCGGCGACGCCCCCGCCCTGGAGCCCGCCCCCGGAGAGCAACCTCAACCCGGCTCCGAACCCGACTCAGCACCCGACTCCGAGCTCAGCCCCGAGCCCAGCCCCGAGGACACCGTTGATCTGCGGCTCCCCGATGACTGGTGGCTGTCCGAGGGGCTGGAGGAGCATCTCGCCGACGAACAGGACACAGCCTCCGCCCCGCTCGGCGGAAGTGACCTGCTCGACGATGTCGCCTGCTGGGGCTCCGCCGAGACACCGGCGGGCACCTTTCAGCTCGTCCCGGTCCGCATCGAGCGGGACGTACCGCTCATCACCCGCTGGATGAACGATCCCGCCGTCGACACGTTCTGGGAGCTGGCCGGCTCCCAGCAGGTCACGGAACGCCATCTGCGCGACCAACTCGGCGGAGACGGCCGCAGTGTGCCCTGCCTCGGCGTACTCGATGGCGTACCGATGAGCTACTGGGAGATCTACCGCGCCGATCTTGACCCGGTCGCCCGGTACTACCCGGCGCGCCCGCACGACACCGGTCTGCACCTCCTGATCGGCGGCGTGGCCGACCGGGGCCGTGGCCTGGGCACGGCCCTGCTCCGAGCCGCCGCGGACCTCGTTCTCGACCGCCGACCGGGCTGTGGCCGGGTCATCGCCGAACCGGATCTCCGCAACACCCCCTCCGTGGCGGCCTTCCTGAGCGCGGGCTTCCGCTTCGCTGCCGAGGTCGACCTGCCGGACAAACGCGCGGCCCTGATGATCCGGGACCGGGCGCTGCGCAACCTCCTCTGACCACCACCCCTGGCATCAAGGAGTCCACCCTTGCGTCCCTCACCGCAGCCCCAGCAGACGGCCTGGCAACACGCCGCACGCCGCATGCTGGCCAAGATGCTCGCCGAGTTCAGCTACGAAGGCGCGCTGACACCTGAGCGAGAGACTCCCGCCTCAGCCTCAGCCCCCCACCCCGGTTCCGCCACCACACCCGCCGACCACACCACCTCCCACTCCAGCCCCACGCCCCACTCCACCCCGGCCCCTCACTCCAGCTCCACCACCACCCCCTCCGCCGACCACCCCATCCCCCATACAGCGGCTCACGACTCCGCCGTTCCCCCCACAGCGCGCGGCTCCGCCGCCCCGCCTCCAGCTCCCGACTCCGCTCCCCTCCCAGACGCCGCGGCCCCCGCCGCTCCTGCGGAGGCCGCTCACCGCCCGGAACCCACAGACGCCGCCGACACCCCGGACCTGTGGCGAACGGGGGAAGAGCTCTCCTACCGCCTGCCGGCTGTCGACGGCGTGACGTATCGGTTCCGCGCACGCCGGGGCGCGTACGGACACTGGCACGTCGACCCCGCGTCCATCACCCCCTCCGGAGACCCGCTGCGCTTCCTCGCCCGGGCCCACGACACCCTGCTCGGTCTGAGCGGCGACACCACCGGGCACCTCATCCGCGAGCTGACCGCGACGCTGGCCGCCGACGTACGGCTGGACGGGACCGCGCTGACCGCCGCCGAACTGGCCGACCTCGGCTACGCCGAACTCGAAGGCCACCAGATCGGCCACCCCTGGTTAGTGGCCAACAAGGGCCGGCTCGGCTTCTCCGCGGCCGACACCGAACGCTGGGCTCCCGAAGCCCGCCGTACGCACCTCCTTCCCTGGCTGGCCGTCCACCGCGACCTCGCCCACTACCGGGGGGTGCCCGCGCTCGCCACCCCCGACCGGCTCTACAGCGACGAACTCGACGACGTCACCCGCACCGCCTTCACCCACACCATCACCGACCACGGCCGCGACCCCGCCGACTACCTCTGGCTCCCCGTCCACCCCTGGCAATGGGACGAGGTCATCGCCCCCCTCTTCGCGCCGCAGCTCGCCGACGCCACCATCATCCCCCTCCCCACTGACAACGCCCTGCGACTGCCGCAGCAGTCCATCCGTACCTTCCTCAACGCCAGCCGTCCGCACGCCCGCACGGTCAAGCTCCCGCTGTCCGTGCTCAACACCCTCGTCTGGCGCGGGCTCCCCACCGAGCGCACGCTCGCCGCGCCCGCCGTCACCTCATGGGTGCACTCGCTGCGCGACAGCGACCCGTTCCTCCGCGACGAGACGCGGGTGATCCTGCTGGGGGAGACCGCCTCCGTCACCGTCGAGCACCCGCTGTACGACCGGCTGGCCGGTGTCCCCTACCAGTACAAAGAACTGCTCGGCTGCATCTGGCGCGAGCCGCTGGTCCCCCAGCTGGCCCCGGGGGAGCGCGCCCGCACCCTGGCCGCTCTGCTGCACACCGACCCGGAGGGGCGCGCGTTCACCGCCGAACTCGTGGCGCGCTCCGGACTCGCCCCGGCGACCTGGCTGCGCGGCCTCTTCGCCGCCCTGCTCCCTCCCTTACTCCACTTCCTCTACCGCTACGGCACCGTCTTCTCGCCGCACGGAGAGAACGCCATCGTCGTCTTCGACGAGAACGACATCCCCGTACGCCTCGCCGTCAAGGACTTCGTCGATGACATCAACGTCAGCGCGCGCCCCCTGCCCGAGCTCGCCGCGATGCCGGACGACGTACGCGCCGTCCTGCTCACCGAGCCGCCGGACTTCCTCACCCAGTTCATCCACTCCGGCCTCTTCGTCGGCGTCTTCCGCTACCTCGCGCCGCTCTGCGAGACACAACTGGGCGTGCCCGAGGCGAGATTCTGGTCCCTGGTGCGCGCCGAGATCCTCCGCCACCACCAGCGTTTCCCCACCCTCAAGGAGCGTTTCGATCTCTTCGATCTGCTGAAGCCCAGCATCGAGCGGCTGTGCCTGAACCGGAACCGGCTGCACCTCGACGGATACCGCGACCGCCCCACCCGCCCGCACGCCGCCGTGCACGGCAGGGTGCCCAACCCTCTGCACGGTCCGTGACGGCGTTGTCAGTGGTGCGTCGTAGGCTGGCCTTCCTATGACTCATTCGCCTTCACCGTCGCTCACCGACCTGCTGCACGCCGCCGTCTCCGCCGTCGGCGGCACCGAGCGCCCCGGGCAGGTCAGCATGGCCCAAGCCGTCGCCGAGGCGATCGGCGGCGCCGCGCCCACAGGCCGGGAAGGGGGCGGGGGCGAGGCGATAGAAGGCCGCTCTCACCTGCTCGTCCAAGCCGGCACGGGCACCGGGAAGTCCCTCGGCTACCTGGTGCCCGCCATCGCGCACGGCGAGCGGGTCGTGATCGCCACCGCGACGCTCGCCCTGCAGCGCCAGCTCGTCGAGCGTGACCTGCCGCGCACGGTCGAGGCGCTGCATCCGCTGCTGCGCCGCCGCCCCGAGTTCGCGATGCTCAAGGGCCGTTCGAACTACCTGTGCCTGCACCGGCTGCATGAGGGCGTCCCGCAGGAAGAGGAGGACGGGCTCTTCGACCAGTTCGAGGCCGCCGCCCAGCCCGCCCAGGCCAGCAGCAAGCTGGGCAAGGATCTGCTGCGTATGCGCGACTGGGCGGACGAGACGGAGACCGGCGACCGCGACGACCTGACGCCGGGCGTCTCCGACCGCGCCTGGGCGCAGGTGTCCGTCTCCTCCAGGGAGTGCCTCGGCGCCTCGAAGTGCGCTTACGGAGCCGAGTGCTTCGCCGAGGCCGCCCGCGAGCGCGCCAAGCTCTCCGACGTCATCGTCACCAACCACGCGCTGCTCGCCATCGACGCCATCGAGGGCGCCCCGGTGCTGCCGGGCCACGAGGTCCTGATCATCGACGAGGCGCATGAACTGGTCTCCCGGGTCACCGGCGTCGCGACTGGTGAGCTCACTCCCGGCCAGGTCAACCGCGCCGTGCGCCGTGCGGCGAAGCTCGTCAACGAGAAAGCCGCCGACGCGCTGCAGACGGCCGCGGAGAGCTTCGAGCGGTTGATGGAGCTCGCGCTGCCCGGCCGCCTCGAAGAGATCCCGGAAGACCTCGGCTACGCCCTGATGGCGCTGCGTGACGCTTCCCGTACGGTCATCTCCGCTCTTGGCAGCACCCGCGACAAGTCCGTGCAGGACGAGGACGCGGTCCGCAAGCAGGCGCTGGCCGCCGTGGAGAACGTGCACGCGGTCGCGGAGCGCATCGTGGAGGGCTCCGAGTACGACGTGGTCTGGTATGAGCGGCATGACCGGTTCGGCGCCTCGCTCCGCGTCGCACCGATGTCGGTCTCCGGGCTGCTGCGCGAGAAGCTGTTCGCCGAGCGCTCGGTGGTGCTGACGTCGGCGACGCTGAAGCTCGGTGGCGACTTCAACGGTGTCGGCGCGTCCCTCGGTCTCGCCCCCGAGGGCATGGCCGAGAAGTCGGGCGGCGACGACCCGGCGATGCCGCGTTGGAAGGGCCTCGACGTCGGCTCCCCGTTCGACTACCGCAAGCAGGGCATTCTGTACGTCGCCCAGCACCTGGCCCAGCCCGGCCGGGAGGGCAGCCGCACCGACATGCTCGACGAGCTCACCGAACTGGTCGAGGCCGCCGGTGGCCGGACGCTGGGGCTTTTCTCGTCGATGCGTGCCGCGCAGGCCGCTGCCGAGGAGCTGCGCGGGCGGCTCGACACGCCGATTCTGCTCCAGGGTGAGGAGACGCTCGGCGAGCTGATCCGCGCCTTCGCCGCCGACCCGCGGACCTGCCTGTTCGGCACGCTGTCGCTGTGGCAGGGCGTCGATGTGCCGGGCGCGAGCTGCCAGCTGGTGGTGATGGACCGGATTCCGTTCCCGCGGCCCGACGACCCGCTGATGAGCGCCCGGCAGAAGGCGGTGGAAGAGGGCGGCGGCAACGGGTTCATGGCGGTCGCCGCGACACACGCCGCGCTGCTGATGGCCCAGGGCGCGGGCCGCCTCGTACGGGCGATGGGAGACCGCGGAGTCGTCGCCGTTCTCGATCCCCGCCTGGCGAAGGCCCGGTACGGCAGCTTCCTGCGGGCCTCCATGCCGGGCTTCTGGTACACGACCGACCGGAACCAGGCGCGCCGCTCGCTGGCGGCGATCGACGCCGCCGCCCGGGCGGCGGAGGGCTAGACGAGTACCAGACGAGGTCGCCGCCGCACAGCGGCCGAAGGAGCTGAGCGCTGCCCCGCCCCGGCGTGCGGCGGGCTGGCCGAGGGGCGCCCCGGCCTCCTCGTCGGCGGTACGTACGTACGTGGCGTAGGCGGGCGGAGTCAGCAGCATGGGCGGCGGCCACCAAGGGCCACCACCGGCAGACGGTCGGTACTGGGGCAGCCGGGCGAAAACGTGCGCCCAGCCCCCGCCTGGCCGGTTGGGCCGGGCGGCTCGCCCCCGCCGCGAGAAGTGTCCGATCACGTCAGGACCCGTGCATGACGCGACCCCGGAAACCGGTGCGGTGGTCCCGGGGCCAGGCGTCAGGAGGGTGCGTCAGACGCGGCGCAGCACTGCCACCACCTTGCCGAGGATGGTCGCCTCATCGCCGGGGATCGGCTGATACGAGGCGTTGTGCGGCAGCAGCCACACGTGACCGTCCTCGCGCTTGAAGCGCTTGACCGTCGCCTCACCGTCGAGCATCGCGGCGACGATGTCGCCGTTCTCCGCGACCGGCTGCCGACGGACGGTGACCCAGTCGCCGTCGCAGATGGCGGCCTCGACCATGGAGTCGCCGACCACCTTGAGGCAGAACAGTTCGCCGTCTCCCACCAGCTGGCGGGGGAGCGGGAAGACGTCCTCGACCGATTCCTCGGCGAGGATCGGCCCTCCGGCGGCGATCCTGCCGACGAGCGGGACGTAGGAAGCGGCGGGCTTCCCCGCGGTGTCCGCGGGCTGGGCGCTGCTCGGCTGGTCGGAGCCGCGGACCTCGTACGCCCGGGGGCGGTGAGGGTCCCGGCGCAGGAAGCCCTTGCGCTCCAGCGCCATCAGCTGATGGGCGACGGACGAGGTGCTGGAGAGGCCCACGGCCTGCCCGATCTCCCGCATGGACGGTGGATATCCCCGCCGCTGCACGGAGTCCCGGATCACCTCGATGACGCGCCGCTGCCGATCTGTCAGGCCCGAGCTGTCCGCGCGGATGCCTGGGGGCCGACCTGGTAGGGAGCGGGCGGGCCGCTGCCCTTCGGGGTTTGTGACTGCTTCACTCATCGTGTGTGCCGGTTCGACTCGGGTCCGGGAGCGGTCCTGGGCGGTGATGGTGGCGCTGTCTGCGGTGGTGGTCACGTCGGCCCCTCTCGATATGTTCTCCCTAGTTAGCCAACGGTAGTTGCTTTCGAAAGGTTGCGCCAAACACACGTTCGAGTGAAAATTCGCAGATTAGCTGACGCGAGCGCCGAGCCAGGTGTATAGGCCGAAGATCAATTCGGTGCATTACGGTACCCCTGGCCGTGCGGGCGGCGGCCGCCGGGGGTGCGCGCGAGGCGCCACCGGTGATCTCCGGAGTGCCGCCCAGTCTGTCACTCCCGCCCCGGTGGCTTCGCGATCGCACCGCTTCCCGTACTCTCATGGCTGCCGCCGCGCCACGACACGCCCTCGCTGTTGTTGACCGCCGGGCACCAGATCTAGTGGTTTGATTGGCGTCAGCCACCTACAGGTTGTGTTCCCGGGTGATTCCTCGCCCAGGTCTTCGCCTATGATTGTGGCTGCTTCGAGGGGTCCGTCAGCGGGCCTGTCGAGGCCGTTCACGCTGGGAGTCGTACGCCGTTTTCAAGGCGAGAAGGGTAGGAAGCCATGCACTGCCCCTTCTGCAGGCACTCCGACAGCCGCGTGGTCGACAGCCGCACCACAGACGACGGCTGTTCGATCCGCAGGCGACGGCAGTGTCCTGACTGCTCCCGCCGGTTCACCACCGTGGAAACGGCGTCACTCATGGTGATCAAGCGGAGCGGGGTCACCGAGCCCTTCAGCCGCGACAAGGTCATCTCGGGCGTACGCAAGGCGTGCCAGGGCCGGCCGGTCACCGAGGACGCCCTCGCCCAGCTGGGTCAGCGCGTCGAAGAGGCCGTCCGCGCCACCGGCAGCGCCGAGCTGTCCACGCACGACGTCGGACTGGCCATACTCGGGCCGCTGCGCGAGCTGGACCTCGTCGCCTACCTGCGGTTCGCCTCGGTGTACCAGGCCTTCGAGTCGCTTGAGGACTTCGAGGCGGCGGTCGCGGAACTGCGCGACGAAGCGGCCCTCGCCGCCGACTGAGCGGTCACGCAAGATCTGCCCGGGGCGCGCCGCGCACTCGGGCAACAGACAGGCATCGCGCCACGGAACAAATAGGCGCAATAGGGCGTTTTCGCCCGCACAGGGAGGCGGAATGACAGAGACGACGAGCGGCCCGGCACGAGGTTCCCGCTCCAAGGGAAACAAGTCGAGCAAGGGTCTGCGCATCGAGCGTGTTCACACCGTCCCCGGCGTGCATCCGTACGACGAGGTGGTATGGGAGCGCCGGGACGTCGTCATGACCAACTGGCGCGACGGCTCGGTCAACTTCGAGCAGCGTGGCGTCGAGTTCCCCGACTTCTGGTCGGTGAACGCGGTCAACATCGTCACCAGCAAGTATTTCCGTGGCGCGGTCGGGGCTCCCGGCCGCGAGTCCAGCCTGAAGCAGCTCATCGACCGCGTGGTGCGTACGTACCGCGCGGCAGGCGAGGACAACGGTTACTTCGCCTCTCCGGCAGACGCCGAGATCTTCGACCACGAGCTGACGTACGCGCTGCTCCACCAGGTCTTCTCGTTCAACTCGCCGGTCTGGTTCAACGTCGGAACGAAGCAGCCGCAGCAGGTCAGCGCCTGTTTCATCCTTTCCGTCGACGACTCCATGGAGTCGATCCTCGACTGGTACAAGGAAGAGGGGATGATCTTCAAGGGTGGCTCGGGCGCCGGTCTGAACCTCTCGCGCATCCGCTCCAGCAAGGAACTCCTCTCCTCCGGCGGCAACGCCTCGGGCCCCGTCTCCTTCATGCGCGGAGCGGACGCCTCCGCCGGAACGATCAAGTCGGGCGGCGCCACCCGGCGCGCGGCCAAGATGGTCGTCCTCGACGTGGACCACCCGGACGTCGAAGCCTTCATCGAGACCAAGGTGAAGGAAGAGGAGAAGGTCCGCGCGCTGCGTGACGCGGGCTTCGACATGGACCTGGGCGGCGACGACATCACGTCCGTCCAGTACCAGAACGCCAACAACTCGGTCCGCGTGAACGACGCGTTCATGAAGGCCGTCGAGGCGGGCTCCTCCTTCGGCCTGCGCGGCCGGATGACCGGCGACGTCATCGACGAGGTCGACGCCAAGGGCCTGTTCCGCAAGATGGCCGAGGCCGCCTGGGCCTGCGCCGATCCCGGCATCCAGTACGACGACACCATCAACCACTGGCACACCTCGCCGGAGTCGGGCCGCATCACCGCGTCCAACCCGTGCAGCGAGTACATGCACCTGGACAACTCCTCGTGCAACCTCGCGTCGCTCAACCTCATGAAGTTCCTCCGCGACGACGACCAGGGCCACCAGGCGTTCGACGCGGAGCGCTTCGCGAAGACCGTCGAGCTGGTCATCACCGCGATGGACATCTCGATCTGCTTCGCCGACTTCCCCACCGAGAAGATCGGCGAGACCACCCGCGCCTTCCGTCAGCTGGGCATCGGCTACGCCAACCTCGGCGCCCTGCTGATGGCCACCGGCCACGCGTACGACAGCGACGGCGGCCGCGCGCTCGCCGGTGCCATCACCTCGCTGATGACCGGCACCTCCTACAAGCGCTCGGCCGAGCTGGCAGCCGTCGTCGGCCCGTACGAGGGCTACGCCCGCAACGCCGACGCCCACAAGCGCGTCATGAAGCAGCACTCCGACGCCAACGGCGTGGCCAAGCGCGTGGACGACCTCGACACCCCGGTGTGGGCCGCGGCCACCGAGGCGTGGCAGGACGTCATCCGGCTCGGCGAGAAGAACGGCTTCCGCAACGCCCAGGCGTCGGTGCTCGCGCCGACCGGCACCATCGGCCTGATGATGGACTGCGACACCACCGGCGTCGAGCCCGACCTCGCCCTGGTCAAGTTCAAGAAGCTGGTCGGCGGCGGCTCCATGCAGATCGTGAACAACACGGTCCCCAAGGCGCTGAAGCGGCTCGGTTACCAGCCGGAGCAGGTCGAGGCGATCGTCGCCCACATCGCCGACCACGGCAATGTGATCGACGCCCCCGGGCTGCGGCAGGAGCACTACGAGGTGTTCGACTGCGCGATGGGCGAGCGGGCGATCTCGGCCATGGGCCACGTACGGATGATGGCGGCGGCGCAGCCCTTCCTGTCCGGCGCGATCTCCAAGACCGTGAACCTGCCCGAGTCGGCCACCGTCGAAGAGGTCGAAGAGGTCTACTTCGAGGGTTGGAAGCTCGGCCTGAAGGCGCTCGCGATCTACCGCGACAACTGCAAGGTCGGCCAGCCGCTCTCCGCCAAGAAGAAGGAGAAGGCCAAGGCTCCGGTGGAGACCGAGAAGGTCATCGAGTACCGCCCGGTCCGCAACCGTCTCCCCAAGGGCCGCCCCGGCATCACCACGTCCTTCACGGTCGGTGGCGCCGAGGGGTACATGACCGCGAACTCCTACCCGGACGACGGTCTCGGCGAGGTGTTCCTGAAGATGTCCAAGCAGGGTTCCACCCTCGCGGGCATGATGGACGCCTTCTCGATCGCGGTCTCGGTCGGCCTCCAGTACGGCGTGCCGCTGGAGACCTACGTCTCGAAGTTCACCAACATGCGCTTCGAGCCCGCGGGCATGACGGACGACCCGGACCTGCGGATGGCGCAGTCGATCGTCGACTACATCTTCCGCCGCCTGGCGCTGGACTTCCTGCCCTTCGAGACCCGGTCCGCGCTCGGCATCCACTCCGCCGAGGAGCGTCAGCGGCACCTGGACACCGGTTCGTACGAGACGAACGAGGACGACGTGGACGTCGAGGGCCTGGCCCAGTCCGCGCCCCGTCAGTTCGCGGCGCCCCAGCAGACCACCCCCGGACCGGAGGTGGCCGCCGTACCGGCGCCCAAGCAGGCCCACAACTCCACCGAGCTGGTGGAGATGCAGCTGGGGCTGAACGCCGACGCTCCGCTGTGCTTCTCCTGTGGCACGAAGATGCGCCGCGCGGGCAGCTGCTACCTGTGCGAGGGCTGCGGCTCGACGAGCGGGTGCAGCTGATCCCGGGCGCCATCCGGGCGTAAAAGCGCTGTTCAAGGCGGTGGTGCTGGGTTCCCCGGCGCCACCGCCTTCGGCGTTGGTGGCGTCCGGCCTGGCTCTTGGGTCCGTCTCAAGCCGCCTCCCGGCGTGCGGAACGGAGTGCGCTCACCCCGTCAGCGCGGGGGCCGCACGAGACCGGACTGGTAGGCGAAGACGACCAGTTGGGCGCGGTCGCCCAGCTTCACCTTTCGCGCTGGATGTGGGTGCGTACGGTCAGCGGGCTGACGAACAGCTCCTCGGCGATCTCGATGTCGGACTCGCCGTCCGCGGCCAGGGCCACCACCTCGCGCTCGCGGGCGGTGAGGGCGGCCAGGCGCCCGGGGAGCGCCGTGTCGGCGCCGGGCTCGGAGGTGGCGAGGAAGCGGGCGATGGGGGAGCGCGTGGCCGCGGGGGACAGGAGCGCGTCACTGGAGGCCACGGTGTGGATGCCGTCGAGGAGTGCGTCGGCGGAGACGTCCTTGCGGAGGAAGCCGCTCTCCATCACCGGCCTTGGCCGTGGCACGGGTCCTCCGGAACCAGCCCCACGTACCGCATTGCGCACAAGCGCTGTTCAGGCGGTGGAGTCGGGTCTTCCGATGCCACCGCCCCGCGCGTGACGGTGGCCGACGCCCGTCTCGGCGCGCTCCTGGCGGGGCGGTGGCTCTCGGTGTGTAGCGGGGCTTGCGTGTTTGACAAGATGCTGAGTCTCGTACGGATGCAGACCCGACCGGCACCTCCACGCGCGGGCGCACGGGTGCGCTGGACGGGCGTGCGCCGAGTAGGCGTGGGACGTGTGAGGTGCCCACGGTGGCCGTGTGGGTCAGGGCGCTGGGCAAGATGTAAGGAAACGGGGAGAGGGAAGACGCATGAGCGAGTCCATGTGGGGCGGCGACCGGCTGGATCTGGACGCGTACCTGACCCGTATCGGCTTCGCTGAGGCGAAGAACGCCGAGGGGACGGCGGACTCCGCCGGTTCGCCGGGCGGGGCCGGGACGGCGCCGGGCCAGGCGGTCGGCGACGGAGAGCGGTCGCCGACCGCCGGTGCCGGCGAGCGGCTGCCGGCGGACCTGGCGACGCTGCGGGCCCTGCACCGGGCACATGTGGCGGCGATCCCGTTCGAGAACCTGGAGGTCCTGCTGGGCCGCCCGGTTCTGCTGGACATCGAGGCATTGCAGGACAAGATGGTGCGCCAACGGCGCGGGGGCTACTGCTACGAGCAGAACCTGCTCTTCGCCGCCGTGCTGGAACGGATCGGCTTCAGCTTCACCGGGCTGGGGGCGCGGGTGCGCATGGGCTCGGACAAGCTGCTCCCGGAGACCCACATGCTGCTGCGGGTCTCACTGGACGGCAAGGAGTGGATCGCGGACGTGGGTTTCGGCGGCGAGGGGCTGCTGGAGCCGTTGCCGTTCGTGGAGGGTTTGCGGGCGCAGCAGGGCGACTGGACGTTCGGCGTCGCGGCCGAGCCGGACGGGGTGTGGTCGCTGCGGTCGCTGCATCCGGACGGTTGGTTCGATCTGTACGCGTTCACGCTGGAGAAGCGCTATCCGGTCGACTACATGGTGCGGAACTACTACATCTCCACGCACGAGCGTTCCCCCTTCGTCTCCCGGCCGGTGGTGCAGCAGACCGAGCCCGGCGCCCGCCGCAACCTGGTGGGCGCGCGGCTCACGCACGCACGCCCCGATGGCACGGAGGACACACGCGAGATCAGCGCCGAAGAGTTGGCTGACGTGCTGCGGGAGGGCTTCGGCATCGAACTGGGCGAGGCAGAGGTCGAGAAGCTCGCCCAGGGGTACCTCTCCGGTTCGTGACGGCGGCCATCGCCCTGGCCGTACGATGGCGCGGTGCTGGTCAAGTGGATTCGCTGCGGGGTCGTGGACCGTCCAGGGTTTGAACGCGGACAGCGGAAATGGGCGGGGTTGCTCGGCGAACCGGGTTTCCGCGGACAGGGCGGCGGGTGGAGCCGGGGGCGCCCGGACGTCGCGCATATCTTCGGTTTCTGGGAGAGCCGGGCGTTCTACGACTCCTTCATGGCGCGGTCGCACGACCGGCTCGCGGCCGCGCAGGCGGGCACGTACAGGGACAACCAAGTGCTCCTCTTTGAGCGGCAGTTCGATGTGAAGGTGGGATTTCAGCCCAAATTCACCGATGTGGACGTCGTGCGTGTGGCGCACTGCCAGGTGCACGAGGACCGGGTGGAGCACTTCACGCTCATGCAGGAGAAGGTGTGGAACCCGGCGATGGCAGGCTCGCCGGGCATGCTGCGCGGGGTGTTCGGCCGGGCACCTGGCGATGAGTTCCTTGTCCTGTCGATGTGGGATTCCGCGGCCGAGCGCGGCAAGTACCGGGCGGAGCGCGTGCAGCGGCTCGGCTCCCGCGCCGAGGTCGACACCGACCTGGCGGCGCTGGCGGGCGATGTCGTGGCCATTGAGCCGTCCTGGACGGTCTGAACAGCGGTGTCCTGAACCGCGACGGCCTGGACCGGGGTGTGCTGAAACCAAACCGGCGGGGCGTGCGTCCGGTCCGGGAACGAGCGACGCACCGGTCGCGAGCTCTCCACGGCGAGGTCTGCGGCGCGGCGGCCCGGCTTGACGCTGCCGTGCGTGGCCTGATGAACCTCGTACGGGCAGATGTCGTACGGGCATGTCGTACGGATACGGGGCGTGCGGGTGCTGGGCGCACGGGCGTCGGCCGCACGGCGTAGGCCATACGGACATGGGCCGGCACGGGGGTGGGCGGCTTGCCTCGTCGGGCTCGGGCCGGAGCCGCGTGGCGGTGGGCCGCCGTGTCACGCGACGGGCTGGTCACCGGGATCGAGGGTGTGTGTGCGGCCGCCCGGGTCGGCGGTGGGGGCCGCGGCTTTTCCGGCGTAGACCCCGGCGCGCGTGGCGGCGAGGGCGGCCGCGGCGGCTTGCTCCGCGTGCGTCGCTTCGAGTGGCTCGCGGGTGATGAACACGCGGAAGAACAGCGGAGCGGAGACGGCTCGCGAGACCGCGCCCGCGTCGGTGCCCGGCGGCGCCTCACCGCGCTCGACGGCCCGGCTGACGACAGGCCCGCAGCGGGCGAACCGCTCGCGGTAGAAGTCGTGGAGCGCCTCGGCGGCGCGCTCCGACTGGAAGGCCGCCGCGATGAAGGCGGCGGGCGCCGCGGCCGTCTCCGGGTCGCCGAAGGTGGTGGCGACCTCGTCCGCGAGGGCGTGCAGATCCCCTTCGAGTGTGCCGGTGTCGGGCGGCGTCCAGGAGTCCTCGCCCGCCAGGTCGAGGGCGTCCACGAGGAGCCCGTCGACGCTGCCCCAGCGCCGGTAGAGCGTGGTTTTGTGCACCCCCGATCGCTCGGCGACATAGTCGACGGTCAGCCCCGGATAGCCGTAGTCGGCGAGGCCGGTGAGCACGGCGTCACGGACGGCGGCACGGGTGCGGGCGGTGCGCCCGCCGGGGCGCACGGTGCCAGGGGCCTGGTCGGCGGTCTCATCGTTCAATTGCAACTCCTGTTGCGTTAGATCGGCCGGGTGTGCCATGCTCATCGTAACGCGACTCGGGTTGCCTTTGAAGCTCGCCGCTGATGCTTGGAGGTATCCGTTTGCCCACTCAGCTCTCACTGCGCGGTGTCACCGTCTCCCGTGGGGACCGGTTGCTGCTCGACGACGTGTCCTTCTCCGTACGGCCCGACGAACGGATCGGCATCGTGGGGGAGAACGGTGCGGGAAAGTCCACCCTCCTGCGCTTGCTGGCGGGAGCCGACCAGCCTGACGAAGGAGTGGTCGTCACCGTCGCCGAAGGCGGCGCCGTTCATCTCGGGCAGGCCCCCGAGCTCCCCCAGGACCGGACGGTCAGTGACGCGATAGACCAGGCCCTGGAGGAGTTGCGGGGCATGGAGCGACGGCTGCGCGCGTTGGAGCCGACCCTCGGCGACGCCGGGCCCGAGGAGCTTGACGCATACGGTGAGCTGCTCACCGCCTTCGAGGCGCGCGGCGGCTATGAGGCCGATGCCCGAGTCGACAAAGCCCTGCACGGCCTGGGTCTCGCGCACATCGCTCGCGACCGGAGCCTGGGCAGCCTCTCCGGCGGTGAGCAGGCACGGCTCGGGCTGGCCTGCCTGATCGCCGCGGCGCCCGAGGTGATGCTGCTCGACGAACCGACCAACCACCTCGACGCCACGGCCCTCAGCTGGCTGGAGGAGGCGTTGCGCGCGCATCCGGGCACGGTGCTCGCCGTCTCGCACGACCGGGTGTTCCTGGAACGGGTGGCCACCGCGATCCTGGAGGTGGACGGTGACCGCCGCACCCTCGTGCGCTACGGCGGCGGCTACGCGGGATTCACCGAGGAGCAGGCCGTGGCCCGCCACCGCTGGGAGCAGGCCTACGAGCAGTGGTGCGCGGACACCGCCGCGCTGGCCGAAACCGCGGCGACCGTGGCCCCGCGGGTCGCCCCCGGCCGGGCCAGGAAAGACGGCAACAAGGTCGCGTACGACCGGGACAAGGGCCGCGTGCAGTCCTCGGTGTCCAGCAGGGTCCGCAACGCACAGGAACGGCTGCGCAGGCTGCGGGAGCATCCGGTGCCCCGCCCGCCAGATCCGCTGCGGTTCGCCGCCCGCCCGGCGCTGGGAGACACGGGCGGCGTCCTCGTGGGCCTCGACGGTGTCCGCGTCGGGGACCGGCTCGCGGTCGACTCCCTCACGGTCGGCGCAGGGGAGCGGCTGCTCATCCACGGAGCCAACGGCGCCGGGAAGTCCACCCTGCTACGGGTCATGGCCGGGGTGCTCCCACCCGACGAGGGGCAGGTCATACGCCGGGGCCGAATCGGCTACCTCGCCCAGGAGATCCCGGCGGACCACCCCGAGGAACGGTTGCTGCCGGCGTTCGGCCGCGGCCTGCCCGGGGTGCCCGAGGAGCACACCCAGCTGCTCCTGTCGTACGGGTTGTTCCGCGCGCGCGACCTGCATGTGCCCGTGGGCGCGCTCTCCGTCGGGCAGCGCCGCCGCCTGGCGCTCGCCCGCCTGCTGGCCAGGCCCGCTGACCTGCTACTGCTCGACGAGCCAACGAATCACCTCGCGCTCGGCCTGGTCGAACAGCTGGAGCAGGCCCTCGCCGAGTGGCCTGGCGCCCTCGTCGTGGTCTCCCACGACCGGTTGCTGCGCAGCCGCTTCGCCGGTCAGCACCGCGAGCTACGCGACGGGCGGCTGACGGCCGACTGATCCGGCGAACGAAGCGGGAGCGGGGGGGTGGGGGGAGAGGCGGGGGAGAGAGGGACCACGGGTTACGGGGCGGTGAGGCGCAGGCGGTACTTGGGGCACTGGGCCCGAGGCGTTACCCGGATGGCCGATCTAGGGTGGGCTATATGGCACGACCCCAGCGCATCGTCCTTGTCCGGCACGGCGAATCCGAGGGGAACGTCGATGACACTGTCTATGAGAGGGAGCCTGATCATGCGTTGAGCTTGACGGGGCGGGGGCAGCAGCAGGCGGCGGAGGCGGGTGCCGCGCTGCGGAAGACGTTCGCGGGTGAACCGGTCTCCGCCTACGTCTCCCCGTACCGCCGCACGCACGAGACCTTTCATCTGCTGGGGCTGAATCCCTCCCGGACCCGGGTGCGAGAGGAGCCGAGGCTGCGGGAACAGGACTGGGGCAACTGGCAGGACCGCGATGATGTACGCAAGCAGAAGGCGTACCGCGACGCGTACGGCCACTTCTTCTACCGGTTCGCCCAGGGCGAGTCGGGCGCGGACGTGTATGACCGGGTGGGCGCGTTCCTGGAGAGCCTGTGGCGGAGCTTCGAAGACCCGGGTCACCCGCCGAACGTCCTGCTGGTCACCCACGGCCTGACCATGCGGCTGTTCTGCATGCGGTGGTTCCACTGGAGCGTCGCCGAGTTCGAGTCCCTGTCGAACCCTGGCAACGCGGAGCACCGGGCGCTGGTGCTCGGCGCCGACGGGCGGTACCGCCTTGACCGGCCATTCGAGCGCTGGTGCACTCCTGAGCCGTACCCGCTACCCGTTAGAGTTCGCTGCGATGACCGCTGACCGATTCCGCCGTGCCCACGCGAGCTTGCGTGGTCTGGCCGTGGGCGACGCCCTCGGTTCCCAGTTCTTCGTCCCCGCCAACTATCCCTCCCTCAAAGCGTGTGAGCTGCCGCCCGGCCCTTGGCAGTGGACCGACGACACGGAGATGGCCTCCTCCGTGCTGGCCGTCCTCGTGACCCACGGCCGGATCGACCAGGACGCACTCGCTGCTTCGTTCGCCGCTCACCACGACTTCGACCGCGGTTACGGGCCCGCGGTGAACCGGATGCTCCGTCTGGTCAGAGAGGGAGCCGACTGGCGCGAACTGGCATCCGCTCTCTTCAATGGCCAGGGCTCCTGGGGCAATGGCGCCGCGATGCGAATCGCCCCGCTGGGCGCCTGGTACGCGGGTGACGCGGAGCAGGCGACACACCAGGCGGAGATCTCCGCCTACACCACGCACCAGCACCGGGAGGCGGTGGCCGGGGCGATGGCGGTCGCGGCAGCCGCAGCGCTCGTCGCCGACCCCGCCGGCACCGGGAGCCCGGAGCAGTTGCTGGACGACGTCGTGGCGCTTGTGCCGCGCAGCGCCGTACAGGCGGGGCTGCGCCGTGCCCGCGACATGCTCGACTTCGCGGACCCGGTCACCGTCGCCGCCGTGCTCGGCTGCGGCCGCCGTACGAGCGCGCACGACACGGTGCCGTTCGCCTTGTGGGCCGCGGCGCGCAACCTCGGCTCCTTCGAGCAGGCGTTCTGGACGACGGCCCAGGTGGGCGGTGACGTGGACACCACGTGCGCGATCGCCGGAGGCGTCGTCGCGGCTGGCCCGGCGGGTACCCCGCCCAGCGAGTGGTGCGACAGCACGGAGGCACTTCCGACCTGGATTCCTGTGGCCACGGGCTGACGCGTTACGGAATGCCCGCCGGTGCCCGCCCGGGCCCAGAGCGGTCGCCGGTCGCTGTCGCGCGCCGTGGCTCCTGTGCTGGTCGTGCCTGTGGTGGTCCCGTGGTGCCAGGCTGGGGGACCACCACACCGCTGACGTTGCCGCTGCTGATCAAGCCGCCGGTCCGGCGGCGGCCGCCGTGCCGCTGAGGGCGTCCAGGTCGCTTTTGCGCACCTTGATCACAAGAAGCGCGACGACCAGCGCCGCGGCCACCAGCGCGGTGGCCGCGATGAACGTGTGCGAGATGCCATGGGTGAGCACCTCATGACCCCAGGGCGCGGGCAGGTCGTGCGTCTTGGCCATCTCGGCCTTCTGCTCGCGGGTCGCTTCGGCCATGAAGGACGGGAGTTGTTCCTTCGCCTCGTCCCGGCTGGCGGACGTGAAGACCGTCATGAGGAGGGAGAGCCCGAGCGCACCGCCCACCTGTTGTGTCGCGTTCAGCAGGCCGGACGCCGCGCCCGCTTCATGCTGTCCGACACCGGAGACAGCGGTCAGTGTGACCGTCACGAAGTTCAGCCCCATGCCGACGCCGAAGAGGACCATCGGGCCCAGAATGCTCCCGACGTACGAGCTGTCGGGAGTGATCGCGATCTGCCAGGCCATGCCGATGCCGGCGATAGCCGTACCGGCGATGAGGAACGGCTTGGGCCCCAGGACCGGGAGCAGCCGCTGGGAGAGCCCCGCACCCACCACGATCGCCGCGCTGACCGGCAGGAACGCGAGACCAGCCTTGATGGGGCTGTAGTCCAGCACGTTCTGCACGAAGATCACGATGAAGAAGAACATGCCGAACATGGCCGCCGCGAGCGACAGCATGATCACGTATGTGCCCGAGCGGTTGCGGTCGGCGAACATCTTCAGGGGAGTGATCGGTTCGGCTGCCCGCCGCTCGATCAGCGTGAAGATGACGAGAAGCACCAGGGAGACGCCGAATGACGCCAGGGTGACGTTGTCGCCCCAGCCGTCCTCGGAGGCCCGGATGAACCCGTAGACGAGTGCCACCATGCCGCCCGTGGAGGTGAGCGCGCCGACGGCGTCGAAGCGTCCCGTGTGCCGTTGCGACTCGCTGATGTACAGCGGTGCCAGGAG
Organism: Streptomyces sp. A01; assembly: GCF_059026195.1. Taxonomy (NCBI): domain Bacteria; kingdom Bacillati; phylum Actinomycetota; class Actinomycetes; order Kitasatosporales; family Streptomycetaceae; genus Streptomyces; species Streptomyces sp. A01. The sequence continues at coordinate 101,999 of NZ_JBWLKN010000021.1, read as the reverse complement.
GGCGATGAGGATGCCGATCGGGACGTTGACGAAGAGCACCCAGCGCCAGTTGAGCCACTCGGTGAGCATTCCGCCCGCCAGCAGCCCGATGGCACCTCCGCCCGCTGACACGGCCGCGAAGACGCCGAAGGCCCGGTTGCGCTCCGGTCCCTCGGGGAACGTTGTCGCGATCAGGGCGAGGGAAGTTGGCGAGGCGATGGCCCCGCCGACACCCTGCATGGCGCGTGCGGCGAGCAGTTGCCAGGGCTCTTGGGCGAATCCGCCGAGCAGCGAGGCGAGTGTGAAGAGCACGATGCCGAAGACGAAGACCCGCCTGCGGCCGAGGATGTCGCCGGCCCGGCCGCCGAGAAGCAGAAGCCCGCCGAAGGCGAGCGTATAGGCGGTGACCACCCATGAGAGATCGGTGGTGGAGAAGCTGAGCGCCCGCTGGATGTGCGGCAGGGCGATGTTCACAATTGTGGCGTCGAGCACCACCATGAGCTGGCACAGGGCGATGATGACGAGGGCGACATTGGGACGCCCCTCGCGCCGGGCGGCGCCCGGCTTCCTGTCGGTTGTCAGAGGAGAGGTTGTCACAATCTGTCCCCAGAGGGTTAGTGAACGATGGCGTTCACTGTTTGGATGACGGTAGTGATTTCGGATAGCGGAGCGCAAGCCCACGCGCTCCTTTAACGACTCAACGGAGAGTTGGCCATGGCCAGTTCGTGCTCCTCGGCGCACACCCCGCCCCCCGAACCGCTGCGTCGTCGCGGCCCCGTACTGGAGCGCGCCATTCTCGATGCCGCCGTGCAGCAACTGACCGCGGTCGGGTGGAAGGGGCTCACCATGGAGGGGATCGCTGCCCGGGCCCGCACCGGCAAAGCCGCCGTGTACCGCCGCTGGCCCTCGAAGGGAGATCTCGTCATCGACGCGCTGCGCGCCGGGCTGCCCGCTCCTCTCGAAACGCCCGATCTCGGCACTCTGCGCGAGGACCTGCTCAGTCTCTGCCAGGGCACCCTCGCCGCGATGTATTCGCCGTCCGGCGTGGCGCTCCGCGCCGTCATACACGAATGCGACGACGCCGAGGCCGAACGGTTCACCGATCTCATCCAGAACGAGGTCCTGCGCCCCGGCAAGCTGCTGTTCCGGGAGATTGTGCGGCGTGGGATCGAGCGCGGTGAGGTGCGTGCGGACGCCATCGAGGACGTCGTCTCCGAAGTCATACCGGCCCTCATGATGTACCGCTCGAAGATGCGTCCGGGCAGCCTGACCCGGCAAGACACCGAGGCCATCGTCGATGGCATCATGCTTCCCCTGCTCCGGGTGCACACCCGCTGACCCGGTCGGCGTAGTCTTGGCAACGCCATGGCCTACGAACCGCCCACTCACAGCGTCGAACGCTCACTGCGTGCCACGACCGGAGCCAAGATCGTCGCTGGCGTCGATGAAGTCGGACGCGGAGCGTGGGCCGGGCCTGTCACCGTCTGCGCCGCCGTCACCGGGCTTCGCCGCCCGCCGGTCGGGCTCACTGACTCCAAGCTGCTGACCCGGGCTCGCCGGACGGCGCTCGCCGCGGAGCTGGCGCCCTGGGTCACCGCCCACGCCCTCGGTCATGCCTCACCGGGCGAGATCGACGAACTCGGCATGACCGCGGCGCTGCGGCTGGCCGCGTCGCGTGCCCTCGACGCGCTGCCCGTACGGCCTGACGCGGTCATCCTCGACGGTAAGCACGACTACCTCGGTGACCCTTGGCAGGTCCGCACGGTCATCAAGGGCGACCAGTCCTGTGTGGCGGTGGCCGCCGCCTCCGTGCTCGCCAAGGTGCGGCGTGACGCGATGATGGCCGAACTCGGTTCCGGGTGTGCCGACTTCTGCTTCGAGGACAACGCGGGCTATCCCTCGCCCGCGCACCGCGCCGCCCTGGGAGAGCTGGGCCCGACTCCGCACCACCGGATGTCCTGGGCCTACCTGGACTCGCTGCCTCGCTGGCAGCACCTCAAGCGGCCCCGTGTCGCTCCCGAAATCCCCGACTTGGAGGACGAAGGCCAGCTCGGTTTCGACTTCTCAGCGGTCCAGGCCACCCAATAGGCCACCCGCCGACGCGCCTCGCGTCGGCGTTTGATAGACATCAGCACATGCCTCTCATCCCCGAGGAGCCTCAGATTCACGAGAGTGTCCCGGGTCCCCGCGTAGCGCCGGCCCCCGGCCGTACCGCGTCGACCCCTCGTCCTGTCCCAGGCCCTGGCCCCCGGCCCGGCCCCATGCGGCCCGCACGCCCCGGCCCGAACCGAGGGTCGGCCACGACCCCCGCGCAGCGCACCCCGGGTGACGCGGCGCGGTCCGCGTCCGCCCCCGCTGCCCCGCCCGCCTCCTCCAACGCGGCGGCCGCTCCGCAAGTCCAGTTGATCCCCGCCTCCGAGCAGGGTTCGCTGGACGCCGCTGACGAGGCCGTCGACCTGTTGCTCGAATCCGGCCGTGCGCCCGGCGAGGTGCTGGTGCTCACGACCGGCGACCCGCACCCCTGGGCAGCGCATGAGCTGTCCTTCGGTGAGGCGTCGTACTGGGCGCAGCACGATGCGGCAGACGATGTCTTCTACGCCGCCGCTGACGCGGGTCGCGCTGCCGGCCGTCCGGTCGTCGTCGTGGCGGTGAACGGTGGCGACGACGAAGCCGTGGCCCGTCTGCTGCCCGCGGCGATGAGCCGCGCTGGTGCTCTGCTGATCGTCTGTGGCGACCCTCAGCGCATCAACAGCATGCTCGGCGTGGGCGTTTAACCCGCTCCCATAGCCACAGAGCGCGATCGTTTTGGTGCTCCCAGCCGGACGTCCCCAGCACTGAGGGGTCGTCCGGCTATCGGCGCTTCCGGTTTCCGGTCAGCCGGTCAGCAAGCGGCCGAGTGGCGCAGCCCGCCTGTCGTGGGCCCACCGCCCGCCCGCCGTACGGTCGTCTCCTCTCCGGCCGCTTTCCGCTCTTCCGGGATCGCGGTTTCCTGCCGCGAGAGGGAACACGGCCGCCGACCGCTCCTGCCTTCCCCGAGGACCTGCCAGCCTCCTCGGGTGAGGGTGATGTACGCCCCGCAGCGCAAGCCGTGCAGTGTGCACGCGTCCCGCAGGCCCCACATCCACGCGCCGTCTTCCTCCGTCCACCGCCCGTCGCCCTCACGGCAGTAGAGCAGCACCGCCGTACGGACTGGTGTACGCAGCCGCAGGTCGTGCGGGATGATCCGGCGCAGCCGCGCCAGCAGGCCGTTGCGCAGCTCCCAGCCGTCCGCGTCCCCGTCGTGCTGCCGGAACGAGGCGCTCGCGGTAAGCCGTCCCTTCTGGTCCAGCACCCCCACGACCGCCGTCGACGGCGCGGGGCGATGGCGCTCGTGGAGGCCGTTGACCAGTTCACGGGGGTTGGGCAGTAAGGGGATGTTGGCGGCTGCCCACTCGGCGGGCTCAAGTACGCGGCCGAGACGGGGAGCGGGGTCGGCCGGAGGAGGCGAGGCGAAGCCGAAGGTCACGGTCCTCCCTTCGTGTCAACGCCTGAGCCGGAGACGGCGCCAGGCGTGGCGCACACCACGGAAGCGCCCAGTTGTGTGCTGGGCAGGCCGGGGAACTCCTGCAATTCTCGCGGCCACACTGGCGGGCGGCAATGAACAGCTGCCGAATTTGGCCACTCCTGGGCTGTATATCCCTTATATTTCTGCTCGTTGCCGCCGTCTGACCGTCCTTGTCATCCCTGCATCGCGAGGACCAGGGGAAACACCTCCCGCGCGCCTGCGTGCCGCAGCAGCCTGGCGGCGACCGCGAGGGTCCAGCCAGTGTCGGTGAGATCGTCCACCAGCAGCACCGGGCCGTCCGTCGCCGAGAGCGCGTCAGCCAGGGCCGGAGGCACAGTCAGGGCCCCGTGCAGTGCCCTGAGCCGTTGAGCGCTGTTGGTGCGGGGTACGCGGGTGTCGACCCCGTCGTCCTGGTGCTCGATGGAGCCGAGCAGTGGCATCCGGCCAATGGTGGCGATCCGCTCGCCCAATGACTGGATCAGCCGGGGCCGGGTGCGCGAGGACAGCGTGACGACGCCCACGGGGCGGGCCGGTGCGCCGGGCTCCCCCGAGGCCCAACCGCCTGGCCCCCTGGCCCAGTCGGCGAGCACCGTGACCACAGCGTCCGCCACTTCGCCGGACACCTCACCGTCCGGCGACTGCGGCGCGAGCAGGGGCCGCAGCCGGTTGCCCCAGCCGATGTCGGACAGGCGGCCGAGGGCCCGTCCTGGCGAGGCCTGCTCGTCGGCCGGAATCCGGCCCTTGAGGTTGACGCCCACGGAGGGAAGTCCCGTGGGCCACATGCGGCGTGGCTCCACCTCCACGCCCGGCCTGCCCAGCTCACCGCGCGCCGCGTCCAGCGCGGCCGGGGAGACCTCCGCCGTGAACCGGGGCCCCGCACAGTTGTCACAGCGCCCGCACGGGGCCGCCGCCTCGTCGTCGAGCTGGCGGCGCAGGAACTCCATCCGGCATTCCGTCGTCGCGGCGTACGTGCGCATCGCCTCCTGCTCGGCCTCACGCTGGCGGGCCACCCAGGCATACCGCTCGGCGTCATACGCCCAGGGCTGCCCGGTGGCCGTCCAGCCACCGCGCACCCGGTGTACGGCACCGTCCACATCGAGCACCTTGAGCATGATCTCCAGGCGGGAGCGGCGCAGTTCCACCTGCGGTTCGAGCGCGGGCAGGGAGAGCGGCCGGCCAGCCGCCGCCAGCACATCCAGCGTGCGGCGCACCTGCTCTTCCGGCGGGAAGGCGAGCGAGGCGAAGTAGCGCCAGATCGCCTCATCCTCGGGGCCTGGCAGCAACAGCACCTCGGCGTGCTCCACTCCGCGCCCCGCACGGCCGACCTGCTGGTAGTAGGCGATGGGCGAGGAGGGGGAGCCGAGGTGGACGACGAATCCGAGGTCGGGCTTGTCGAACCCCATGCCCAGCGCGGAGGTGGCGACCACCGCCTTGACCCGGTTGGCCAGGAGATCCGCCTCGGCCACCCGCCGGTCCGCGTCTTCCGTCTTGCCCGAGTAGGAGGCCACGGTGTGTCCGCACCGGCGCAGATAAGCCGTGACCTCTTCAGCCGCCGCGACGGTGAGGGTGTAGATGATGCCGGAGCCCGGCAGCTCGCCCAGATGGTCGGCGAGCCAGGCCAGGCGGTGCGCCGCGTCGGGCAGGTTGAGCACGCCCAGGCTCAGGCTCTCCCGGTCCAGCGGCCCACGCAGTACCAGCGTCTCCGCCAGGCCCTCCCCGGTCCCCAACTGCTCGGCGACATCGGCGGTGACCCGCGCGTTGGCCGTCGCCGTGGTGGCGAGCACGGGCACATCCGGCGGCAGGTCGGCGAGCATCGTCCGCAGGCGGCGGTAGTCCGGCCGGAAGTCGTGACCCCAGTCGGAGATGCAGTGCGCCTCGTCCACGACGAGCAGGCCGGTCGCCGCGGCGAGCTTGGGCAGCACCTGGTCACGGAAATCGGGATTGTTCAGCCGCTCCGGGCTCACGAGCAGCACATCCACCTCACCGGCGGCGACCTCGGCCTGGACGGTGTCCCATTCCTCCGTGTTGGCGGAATTGATGGTGCGCGCGCGGATACCGGCGCGCGCGGCGGCCTCCACCTGGTTGCGCATCAGCGCGAGCAGCGGCGAGACGATCACCGTGGGTCCACTGCCGCGCTCACGCAGCAGAGCCGTGGCCACGAAGTACACCGCGGACTTGCCCCAGCCCGTGCGCTGCACGACCAGCGCTCGGCGGTGGTCGGCGACCAGCGCCTCGATGGCGCGCCACTGGTCCTCCCGCAACTGTGCGGCGCCCGTCGGGTCGCCGACGAGGCGGGCCAAGACGCGATCAGCTGAGACGCGGAGTTCTTCGTTGGTCATGCCCCCATGCAACCCGATGCCACTGACATTGCGCGAATGGGCCGGGCGGCCTGTGGATAACCGCCGTCCACAGCATTAGTACGACAATCTGCGGGTTATCCACAGGCCTGGTGGCGGCTGGACGGACCGCGGGATCGTCGGGCCATGACGAACCGCAACGAACCATTCAGCCCGTCCGGCACCTCCGGATCGCCGCGCCCGGCCGGCGCCTCCGACCCGGCCGCGATCGAGCAGATCACCCTCCGCAGTCCGGCCGAACTCGCCGACGCCCTGCCCTACCTTCTGGGCTTCCACCCCACCGACAGCATCGTGATGATCGCGCTGCACGGCGAGCGCGGCCGCTTCGGCGGCCGCCTCCGACTGGGCATTCCCCCCGCCAGCCAGGACTGGCCGGAGGTCTGCGACCAGCTCGCTGAATGTCTGGTCGCGGGCAGTCGTAAGCGTGGTCACCGGCCCAGCGGCATCGTCCTCTTCCTCTGCCAGGAGCCGAAGCAGGGAGAGACCGGGCGCGATGTCATGGAGCGGCTGCGCCCCCTCGCCCAGCGTCTGCGCCTGTCGTGCGGGACGCTGCAGGCGCCCATCTACGAAGCGCTGTGCGTCTCCGAAGGGAGCTTCTGGTCATACTGCTGCCCTGACCAGCGCTGTTGCCCGCCAGAAGGCACACCACTTGTACCGTCCGGCACGTCAGTGATGGCCGCGGCAGCCGCGTACGCCGGAATCCAGGTGCGGGGTTCGCTGCGTCAGATGGAGGACCGGCTGATGCCACTGACCACGGCACGCGCCGCCGAGCAGGAGCAAGCCCTGGACGCGGCCGCCATGGATCTCGTGCCGCGCATGCTCGGCGACACCGACTGCGCCGGGGTGCGGGCTGACACCCTGGATCTCGCGGGCAGGGTCCTCGTCCGCTTCGCGAAGTCCCCGTCGGCCGCGGGACGGTCGGCTGCCGACGTACGAGACGACGACCTCCTCGCGCTCGACGAGGCCGCGGCGATCATCCTCGGGCTTCAGGACCGCGCCACGCGTGACCGGGCAGCGGGGTGGATGGAAGGCCCGGAGGCGGAGCCCGCCCTCCGCTTGTGGCGCGCGCTCGCCCGCCGCTGCGTGGGCTCCTACGAGGATCACGCGGCGGCTCCGCTCACGCTGGCGGGGTGGGTCGCGTGGTCGCTGGGCGATGAGCCGGAGGCCAGGGTCGCGCTCAGCCGAGCCCTGCACGCGGACCCTGGGTATGTCTTCGCGCAGCTGCTGCACCAGGCGTGCAACGAAGGCATCGACCCGGAGCAGCTGCGCCGCTGCCTTCGGCATGAACGCACCGGCCGCGCCGCGGACAGCGCGCTGCACATCGCCGTCCACGACGAACTGGAGCGCCTCGGCTCCGCCCGTATGACTCCCCAGGCACTGAGGCCGCTGAAGCTGACGAAGAAACTGAGGGCGCGGACCTCGCCGACGCCGCCTGAGCGACGGAGGGAAACCGAGACGCGGCCGCCGGAGGCAGCGTGGCCCGCGCGGGAGCCCCAGTCGGCCCGGCAGGACGACACGCGCCGTGAGCGTGGCGAAGAGGGGACTCCGCGCCTGGCAGCCGGAGCGCGGAAGACGCCGCCTGCGCCCGGTGCGCCGGTGGCGGTGCCGCGCCAGCGGCGGCGCGCCCGGCCGCAGTCCGGTACTCAGAGCCGACCGGGCACCGGGCGCGGTGTCGCGGACAGCCGCGGCCCGGCTGACAAGCCCCGGTCCCGCCGCCGTGGCGGGTCACGGGGAGCAGACGGCAGGACGTGACCGCTGGGCCGCCCGGCCGGCAGCCCGGGCGGCCGTGCACGTGACCTGGACCGTGACGGCGCCGTTCACCCTCTGGCGAGACCGTTCCCGCCCCAGCACTCTCGAAGGAGGTCAGAGGATGCAAGGCGACGCCCAGACCGGGCCCGGCACCCCGAGCGGTGCCCAGGGCTCGACCAGGCAGACAGGCTTCGCCGGTGCCGAGGCCATCGTCGGCCACGACCTGCCGCCGGGTCCCGGCGCGCCCGCTGGTCGGCGCTACCCCGCAGGCCAGCCGGGCCGTAGCGGATTCCCCGCCCGGCGAACCGACGACGGGCCGCCGCCCGAACCGCAGCCGGTGCACACAGCGCTGATGTGTGTGGCGCTGCCCGGACTCGTGATCTCGGAAGAGCACGGACAGCTGACCGGGCACGGCATAAACGGGTTCTACCGCGACGGGCGGCGAGTGCTGGCCCGCTGTCTGTTACGGATCGGCGGGCGGGAACCACTTCCCGTGCAGGGGCGGCTGCTCTCGGCGCACTCCGCCCGCTTCGTCGCCACGGTCCGCGGCCTGGGGGACCACGGGCCGGACCCCGCGGTCAGTGTCGAGCGGCTGCGGTCCGCCGACGGCCGCGAGCGCGTCACCGTGCGCAGTCACGCCGTCCGCTCCGTACGGCTGCCGTTGGAGCTGGTCCTGGGGACGGACCTCGCCGAGCTGGCGGCGGCCGCCACCGGCCGAGCCGGTCGGGAACTCAAGGCCAGCGTCTGCGGCTTGGGGCTGCGATGGTCCGCGGACACCGTCCATGCCGTCGTCGCGGCGGACCCCGCACCGCAGGACTTGCTGGCCGCCACCGGGCTGCTGCGGTGGGAGATGGAGCTGGGCCCCGGCGCTTCCAAGACCGTCGAGCTGCGGGTCCGGCTGGAGCGGTCGGCGACAGCGGGGCAGCGGCGGCCGGTGCGGGTCCGGCACGAACGGCCCGCACTCCTGCGGCCATCGCCCAGCCTCCTCGTGCCCGGCCCGCGCGCGGACAGTACGGGCCAGTCCTGGCGGACAGCGCGAGCCGAGTGCGATGACCCCAGGGCCGAGACCTTGCTGCGCACCAGCCTTGATGATTTGGGGGCGCTGCTGGTGCGCGATCCCGACCAGCCGGCTGACTGCCATCTCGCGGCGGGAGTGCCGTGGCGTTGCGGCCTCGCTCCCGCCGAATCCCTGTGGGCGGCCCGTATGACGCTGCCGCTGGGCACCGGGCTCGCCGCGGGCACCCTCCGCACCCTCGCCCGTCGCCACCTCACCGACGGAAGCACGGATACGGGGCGGATCGCTGGTGCGCTGCGCCACTCGGGGCCCCGACTCCCGCCCGGTTGTACGGGAGTGGAGGCCACCCTCCTGTTTCCCGTAGTGCTCGCCGAAGCACGCCGCTGGGGTCTGCCCGAGCGAGAAGTGGAGCCACTGATGCCGGCGGCGGAGCGCTGCCTGCGGTGGCTGCTGAAGAGTGCGGGGCCCAACGGGTATCTGCCGGACCCGGCGCCGGGCGGCCCGTACCGCTGTGAGACGCAGGCGCACGCTCACCGGGCCGCGGTGCTCGGCGCTGATCTCCTGCGGGCGTTCGGCCACGCGGAGACCGATCGCTGGGAGGAATGGGCACAGCGGCTGCGGGGCGGCTTCCCAGCGGACTTCTGGGTGGAGGACCACGCTGGTGGGCGCCCGGCGGCGGCAATCACGCCCGAAGGGCGGCCGGTTCCGTATCTGGGCAGCTCCAGCGCCCATCTCCTCGACACCGGTCTGCTCGGGGACGGGGAGTTCGCCCCCGGGTTGCTGGACCCTGAACTGACCGGGGAACTGGCCCGGCGCCTGGCCGAGCCGGCTCTCGACTCCGGCTGGGGGCTGCGCGGCCTCGGCATCAAGGAACCGGAGTACAACCCGTTCGGACACCGCAGCGGCGCGGTGCGGGTGCATGAGACGGCGGTGGCCGTCGGCGGGCTCGCCGCCGCGGGGCACGCGCGTGAGGCGGGCGCGCTGCTGCTCGGCGTCCTCGGCGCCGCGGAGGCGTTCGGCTATCGCCTGCCGGAGATGTACGCGGGGGAGCAGCGCCGCGCGGGCGGTGTACCGGCGCCGCACCCCGCGGCCTGCCGCCCGGCCGCTGTCGCCGCGGCGAGCGGCGTGCAGCTCCTCACCTCACTCGCGGGTGTCAGGCCCGATGTGCCGGCAGGGACCGTCGCCGTGCGGCCCCTGCCCACCGCGCCTCTCGGACCGTCGCAGTTCACCGGACTGCGCGTGGCGGAGCAGCCGTTTTCCGTCCGGGTCAGCAAGCTCGGCCTCGGCATGGTTGAGGAAGCCGCCGACGGACTGCAGTTGGGGGTGTGACGTGGGGGGATGGGCCGATGGGGCGCGTGGGCTGAGGGCGGCGATCTCAGCGGTGCTGAGATGGACGCTGACGGGGCTGCGCAAGAGCCTTTTTATCGTCAAGCAGACGACTATGATCCCCTCATGCCCTACGACCCGTCGGCCTTTCCGCCCTTCGCCGTCACTGTCGATCTGGTCGTGCTCACCGTGCGGCGGCACGCGCTGTGCGCCCTCGCCGTCCGTCGCGGTGAGCCGCCCTTCCAGGGACGTTGGGCGCTACCTGGTGGCTTCGTACGGGCCGACGAGGACCTGGCGGTGGCCGCCGCGCGCGAGCTGGTGGAGGAGACGGGCCTGCTCGCTCAGGAGCCGACGGTTCCCGCGCCGCCCAACTGCGCGCACCTCGAACAGCTGGCGACGTACGGAGACCCGAAGCGTGACCCCAGGATGCGCGTGGTCAGCGTCGCGCATCTCGTCCTCGCCCCCGACCTGCCCGCCCCGCGTGCGGGCGGTGACGCGCACAGCGCGCGCTGGGCCCCTGTGGACTCGCTGCTGGACCAGGACGCGGCGTTCGGACGTGAGGAGGGGCAGGCCGACCCCCTCGCCTTCGATCACGCGCGCATCCTCGCGGACGGCGTGGAGCGAGCCCGTTCGAAGATCGAATACTCCTCGCTCGCCACCGCCTTCTGCCCGCAGGAGTTCACCGTCGGCGAGCTGCGCCGGGTGTACGAGGCGGTGTGGGGGGTGGCGTTGGACCCCCGCAACTTCCACCGCAAGGTGACCGGCACGCCGGGCTTCCTGGTGCCCACGGGAGGAACGACGACGCGGCAGGGCGGTCGGCCCGCGCAGCTGTTCCGGGCTGGGGGAGCGACGGTGCTCAACCCGCCGATGCTGCGCCCCGAGGTATGACACGGCGGCGGCACGCGCATCATATGTGCGCTGAAAATAGGACAGATCGGGTTACCTTTCTGCGGTAGCCCCTGTCCCTCACGCTCCGCTGAGCGGTCTCACGCCCCCGCGAGAGAAGTCATGATCCAGGCCATCGGGCTGACCAGCGCCCCCCGCCGTAACCAGCCGCCCGCCGTCGACGACCTCACCTTCGAAGCCCGTCCCGGCCATGTCACCGCCCTGCTCGGTGCCCCGGGCGCGGGGAAGAGCGGCGCGCTGCGTCTGCTGCTGCAACTGGAGTCCGGCCGCGGTCTCGCCCTCTTCCGGGGGCGCCCGCTCCACAGCGTGCCGCACCCCGCCCGTGAGGTCGGTGTGCTGCTCGGTGACGTCCCGGGGCATCCCGGCCGCACCGCGCGGAGCCACCTCCGGATGCTTTCCGCGGCAGCCGGGGTGCCTGCCGCCCGCGCTGATGAGGTGCTCGAACTGGTGGGCCTCAGTGGCCTCGCCGACCAGCGGCTCGGCGACTACTCGCGCGGCATGGACCGGCGGCTCGGCCTGGCGGCGGCCCTCTTGGGCGACCCGCACTCGCTCGTCCTCGACGAGCCCGCCCGCGGGCTGTCGCCTCGCGAGACCGCCTGGCTGAACGGGCTGTTGCGGGGCTACGTGGCGCAGGGCGGCGCCGTACTCGTCACTGCGAGCGACCCCAAGGGGATCGACAAGCTGGCCGACCGGGTCGTGGCCATCGAGAGCGGCCGGCTGGTCGCCGACCAGCCGGCCGCCGACTTCGTCCGCACTCGCCTGCGGCCGCGCGTCGCCGTGCGCTCCCCGCTGGCGGACCGTCTCAGCGTTCTCCTCACTCAGGAGGCGCGGTCGGCGGGCGAGCACGTCGAGGTGGTGCGGGAAGAGGGCGGCCGTATCTCGGTCTACGGCAGCAGCTGCGCGGCCGTGGGCGAGATCGCCTACCGCCACGGCATCCTCGTGCACCGGCTCGCTGACGAGGTCGTCGACTCGGGACCAGTGGCCCCGCTCAACCGGGCCGACGGGCGTCGCCACACCCCTGCGCCGCCTCCCGGCCAGCCGGCCCAGCTGACCCAAGCCGGGGTCGCGCCGCCGCAGCACGAGAACGGTCAGGGCGGTGGCCTGCCCCTCCCCGTCGGTGCGGCCGGCTGGGGCGCTTCCCTCGGCCGGGACGGCCCGGTCCACGCGTCGCGGGAAGCGGACGGCAGCCCGTGGCCGACACCGGCGGACGAGCCAGCCCCGGAGCCCCAGACGGTGCCCGCCTCGCGGGCCCTCGCGCTGCCCCGGTTTCCGCCGCCGGGCCCGGCCTGGCCCGTGCGCTACGAACTCCGCCGCGCCAGCGGGATTCGCACCGCCTGGTACGTGGTCGTCGTGACGTTCGCGGCCTCCCTCGCCGCCGCCGTGCTGCTCGCGCGTACCGGCGCGGGAGCGCCCAGACTGCTGGCCGGGTGGCCGGACGCGCTGCCGCTGCCACCGGTCGCCGTGGGTGCCGGGCTGCTCGGCGCCCTCGCCTTCGGCCAGGAATACCGCTACCCGGCGCTGGCCCCGACGCAGGGCGCGGCCCCGCGCCGGCTCGCCCTGCTGGCGGCGAAGGCGCTGGTCTGGTCCTGGGTCGCTGTGCTGCTCGCACTGCTGGTCGTCTTCGTCAACGGCCCGGCGCTGTGGCTGCTGTTCGGCGCTGACGCGGCTCCGCTGCCCAGCGGCTGGCCCGCACTGCTGGCCGGCTGGTGCGCGCTCGCGGCCGGGTGTACCTGGGCCGGGCTGCTCGCCGCTGCGGTCTTCCGGTCCACCCTCGCGGGCTTCGCCGCCGCGCTCGCCGTGCCCATCCTGATGCTTCCGCTGGTGCGGCGGGCGCTCGATGAGCCGTCGGCGCGGTCGGTCATCGGGATGCCCGAGCGGCTGCGGTCGGCCGCGCTGGTCGAATGGCCGGCGGAATCGGACCGGGGTGTGGCGCTCGCGGTGCGGCTGGTGGCTCAGCCCGTCGGGCAGGTGATGGTGCTGTCGATCGCCGTGCTGCTGTGCGCCTACGCGCTCACCGCGCTGCGTGGCCGACCGAGACCGGGACGGGTCGTACGAGCCCAGCGTGCGAAGTGACACGGTCAGAAGGTGCGCCGGAGTACGGGTGTGGGCAGCGACCACGAGGGCGCGTAGGGGGCGTGGGAAGTGGCCGCAACTTCGCGCAGCCCGCTCACTTCTGTCCGATTGGACGTCAATTGTGAGGTAATGCGCGATCACCCTTTCGTGTGCTTTTCACCAAAGACCTTAAGGGCTCTGGGGGCGTCGCCGACAAAGGATGCGTGAGTACCCTTGCGCACACCACCACGACCGCGGCTCGCCCCGTCGATTCCGGCCTCGCAGGCTCGGGCGAGCTTGACCGCTACCCCTACGCCGAGGCTCCCGGCGCCGATCGCGTGGCCGCCCCGTCCTGGGACGCCGCCGACGCGGAGCTGGGCCGAGTGGGCCGGCGCTCGGCCAGCAGCCGCGGCCGCGGCCTGCACGGCCAACTCGTCCAACAGCTCGGACAAATGATCGTCTCAGGAGATCTGGGCGCCGATCGCCCACTCGTGCCGGAGGAGATCGGCCAGCGATTCGAGGTCTCCCGCACCGTCGTGCGGGAATCTCTTCGCGTCCTGGAGGCCAAGGGCCTGGTCAGCGCCCGGCCCAACGTCGGCACGCGAGTCCGGCCCGTCAGCGACTGGAACCTTCTCGACCCGGACATCATCGAGTGGCGGGCCTTCGGCCCGCAGCGAGACGACCAGCGCCGGGAGCTGTGCCAGCTGCGCTGGACCATCGAGCCCCTCGCCGCGCGGCTCGCCGCCGGACACGGCCGCGAGGACGCCCAGCAGCGGCTCGCCGAGGTCGTCGAGATCATGAGCCACGCCCTGGGGCAGGGGGACGCCCTCACCTTCTCCCGGGCCGACGCGGAGTTCCACACGGTGCTGCTGCAGATCGCGGGCAACCGGATGCTGGAGCACCTGGCGGGCATCGTCGCCGCCGCGCTCCATGTCTCCGGCGGACCGGTCATCGGGTGTGACCGGGCCACCGAGGCGGGTGTCGGCCAGCACCGCCGGATCATCGACGCGGTCGGGTCGGGGGACGGGGCGGGCGCGGAAGCGGCGATGTGCCAACTGCTCACGGTCCACCCCGAGGTCGACCGCGTGGTCCCCGCGCCCCGCGAGCACTGAGCTCGGCCGCAGACGGAACGGATGCTGACCTCGCCTCGGGCGAGCGGCGGCGTCGCCGAACCCTGGTCGGGCGACCGAAACCGACCGCTGGGTTCGGCGACGCGTCATGATCTGTCCCCTTGGGTGCGGTTTGCGGCCGGTATGGGGTGTGACTCGGGCCACGAGGATTGGGCGTAACACTCTTTGAGGCAGCGCGATGACTAAAGAGGTGGTAGCCGCTGAAGGAATACGGACGTCGTTCACGACGCTGTTGCCCTTCGCACTTCCACCCGCGCCGCCGGTTCATCCTTGCCGGTGGTCGTCGGCTCCGGTCCGCCACGGACGGAGCCGGAAGCCGTTTCCATCGTTCCGAGAGGTTGTTCGTGTCGGCCAGCACATCCCGTACGCTCCCGTCGGAGATCGCCGAATCCGAGTCTGTCATGGCGCTCATCGAGCGGGGAAAGGCTGAGGGGCAGATCGCCGGCGACGACGTGCGTCGGGCCTTCGAGGCTGACCAGATTCCGCCAACCCAGTGGAAGAATGTTCTGCGCAGCCTCAACCAGGTCCTCGACGAGGAGGGTGTGACGCTGATGGTCAGTGCCGCAGAGGCGCCCAAGCGCACCCGCAAGAGCGTCGCAGCGAAGAGCCCCGCGAAGCGCACCGCCACCAAGACGGTCGCCGCCAAGACAGTCGCGGCCAAGAAGGCCACCGCCGCGGCGACGGCCTCGTCGGCCGAGGCCGACGAGAGCATGACCGACGAGGTCACCCCCGCGAAGAGGGCCGTCGCCAAGAAGACCGTGGCCAAGAAGACGGTGGCGAAGAAGGCCACCGCGAAGAAGGCCACCGCCAAGAAGACCGCGTCCAAGAAGGACGCGGACGAGCTGATCGACGGCGATGAGTCGGGCGATGAGCCGCAGACCCCGGCGGCGGGTAAGACCGAAGGCGGAGAGGGAGAGCCCGAGAACCAGGGCTTCGTCCTCTCCGACGATGACGAGGATGACGCCCCGGCCCAGCAGGTCGCCGCCGCGGGTGCCACCGCCGACCCGGTCAAGGACTACCTCAAGCAGATCGGCAAGGTCCCCCTCCTCAACGCCGAGCAGGAGGTCGAGCTCGCCAAGCGGATCGAGGCGGGCCTGTTCGCCGAGGACAAGCTGGCCAACGCCGACAAGCTGGCGCCGAAGCTCAAGCGCGAGCTGGAGATCATCGCTGAGGACGGTCGCCGCGCCAAGAACCACCTCCTTGAGGCCAACCTCCGGCTCGTCGTCTCGCTCGCCAAGCGCTACACCGGTCGCGGCATGCTCTTCCTGGACCTCATCCAGGAGGGCAACCTCGGTCTGATCCGCGCGGTCGAGAAGTTCGACTACACCAAGGGTTACAAGTTCTCGACGTACGCGACCTGGTGGATTCGCCAGGCGATCACCCGCGCTATGGCCGACCAGGCCCGCACCATCCGTATTCCGGTGCACATGGTCGAGGTCATCAACAAGCTCGCGCGGGTGCAGCGGCAGATGCTCCAGGATCTGGGCCGCGAGCCCACCCCGGAGGAGCTGGCCAAGGAACTCGACATGACCCCGGAGAAGGTCATCGAGGTCCAGAAGTACGGTCGCGAGCCGATCTCCCTGCACACGCCGCTGGGCGAGGACGGGGACAGCGAGTTCGGTGACCTGATCGAGGACTCCGAGGCGGTCGTGCCCGCCGACGCGGTCAGCTTCACGCTTCTGCAGGAGCAGCTGCACTCTGTCCTCGACACGCTCAGCGAGCGTGAGGCGGGCGTGGTCTCCATGCGCTTCGGTCTCACGGACGGCCAGCCGAAGACACTGGACGAGATCGGCAAGGTCTACGGCGTGACGCGTGAGCGCATCCGGCAGATCGAGTCGAAGACGATGTCGAAGCTACGCCATCCCTCCCGTTCGCAGGTGCTGCGGGACTACCTGGACTGACCGGCCCCGCACGTTGGGCCTTCGGAGGCCGGGGCCGCTCTGGGCGATCCCGGCCTCCGTGCTGTCCGGATGCGGTGAGCGCCCGTCTGGGTGACTCTTGGCGCACAGCTCGCTCCGCTAGGTCAGGAGGCCGCATGCGTACTCTGCTCTCTCGGCTGTACACCCCGTTGCTCGCGGCGCTCGCGTGGGCGCTGGTGGTGCCAGGGTCGGCGGTCGCGGACGGCATCGTTATCGGTGGTCATCCCGTAGAGGCCAAGGACGCGCCATGGGTAGTGGCGCTGAGCAGCCGTGACCGGTTCGGCGGCACCCGCTCAGGTCAGTTCTGTGGCGGGGTGGTGGTCTCCCGCACCACGGTGATCACGGCAGCACACTGCATGAGCCGTGAAGTGCTCGGCGTGGACCGCAGCGCGGTCGGGGACCTGCGCGCGATCGTCGGCCGCGGGGACCTGGGCGGGAACGAGGGCGAGGAGGTCCCGCTGCGCAAGGTGTGGGCCAACCCGGAATACAACCCGAAGACGAACGCCGGGGACATCGCGGTGCTGACGCTGGAGCGGGCGGTGCCCGCCGAGCGCGTGCTCCCGATGGCGAAGAGGGGGGACCGGGCCTACCAGCCCGGGATCAAGGCGATGGTGTACGGCTGGGGGGACACGGACGGCAAGGGCAGCTACTCGGCCAAGCTGATGGCGGCCGGGGTCCAGGTGCTCGACGACAAGCGCTGCGAGCGGGCCTACCCGGGCAGCGCGGAGGGCACCTACGAGGCCCGCACCATGCTGTGCGCGGGGGAGCCGCGCGGCGGGCGGGACGCCTGCCAGGGCGACAGCGGCGGGCCTCTGGTGGCCCGGGGCCGTCTGGTCGGACTCGTCTCGTGGGGAAGTGGATGCGCGCAGCCGGGCAGCCCCGGGGTGTACACCCGGGTCTCGGCGGTGGCGCCGCTGGTGGACCGGCACGGCTGATTTCAGCCAGATCTCACGCCAGATCGCGCCGTGCGGATACGAGGCGGGCGGTCGCCCCTGAACTGGGGTGACCGCCCATCGCCGGCCTTAGCCGGTCCTCGCTCGTCGTGGATGCGTCGCGTGTCAGCGTTCCTCTTCGGACGCGGACGCGGACGCCGGGGCAGCGGTCAGCCGCTCCGTCTCATCCTGTATTTCCGCGGCGATCTTCTTGAGTTCTGGCTCGAACTTGCGTCCGTGGTGGGCGCAGAAGAGCAGTTCACCACCGCTCGTCAGAACGACGCGCAGGTATGCCTGGGCGCCGCAGCGGTCGCAGCGGTCAGCGGCCGTCAGCGGGCTCGCGGGGGTCAGAACAGTAGTCACGTCGCCTCTTCTCTAGCTCGACGAGCTGTCGTACCAGGGTCAACATCCAACCAGGCCGAAAACGTTCCCGCAGGTGGCTTTTCCTCGAAACTTTCTTCCGAGTCGGCCGGATGATGACGGTTGGCGGCGAATGAGCCGTATTGCGCTGGCTTACGGATTCACGTCGCTTGTCGGTCTTGTCCCGCCGGCTGGATTGCCGGTTGTTCTTCAGGACGTGCCCGGAGCCTAAATGGTTCATGCCTCGAAGGGAACGTGATGTACGCGTCACCCCATCGAGGGATCGAACGTACGAGCGACCCTGGACTAGCATGGGCGTTCTCACGGGTGGCTGCACAAAGGCTCTACCAGGCCTCTGTACGCTTCTGGCGGCGACCCAGCCACCCTGTGCCCGTCCCAGGGCCAGCCTGAAATTCAGCGAGGAGCGAACCGCGTGACCGCCGAGATGTCTGTGCCGTCCACTGCGCTGCTGACCGGAGCAGACCGGGGCGGCTCCAACTACACCGCGCGGCACCTGCTCGTCCTTGAAGGGCTTGAAGCGGTGCGCAAGCGTCCGGGCATGTATATCGGCTCGACGGACAGCCGCGGCCTGCTGCACTGCCTGTGGGAGATCATCGACAATTCGGTCGATGAGGCGCTCGGCGGCTACTGCGACCGCATCGAGGTCGTCCTGCATGAGGACGGCTCGGTGGAGGTCAAGGACAACGGGCGCGGCATCCCCGTCGATGTCGAGCCCAAGACCGGCCTCTCGGGTGTTGAGGTCGTGATGACCAAGCTGCACGCGGGCGGCAAGTTCGGCGGCGGCTCGTACGCGGCTTCCGGCGGGCTCCACGGCGTCGGCGCCTCCGTGGTCAACGCCCTGTCCGCGCGGCTCGACGTCGAGGTCGACAGGAACGGGTCCACCCACGCCATCAGCTTCCGGCGCGGGGTCCCCGGCATCTTCACCGAATCGGGCCCGGACAGCCCGTTCGACCCGGCGAACGGGCTGCGCAAGGTCAAGCGCGTTCCCAAGGCCCGCACCGGGACCCGCGTGCGGTACTGGGCGGACCGGCAGATCTTCCTCAAGGACGCCAAGCTCTCCCTGGAGACCCTGTACGGCCGCGCCCGGCAGACGGCCTTCCTCGTGCCCGGTCTGACCCTCGTCGTCCGGGACGAGCGGGGCCTGGATGACGAGAAGCCGGTCGAGGAGACCTTCCGCTACGACGGCGGGATCAGCGAGTTCTGCGAGTACCTCGCGCAGGACAAGGCAGTCTGCGATGTGCTGCGACTGACCGGTCAGGGCTCCTTCAAGGAGACCGTGCCCGTGCTGGACGACCGGGGCCACATGACGCCCACGGAGGTCACCCGGGAGCTGGCGGTCGACATCGCCCTGCGCTGGGGCACCGGCTACGACGCCACCGTGAAGTCCTTCGTCAACATCATCGCCACCCCCAAGGGCGGGACCCACGTCTCCGGTTTCGAGCGGTCCCTCGCCAAGACCGTCAACGAGGCGCTGCGCTCGGCGAAGGTGCTGCGGGTCTCCGAGGACGACGTGGTCAAGGACGACGCCATGGAGGGGCTCACAGCGGTCGTCACGGTCCGGCTGGCCGAGCCGCAGTTCGAGGGCCAGACCAAGGAGGTGCTGGGCACATCGGCGGCCTCCAGGATCGTCGCCAATGTCGTCGCCAAGGAGCTCAAGGCGTTCCTCGGCTCCACCAAGCGGGATGCCAAGCAGCAGGCGAGGGCCGTGCTGGACAAGGTGGTCGCCGCGGCCCGTACGCGGATCGCGGCCCGGCAGCACAAGGACGCGCAGCGCCGGAAGACCGCCCTGGAGTCCTCCTCGCTGCCGGCGAAGCTCGCGGACTGCCGCAGCGACGCCGTGGACCGCAGTGAGCTGTTCATCGTCGAGGGCGACTCCGCGCTCGGGACCGCCAAGCTCGCGCGGAACTCGGAGTTCCAGGCGCTGCTGCCGATTCGCGGCAAGATCCTCAATGTCCAGAAGTCCTCGGTGACGGACATGCTGAAGAACGCCGAGTGCGGAGCCATCATCCAGGTCATAGGGGCGGGCTCCGGCCGCACCTTCGATATCGACCAGGCGCGCTACGGCAAGGTCATCTTCCTCGCGGACGCCGATGTGGACGGGGCGCACATCCGCTGCCTCCTGCTCACGCTCTTCCAGCGCTATATGCGTCCCATGGTCGAGCAGGGCCGGGTCTTCTCCGCCGTGCCGCCGCTGCACCGGGTGGAGCTGACGCAGCCCAAGAAGGGCCAGGACAAGTACATCTACACCTACTCCGACGAGGAGCTGCGGCAGACGCTGCTGGAGCTGGAGCGCAAGAAGGTCCGCTACAAGGACGGCATCCAGCGCTACAAGGGCCTGGGCGAGATGGACGCCGACCAGCTCGCCGAGACCACCATGGACCCGCGCTTCCGTACCCTGCGCCGGATCAACATCAGCGATCTGGAAGCGGCCGAGCGGGCTTTCGACCTCCTCATGGGGAACGAGGTCGCGCCCCGCAAGGAATTCATCACGAGCTCGGCCGCGACGCTGGACCGCTCCCGGATCGACGCCTAGGCGCTTTCCCGCCGGTCCAGGGGGTGGCCCAGTGGCCGGTCCAGCGGGAGCGGGCCGGTCGCCGGGCACCGTGCGGGCCGGTGGGGGAGCGGGGTCACGGTGTGTGCCAGATGTACCGGTGCTCGGGGCGGCCGGTCTCGCCGTAGCGCAGGCTCAGGCGCACCCGGCCCGCCCTCTCCAGCAGCTTCAGATAGCGCTGCGCGGTCTGTCTGCTGAGCTGGGACCGCTCGGCCACCTCCTGGGCCGACAGCGGGCCCTCAGCGCCGCGCAGCACCTCGCGTACGAGATCGGCGGTGAGCACGGAGTGGCCCTTGGGGAGCTCGGCGGGGCCAGCCGAGGCGCCACCGAGGGCGCCGAAGATGCGGTCCACCCGGTCCTGCCCGGCTTCGCCGCCGCTGTCGAGGGCGCGCCGTAGCGCCGCGTAGCCGTCGAGCTTGACGCGCAGTCCGGCGAACGTGAACGGCTTGACCAGGTACTGCAGCGCTCCGTGCCGCATGGCCGCCTGCACGGTCGCGATGTCGCGCGCGGCGGTCACCATGATCACGTCGGTGTGGTGGCCCAGCTCGCGCAGCCGCCGGACCAGGGCGAGCCCGGTCTCATCCGGAAGGTAGTGATCCAGGAGTACGAGGTCGACCGGGGTGCTTTCGACGACTGCCAGCGCGGCGGCGGCGGTGTGCGCGCGGCCCACGACCGTGAAACCGGGGACCTTCGCGACGTACGCGGCGTTGATCTCGGCCACGCGGACGTCATCGTCCACGACCAGCACGTTGATCACTGCGTCGGTCATCGCGGCTCCTCGGTGAGTGCGTCGGGGAGGACGACGGTGAATTCGGCTCCGCCGCCCACGTGTTCGGCGACCCGCGCGCTGCCGCCCTGGCGTTCGGAGAGCCGGCGGACGAGCGCGAGGCCGATGCCGCGTTTGCCGTGGGCCGGTGGCTCTTTGGTGGACCAGCCCTCGGTGAAGACCATTTCCCGCTGGTCAGCGGGGACGCCCGGGCCGGTGTCAGTGACCCGCAGGACCAGCTCGCGCCCCTGGGCGTGCAGTGCGATCTCCACCCAGGCGTTGCTCGCCGCCGGTGCCGCGTCCAGCGCGTTGTCGACGAGGTTCCCGACGATCGTGACGAGCCCTGGGGGGTCCACGACGCGGTCGGGCAGCCAGGTGCCTTCGGCGATGCGCAGGGACACCCCGCGTTCGGCTGCGACCGTGGCCTTGCCGACCAGCAGCGCGGCGAGCAGCGCGTCGTGGACGCGTTCGGTGACCTGCTCGGCGGTGGCCCGGTGCACGCCGACGACCTCGGTGATGAACTCCCCCGCCTCCTCGTACAGGCCGAGTTCGAGCAGTCCCAGGAGGGTGTGCAGCCGGTTGGCGTGTTCGTGGTCCTGGGCGCGCAGCGCGTCGATCAGGCCGCGCGTGCCGTCCAGCTCGCGGCCGAGGCGTTCCAGTTCGGTGCGGTCCCTGAGGGTGGCGACCGCGCCGCCGTCGTCGGTGGGCATGCGGTTGGCGACCAGGACCCGGCCGCCGCTGACGGTCAGCAGGTCGGCGCCGGTGACCCGGCCGGCGAGCACCTCGGTCGTACGGCCCGGTGGCAGCGCGTCGTCCAGGGGGCGACCGGTGTCCTCCGCGCGCAGGTCGAGCAGGCGCTGAGCCTCGTCGTTGATGAGGCGGATGCGTCCCCGCTCGTCGAGGGCGAGTACGCCTTCGCGGATGCCGTGCAGCATCGCCTCACGTTCGGCGAGCAGCGCCGAGATGTCGGAGAAGGCCAGGTCGTGGGTGCGGCGCTGGAGCCTGCGGGAGACGAGGTAGGCGGCGAGCGCGCCCACGGCCAGCGCGCCACCGGCGTAGGCGAGCAGCCCGGGTACCGCGGCGAGCAGCCGGTCCTGGACGTTCTCGTACGCGATGCCGACGGAGACGGCGCCCACGATCCGCCCGTGCTCGTCGCGCAGCGGGACCTTGCCCCGGGCCGAACGGCCGAGGGTGCCCTTGTCGATCTGCATGACCTCGTGGCCGGCGAGGGCCTCGCTGGGGTCGGTGGAGACGCGCTTGCCGATCTGGCCGGGCGAGGTGTGGGACCAGCGCACACCGCGCTCGTCCATGATCACGATGTATTCCGCGCCGGTCGAGCGGCGGATGCGTTCGGCCTCGGCCTGGACCGGGCCGTGCGGGGAGGGGCGCGTGGTCAGCAGCTCGTTGTCCAGCTGGGGCCGTGCGGCGGTGGTCTGCGCGATGGCGAGCGCACGGCGCATGGCCTGGTCGTCCAGCTGTGAGCTGAGCGGAGCGAGGAAGAGTCCGGTGGCGAGCGCGGTGACGCCGGTGGCGATGGCCAGCTGCATCAGCAGCACCTGTGAGAAGACGCGCCGGGGCCAGCCGATCCGCATCCGTCCCCCTCTGCTTCGTCCCCCGTCGCCGCTGGGGCGCCGCCCGGTGCGGCCGGGCGGAGCCTGCCCTTCCGTTTCGCTCATGGGTACGAACGTAAGGGGTGATGGTGCCCGTGCCGCGCTCGGTGAGGTTTTTGATGTCCGTTCTAGCGTGAGCAAAAGGCGCGCAACAGGGGGCCAGGCCCGTTTCGGCCCCGAAGTCCTGACCGGTACTGCCTGGCCGGGGCGGCTTTGGGGGCTTTCCTGTGGCGGCGGCAGCGGAGACCCGTTCCTGTCCCCGTCCCCGTGCGCTGTGCCGCGGGTGGGTACCAGGCCGTCCCTGTCCGCGGTGTGGACGTACGGCGTGACATGCCCCCGCGGTGGCCAACGGATGCGGGGGCCGCCGAGGTGCGGGGTGGTGGAGGTCGGCTGGGCACGGCCGTCACGGCGACTGAAGCGGCACTGGGGCGCACGCCCGGGCCAGTCGGCACAACTACCGGGCCCCCTCGGGTTTCCCCGCCTACGCGCCCCCGGTGGGGCTTTCCCGCCCGGCGCGCGCCGTCAGTCCGGCGGGCTCACCGGATCGACGGCGATGACCCGCATCCGGGCCGGGCTGCCGAGCGCGGCCCCGCAGCTCTCGGGGCGAGGAGGCTCGGAAGCGGCCCGGGCGACGACCACCCGCCACGCGCGCCCGTCCCGGTGGGTGACCGTCACCGTCCAGCCGGGCACCGCCGCCTCCGGCGCCAGCGCTGCCGCCCTGCCCGGTGTCTCCGGTGTCTCCGCCTGCTCGGCGGTCAGCGGCCGGGCGTGCGCCTGCGGGGTGGGCGGCGCGGTATGGGGGCCCCGCCACTCCGGGGAGAGGCAGTCCGGGACCCCGGCGCTGTCGGAGATCGTCAGCGCGTCCGCCCGGTTCTCGCCGGTCAGTTCCCGCACGGCCAGGTCGGCGGCTTGCCCCGGCCGGTCCCACGCGGACCGGCCGCGCGAGCCCTCGGTCGTGATGCGGCCGCCCCGCGCCGAAGCGAGGACGTCCTTGACAGCGTGCGCTGAGGCGCGGCCGTAGGCGTACCCGTACGGCAGCACCAGCAGGGTGGGGGAGAAGCGGTGCCCACCGATGTGCGTGATCTCCCAGACCACGGCTCCGCCGCTGGCCAGTTCGGCGGCGAGCGGGCGGCCGAGCAGCGCGCAGCAGCGGTCGCGCTTGCCGTTGGTGCAGACGAAGGCGATCGGCTCGCCTTGATACGGGACCCAGCGCGGGCCCGCGCCGGAGTGCGGCCCGGGAGCGGCTGATGGGCGAGCGCCGGGCCCGGGACGCTCGCGCCCGACGGGCTGGTGCGCTGGGTCCGGCACGGTCGTCACCAGGTGTTTCGCGGGTTCCAGGCCGCGTAGGTCGCCCGCGCCCAGGGCCGTGAAGTCCATGCCGAGCAGGACGGAGGGGTCGGTGAGCTCTGTCGTACGCATCCACGAGCGGCCGGGCAGTGTGTGTGCGACGAACACCCGCTGCGGGGTCCGGCCATGGCAGTCGGCGTGCCGACCGGGGCGCCGGATGAGGGCGACGCGGACGCCGGTGCCCTCGGCCGCCCGCTCCAGCGCGCCGCCCACGCCCGGGCCGAGATGGCTGGCGGTGAGGGCCTTGGCGCCCCAGGGGCCGGGCTGCTCGATCAGAACCCAGGTCCGGGCGGTGGCCGCGGTCCCCGCGAGGGGTTCGGCCAGCTCCCGTGAACGGGTGGCACAGGTGCTCACACAGGTGAGCCTAACCTGATCGACGCCTTCGTCACGGGCGAGCTGAGGCGACTGGCTGCTTTGTGGCCATGGGGCTCGCGGGGTGAGGTAAAGGGCGCGCGGGGCTCGGTCGACGGGCGCGTCGGTGCGGGCGCGGAGCCGGGTGGAGGCACCAGCGCGCAGGACAGCCCCGCTGTTTCCCCGTCGCCTGGGTGGAGCGGTGGGGCGGTGCAGGTGTTACGGGACGGGCTGCGGTGGTCGAGGTCCCCGGTAGTGGCCGCTGGGGCGCATGCGCAGGGGGCGCTCGCCGTACTCCTCCAGCGCGTGCGCGATCCAGCCCGCCGTTCGGGCGACGGCGAACACCGTCTCCCCAGCCTCGCTCGGCATCCCGGCCGACACGGTCAGCACCGCCAGCGCCAGATCGACATTGGCGTGCAGCTCGGTCCGGCGGGCTGCCGTCGCCGCCACCTCGCGCGCGACGGCGAGGGTGTCCGCTGCCTCCGGGACGTCCTTCAGCAGCGTGAACAGCGCCTGCGCGCGCGGATCGGCCGCCGGGTAGAGCCGGTGGCCGAGGCCGGGCACCCGGTTCCCCGCGCGCAGCTGGTCGGCCACGACCGCCGCGCTGCCCCGCTCCAGCGCCTCCGTCAACATCCGGTGGGCGAGTCCGCTGGCCGCGCCGTGCAGCGGGCCGTCGATGGCGCCGAGCCCCGCTGAGACCACCGCGTACGGGTGGGCCCGCGCCGAGGCGGCCACCCGCACGGCCAGCGTGGAGGCGGCCAGGTCGTGGTCGATGAGCAGCACGAGGGCGGTTTGCAGGGCCCGCAACGAGGCGGTGCCGGGCGGATGCGGCGAGAGCCGCGCCCACAGCTGGTGGGCGATATCCGGAGCGTCCACCTGGCCCGCGGCCGAGCCACCCGCCGTGCCGCGTCGCCCCGCGGAGACCTGCCGCCCCGCTGCCTGCTCCGCGCTCCGTGCCCCGTCTTCCCCGGCGTCCGGGGCCCCGGCCCGCCCCGTGCTCCGTGCCCCGCCCTGCCCCGTGCCTCGCGCCCCGTCCTCCCCGGCGCCTGGCGCCCCGTCGCGTCGGGTGACGACCGGTAGCGCGTCCACGAGGGTCGCGATGAGGCTGCGGGCCGTGGCGAGGACCGTGTCCTCGCTGAGGTCGAAGCGGAGCGGGTCGGCGGCGGCCGCCGCGATGGCGGCGACGCGCAGCTGGTCCATCGGGCCACTGCGCGGGGGCAGCGCGGCCACCGCCCGGCGCGCGGCCGTGTGGGTCTCCTCCGGCGCGGTGAACCGGATTCCGGGCCGCAGTCGCCCGGTCCACAGCCACTCGGCCGTCTCCTCGTAACCGTGGCACTCGGCGAGAGCGGTCGCGTCGACGCCCCGGTAGTAGTAGCGGTCCTTGTCGATGAGCGTGATGCCCGTGTGGATGGCCGCGTCCGCCGGGCTCTGCGGCGCGGACTCGCGCCTGCCGCGCCGCAGCAGGGCATCGACCTCCTTGGCGTCGAAGGTGCTGCCCCGGCCGCCCGGTGCGCGGTGGCTCGTCAGCTGGCCCCGGCTCACGTACGCGTAGACCGTCTCCGGTTTCACCCCCAGCCGCTCGGCCGCCTCCCGTGTCGTCAGCCGCTGCCCGTCTCCCGAATCCGCCATGGCGAACACCGTATCCGCAGAGGTGTATCCATCGAGATCGGCATTGATTCAATCAATGTTGACAGTCATTGAGTCAATCATGGACATTCAAATCAACATACGAGGAGGAGAGCCAGATGCCGACCCAGGAGAAGAACGCCCCCGTCGACGTCCCCCGTGGCCTCGCGGGAGTCGTCGTGACCAGCACCGCGCTCGGTGACGTCCGCGGCGGCGAGGGTTTCTACCACTACCGCCAGTACTCGGCCGTCGAGCTCGCCGAGAGCCGCACCTTCGAGGACGTATGGCATCTGATGTTCCACGGTGAGCTGCCCGACGCGGCCGGGCGCGCCGCGTTCACCGCTGAGACCGCCGCCCTGCGCCACCTGCCCGAGGACGTACGGGCCGCGCTGCCGGGCATCGCCCGCGCCAGCGCGCTCTCCGGCCCGCTCGCCGCCCTGCGCTCCGCGCTGTCCCTGTTCGGCGCCTCGGCGGGGTTGCGGCCGCTGTACGACATCGGTGTGGAGCGCCGCCGCGCGGACGCCCTCGCCGCCTGTGCGGCCGTGCCCACGCTGCTGACCGCGCTGCACCGGCTCGGCGAGGGGCTTTCGCCCATCGCGCCGCGCGATGACCTGCCGTACGCCGCCAACTACCTCTACATGCTCACCGGCGCCGAGCCGGAACCGGCGCGGGCCCGCGCCATCGAGAGGTACCTCATCTCCACCATCGACCACGGATTCAACGCCTCGACGTTCACCGCCCGCGTCATCGCCTCCACCGGCGCCGACCTCGCCGCCTGTCTCGTCGGCGCCATCGGCGCCCTGTCAGGGCCGCTGCACGGCGGGGCGCCGAGCCGGGCGCTCGACACACTCGACGCCATCGGAACCCCGGACCGCATCGACCCGTGGATCAGGGAACGGGTGCTGGCGGGGGAGCGGATCATGGGCTTCGGGCA
This sequence comes from Streptomyces sp. A01, assembly GCF_059026195.1. NCBI lineage: Bacteria > Bacillati > Actinomycetota > Actinomycetes > Kitasatosporales > Streptomycetaceae > Streptomyces > Streptomyces sp. A01. Next base: position 75,524 of record NZ_JBWLKN010000021.1, on the reverse strand, counting down.
CCCCGTGTACCGCACCGAGGACCCGCGTTCGCGGATGCTGCGCGGCGTCGCCGAGGAGTTCGGCGGCCCGCTCGTGGAGTTCGCCGTCCAGGTCGAGGCGCAGGTCGAGGCCATACTCGCCGAGCTCAAGCCCGGCCGTGAGCTGCACACCAACGTCGAGTTCTACGCGGGTGTCGTGATGGAGCTGTGCGGGCTGCCGCGCACCATGTTCACCCCGACCTTCGCGGCCGCCCGCGTCGTCGGCTGGAGCGCCAATATCCTGGAGCAGGCGGAGGACTCGAAGATCATCCGCCCGGCGGCCCGCTATGCCGGTCCGCCACCGCCGCAGCCAGTGCCCGCCGTCTGAGAGGTCCCCCGTTGAGTGAGCAGCAGATCCCGGTCGTCGTCCTCGCGGGCTTCCTGGGGTCAGGCAAGACGACCTTGCTCAACCATCTGCTCAGGCGCGGCAAAGGCACCAGGACCGGCGTCATCGTCAACGACTTCGGGTCCATCGAGATCGACGCCATGAGCGTGGCGGGACAGGTCGGCTCGACCGTCTCGCTCGGCAACGGCTGCCTGTGCTGCGCCGTCGACGTGAGCGAACTCGACGGCTACCTGGACAAGCTCACCGCGCCCGCCGCTCGCCTCGATGTCATCGTCATCGAGGCGAGCGGACTCGCCGAGCCGCAGGAACTGGTCCGCATGGTCCTCGCCAGCGACAACCCGCGCGTCGTCTACGGGGGTCTGGTCGAGGTCGTGGACGCCGCCGAGTTCGGTGCGACCCGCGAGCGGCACCCGGAGATCGACCGCCATCTGGCCATCGCCGATCTCATCGTGCTCAACAAGACCGACCGGGTGCCGGGGCCCGAGCGGAAGGAGATCCTCGGCACCCTCGCCGAACTGAGTGCGGGGACCGCGGTCATCGAGGCGGAACACGGGCGCGTCGACCCTGAGTTGCTGTTCGACTGCCGTCCCCGCGAGGAGGCGGCGGTGCGCCAGCTCTCCTTCGACGACCTGCACAGCGACGACGACGATCACCAGGGGCATCTGCACGCCGCGTACGAGAGCGTCGCCTTCACCGGTCAGGCGCCCATGCGGCCGCGCCCGCTCATGGACTTCCTCGACACCAGGCCCGAAGGGCTCTACCGCATCAAGGGATTTGTCGACTTCGGGGCCGCCGATCCGCGCAACCGGTACACCGTCCACGCGGTCGGCCGGTTCCTGCGCTTCTACCCGGAGCCCTGGCCGCGCGGCGAGCCCAGGCTGACGCAGCTCGTCCTGATCGGTTCCGGGCTCGACGCGGCAGCGCTGCACGGGCGGCTGGCCGCCTGCCAGGAGACCGCGCAGCGGGACGCCGAGCCCGCCCCGCGGGACGCCGCCGACACGCACAGCATGTGGGGCGTCCTGCGCTACGTACAGCATCAGGACCGCGAGCAGGACGAGGAGTAGCGCCCTCCTCAGCCCACGACGCCGGGCTCACTCACCGCGCCTGGGTCATTCACCGCGCCGGGCCCGCTCGCGCGTCTGGGACGTTTACCGCGCCAGGCTCGCTCACCGCGCCGGGCTCACCCCCGGCGCGGTGAGCGGGCTCACGAGGCCGGGCCGGCGACCACCGCGACCGGCTTCTCCAGCGGCAGGCCCGAGCCGTCCCTGCGCGGGTCGATCTCCGGCAGCGGCACCGGGGCCCCGGTCTTCGAGGCCGCGCGGGCGGGCGACGCCCCCGCCCAGGCCATGACCAGGCAGTCCTCGCCCTTCAGGAAGCGCTGACAGCGCACCCCGCCCGTTGCCCTGCCCTTGCGCGGATACTGGTCGAACGGCGTGAGCTTCGCCGTCTGCACCGAGTCATCGAGCGTGCCGTGCGAACCGGCGACGGTGAACACCACCGCGTCAGCCGCCGGGTCCACCGCGCTGAAGGAGATCACCTTCGCGCCCGCGCCGAGCTTCACGCCCGTCATACCGCCGGCGGCCCGGCCCTGCGGGCGGACCTGGGCCGCGGGATACCGCAGGAGCTGCGCTTCGTCGGTGATGAAGACCAGATCCTCCTCACCGGTCCGCAGTTCCACGGCGCCGACGACTTCGTCCTGGCCCCGGAGGCTGATGACCTCCAACTCCTCCTTGTTCGCCGGATAGTCCGGCACCACCCGCTTCACGACGCCCTGCGCGGTGCCGATGGCGAGGCCGGGCGAGGACTCGTCAAGCGTGGTGAGAGACACCACCCGCTCCCCGTCGGCCAGCGTGAGGAACTCCGACAGCGGCGCCCCGCCGGTCAGGCTGGGGGCCGAGGCCGTGTCCGGGAGCATGGGCAGGTCGATCACGGGCATCCGCAGCAGCCGCCCGGCCGAGGTCACCACGCCCACATCGGCGCGCGCCGTCGCCGGGACCGCGGAGACGATCACATCGTGCTTGGCGCGCCTCTCCGAGCCGTGGTCCCCGGGCTCGCCGTTCGCGGTACGGGCCAGCAGGCCGGTCGAGGACAGCAGCACCCGGCACGGGTCATCCGGCACCTCAAGCGGCACCGAGGCCACGAGGGAGCCCGCCGACTCCAGCAGCACCGTCCGCCGGTCGGTCCCGAACTTCTTCGCCACCGTCGCCAGTTCGCCCGAGACCAGCTTCCGCAGCTCCGCGTCGGAGTCGAGGATGCGGGTCAGCTCCGCGATCTCCGAGGTCAGCCTGTCCCGCTCGGCCTCCAGCTCGATGCGGTCGAACCGGGTCAGGCGGCGCAGCGGGGTGTCGAGGATGTACTGGGTCTGGATCTCCGAGAGGGAGAACCGCGCGATCAGCGACTCCTTGGCCTGCGCGGCGTTGTCACTCGATCGAATGATCCTGATGACCTCGTCGATGTCGAGCAGGGCCGTCAGCAGCCCCTCCACCAGGTGCAGCCGGTCCTGCCGCTTGCCGCGCCGGAACTCGCTGCGCCGCCGCACCACCTCGAAGCGGTGGTCGAGATAGACCTCAAGCAGCTCCTTCAGGCCCAGCGTCAGCGGCTGGCCGTCCACCAGCGCCACGTTGTTGATGCCGAAGGACTCCTCCATCGGCGTCAGCTTGAACAGCTGCTCCAGCACGGCCTCCGGGTTGAAGCCGTTCTTCACCTCGATGACGAGACGCAGGCCGTGCTCGCGGTCGGTGAGGTCCTTGACGTCGGCGATGCCCTGCAGCTTCTTCGAGCCGACCAGGTCCTTGATCTTGGCGATGACCTTCTCGGGGCCGACGGCGAAGGGCAGCTCCGTGACGACGAGCCCCTTGCGGCGCGGGGAGACGTCCTCGACGGTGACCGTCGCGCGGATCTTGAACGTGCCGCGCCCGGTCTCGTACGCGTCACGCACGCCCGTGAGGCCGACGATGCGGCCCCCGGTCGGCAGGTCCGGTCCTGGCACGAAGCGCATCAGGGTGTCGAGATCCGCGGCCGGGTGCTTGATCAGATGCCGGGCCGCCGCGATGACCTCGCCCAGGTTGTGCGGCGGCATGTTCGTCGCCATGCCCACGGCGATCCCGGAGGCGCCGTTGACCAGGAGATTCGGGTAGGCGGCCGGCAGGGCGACCGGCTCCTGCTCGCTGCCGTCGTAATTCGGCGCGAAATCGACGGTGTCCTCGTCGATCGACTCGGTCATCAGCGAGGTCGCCGACGCCATCTTGCACTCGGTGTACCGCATGGCCGCGGGCGGGTCGTCGTTGCCGAGCGAGCCGAAGTTGCCGTGTCCGTCGACCAGCGGGAGCCGCATCGAGAACGGCTGCGCCATGCGCACCAGGGCGTCGTAGATGGACGCGTCACCGTGCGGATGCAGCTTGCCCATCACCTCGCCGACGACGCGGGCGCACTTGACGTAACCGCGCTCGGGGCGCAAGCCCATGTCGTTCATCTGATGGAGGATGCGGCGATGCACGGGCTTGAGCCCGTCCCTGGCGTCGGGCAGGGCGCGCGAGTAGATGACCGAGTAGGCGTATTCGAGGAAGGAGCCCTGCATCTCGTCGACGACGTCGATATCGAGAATGCGTTCCTCAAAAGCCTCCGGCGGCGGGGTCTTCGTGCTGCGGCGGGCCATCGCGGCTGCGGCTCCTTCAACTGCGGATGCGGGTGCTGACGCGGACCATTGTGGACCGCCGCACTGACAACGCCGACCACGACCTGGCTGCCGGGGCCGTCAGCGGCTCGCCGGCCCCCCGCGGTGCGGGTGGCTTCGCCCGGGAACTTCGCCAGATGTCAGCGCGCTTGCATACAGTGACAGGACTGCTCAACACGCGATAGATCGCGCGATCGAAGGGACGTACATGCCCATGGGTCACACGGCCACGCAACAGGCCGGTTCCGGCGGCCTGACAGCGACCGAGCACCGCCTGGCGAACGGCCTGCGAGTGGTGCTCTCCGAGGACCACCTGACCCCGGTCGCCGCGGTCTGCCTCTGGTACGACGTCGGCTCCCGCCACGAAGTCAAGGGGCGTACAGGCCTCGCCCACCTCTTCGAGCACCTGATGTTCCAGGGCTCGAAGCAGGTTCCCGGCAATGGGCACTTCGAGCTGGTGCAGGGCGCGGGCGGCTCGCTCAACGGCACCACCAGCTTCGAGCGGACCAACTACTTCGAGACCATGCCCACCCACCAGGTGGAGCTGGCGCTGTGGCTTGAGGCGGACCGCATGGGGTCGCTGCTCTCCGCTCTCGACGAGGAGAGCATGGAGAACCAGCGCGATGTCGTGAAGAACGAGCGCCGCCAGCGCTACGACAACGTTCCCTACGGCACCGCCTTCGAGCGGCTGACCGCCATGGCCTACCCGGAGGGCCATCCGTACCACCACACGCCGATCGGTTCGATGGCCGACCTGGACGCCGCGTCCCTGGACGACGCGCGCCAGTTCTTCCGCACGTACTACGCGCCGAACAACGCGGTCCTCTCGGTCGTCGGCGACATCGACACCGACCAGACCCTGGCGTGGATCGAGAAGTACTTCGGCAGCATCCCCGGGCACGACGGCAAGCAGCCGCCGCGCGACGGGTCCCTGCCCGACATCATGGGCGAGCAGCTGCGCGAGGAGGTGCGCGAGGACGTCCCCGCCCGCGCGCTGATGGCCGCCTACCGCCTGCCGCACGACGGCACCCGCGAGGCGGACGCCGCCGACCTGGCGCTCACCGTCCTCGGCGGCGGCGAGTCCTCCCGGCTGCACAACCGCCTGGTGCGCCGCGACCGCACCGCCGTGGCCGCCGGTTTCGGGCTGCTGCGCCTCGCGGGCGCGCCCTCGCTCGGCTGGCTCGACGTGAAGACCTCCGGCGGAGTGGAGGTGCCCGGCATCGAGGCCGCCGTCGACGAGGAGCTGGCCCGCTTCGCCGCCGAGGGGCCCACCCCAGAGGAGATGGAGCGCGCGCAGGCGCAGTTGGAGCGCGAATGGCTGGACCGGCTCGCCACGGTCGGCGGCCGCGCCGACGAACTGTGCCGGTACGCGGTGCTGTTCGGCGACCCGCAGCTGGCGCTGAGCGCCGTGAGCCGGGTGCTCGACGTCACCGCCGAGGAGGTACGGGCGGTCGCCCAGGCCCGGCTGCGCCCGGACAACCGCGCGGTGCTGGTCTACGAGCCGATCACACCGGCCGAGGAACCCGAGGCGGCCGAGCCGACGGAGCCGACCGACGTGGTCGAGGCCGATGACAACGCAGCGAGCGAAGAAGGGGCCGACCGGTGAGCGACGCCGCAGCCACGACCGCGACCCAGACGAACGCGACCAACGCCACCAACGCGACGGACACAGCCGTGACCAGCATGGAATTCCACCCCCAGCCACAGCCGGGCGAGGCCAGGCCATGGGCCTTCCCCGCCCCCGAGCGCGGCGGGCTGCCCAACGGCCTCACCGTGCTCCGCTGCCACCGCCCCGGCCAGCAGGTCGTCGCGGTCGAGGTCAACCTCGCCGCGCCGCTCGAAGCCGAGCCGAAGGGGCTCGACGGCGTTGCCACGATCATGGCCCGGGCGCTGTCCGAGGGGACCGACAAGCACGCGGCCGAGGACTTCGCCGCCGAGCTGGAGCGCTGCGGTGCGACGCTCGACGCGTACGCCGACCACCCCGGCATCCGCGTCTCCCTGGAGGTCCCGGCGTCCCGGCTGCACAAGGCGCTCGGCCTGCTCGCCGACGCGCTGCGCGCCCCCGCCTTCCCCGACGGCGAGATCGAGCGGCTGGTCCGCAACCGGCTCGACGAGATCCCGCATGAGCTGGCCAACCCGGCCCGCCGTGCCGCGATGGCCCTGTCCAAGGAGCTGTTCGCGGCCGACTCCCGGATGTCCCGGCCCCGCCAGGGCACCGAGGACACCGTGCGGGACATCGACGCCGCCGCCGTGCGCGCCTTCTACGCGGCGCACGTGCGCCCGGCGACGGCCACCGTCGTGGTCGTCGGCGACCTGACCGGCGTCGACCTCGACGAGGCGCTGGCCGACACCCTCGGCGCCTGGACGGGGGACATGGCCGAGCCCCGGCCCGTGCCCGCCGTGTCCGCCGACGACACCGGCCGTGTCGTCATCGTGGACCGCCCCGGCGCCGTCCAGACGCAGCTGCTCATCGGCCGGGTCGGCGCGGACCGGCACGACCAGGTCTGGCCCGCCCAGGTGCTCGGCACGTACTGCCTCGGCGGCACGCTCACCTCGCGTCTCGACCGGGTGCTGCGGGAGGAGAAGGGCTACACCTACGGCGTCCGCGCGTTCGCCCAGGTCATGCGCTCCACCCCGGACGGCTCCGGGGCGTCGCTGCTGGCCCTCAGCGGTTCGGTGGCCACCGAGGTCACCGGACCGGCCCTGGACGACGCCTGGAAGGTGCTGCGCACCCTGGCGGCCGAGGGTCTGACCGACGACGAGCGCGATGTGGCCGTGCAGAACCTCGTGGGCGTCGCCCCGCTGAAGTTCGAGACCGCCGCCTCCGTCGCGGGCACCCTCGCCGACCAGGTCGAGCAGCATCTGCCGGACGACTACCAGGCCCGGCTGTACGCGCGACTCGCGCAGACCGGCACGGTCGAGGCGACGGCCGCTGTCGTCAACGCCTTCCCGGTGGACCGCCTGGTGACGGTGCTGGTCGGTGACGCCTCGGTCATCGAGGAGCCGGTCAAGGCGCTGGGCATCGGCGACGTGCGGGTGGTCACGGGCTGACCCCTGGCCCGCCCGGGGCGGCTCCTGGCGGGCCGCCCTCTCTCGCCCTGTCCGGCTGCCGCGGCGGGCCGCCTCCGGGCCGTCCGGCGCTCCGTTCCGACCCGGTCCGGAGGTGTCGTACCGGCGCGCGCTCAGCGGCAGTCGGGGTGGGCGGCGGGACAAAGCGGGCGAGGAGGCCCTGGTGTCGTACGCGACACCAGGGCCTTCGGTATGTCCGGTTTGCTGGAGAGGCTGCCTGTCTGCCGTGTGGCGTACGCAACAAACAGCCTGTTCTGTTTGCCGTTCGAAAGACGTCCCGCTTAGCGTCAATCCGGTTGTCCGTCAGAAACCAGTCACAACCGTGGCGCCGGGCAGCCATCGCCGAGTCCCCGTACGGCGCGAGCCAGGGGAGCCGGGGACCCATATGTCCCCTGGGGTGAATCGGTCACCATCCCGCGAGGGTGTGGTGCCCGTAGGAGACCTTCCTGCTCCGAACCCGTCAGCTAACCCGGTAGGCGAGAAGGAAGGAAAGGAGTACGCCTGCCCATGGCGTTCACCCGTGCCCCCGGTCGGCATCGCCGTCCCAGCCGCTTGTCCCGTAACACCGCGAGCGTCGCCGGCATAGCCACCCTCGCCGCCACCGGAGTCGTCGCCGGTATCGCCGCCCCCGCGATGGCCGCCTCAGGACCGGACACCACCGAGGCCGAGGACACCGGCCTCCACCAGGCGATCGCCGTCGACGAGGCCATCGCCGACCAGATCGGCGCCCAGGCCGACGCCCAGTACACGGCCGCCGAGCAGGCCGCCGCCAAGCTGAAGGCCGAGGAAGAGGCGCGCGAGCAGGCCAAGGAGTACGCCGCCGAGGCCAAGAAGAAGGCCGACGAGTCCAAGCGCAAGGCCGCCGCCGAGGCCGCGAAGAAGAAGGCCGCGGCGAAGAAGGCCGCCGCCGAGGCCGCCAGTGAGCGCTCCGAGGACACCGCACGTCCCGCCCGCTCCGCCGAGCGCCCGGCCCTCGGCTCGTACGTCTCCCCGATCGCGGGCAGCTACGTCTCCACCCAGTACCAGGCGTCCGGTGGTGCCTGGTCCTCCGGCAGCCACACCGGTGTGGACTTCCACGCCGCCTCCGGCACCTCGGTCCGCGCTGTGGGCTCGGGCACCGTCGTCGAGGCGGGCTGGGGCGGCGCGTACGGCAACAACATCGTGATCAAGATGAACGACGGCACGTACACCCAGTACGGCCACCTGTCGTCCGTCGGCGTCTCGGTCGGCCAGACGGTCACCCCGGGCCAGCAGATCGGCCTCTCCGGCAGCACGGGCAACTCCAGCGGCCCGCACCTGCACTTCGAGGCCCGCACCTCCGCCGAGTACGGCTCGGACATCGACCCCGTGGCGTACCTGCGGTCGCACGGCGTCAGCGTCTGACCGGCCCAGGCGGCTGTCCGGCACGCGCCCGTCCCGCCGGCAGCCACCCGCGAGGCGTCCCCCTCGCCACCCGCTCCGCTCACCGAAGGCCCCGGCTCCCCAGCCGGGGCCTTCGGCGTCGCCATGGCCAAAAAATATCCATGAAATCCCCGGGTCCGTCGGAAATACCGCCGCCTTCGAATACAGTTGCTGGACAGACATCAAAAGGGCGAGTTTCGCGGGGATTAAAGCGGAGGTTCGACAATGGGGGACCGTACGATTTCCGCGCACGTGGTATGCGTGGCGATCCGCGACGACATCGTGTCAGGGACCTTCGCCCCCGGCAGCAGGCTGACCGAGGAGCTGCTCGCCCGGCGCTACGGAGTCTCCCGGGTCCCGGTGCGCGAGGCGCTGCGCACGCTGGAGTCGGAGGGCTTCGTGGCCACGCGCAGGCACGCGGGCGCGTGCGTCGCGCGGCCCACCGAGCGGGAGGCCGCCGATCTGCTGGAACTGCGGGCGCTGGTGGAGCCGCTGGGCGCGGCCCGTGCGGCGCAGCGCCGCACCGAGGCGCACCTCAAGGTGTTGCGGGGGCTGGTCCGGCTCGGCCAGGAGCGCGCCCAGCGGGGGCAGCTGAGCGAGCTGAGGCCGCTGGGGGAGTGGTTCCACGAGACGCTCGCCCAGGCGTCGGGCAGCCCCAGCCTCGCGGCGCTGCTGACCCAGCTGCGCCGCAAGATCACCTGGTTGTACGCGGTCCAGCCGCCGGTGCGCGCCACCCAGTCGTGGACGGAGTACGGGGCGCTGGTGGACGCCGTGGGACGGAGCGACCCGGAGCGGGCCCGCTCGCTCGTCACGGCGCAAGCGGAACGCGCGCGGGCCGGGTACCGGCTTCGCAGCGCGGTCCAGGTGAGTTATTCGAAACATGTTGTCAACACCGCGAGTGCTCACCATTAACGGCCGTCCCGTATACAACGCACAGTAATTCGCGCGTCGGCCTCAGGTCATTCCGCGCCAATAAACAACAAAGCCGCGGTGACCTGAATTCTGGTCGCCGCGGCCGTGTCGTGAGTGGAAAAGCGAATCAGACCGTCTCCGGAAGCTCCTCAAGTCCCTCGGAGACCAGCTTCGCGAGGCGGTCGAGCGCGGCCTCGGCGGCGTCGTCCTCGGAGGCCAGCACGATCTCCTCGCCGCCCTGGGCGCCAAGCCCGAGCACGGCGAGCATCGACGCGGCGTTGACCGGGGTGCCGTCCGTCTTGGCGATCGTCACGGGGACGCCGGCGGCGGTCGCGGCGCGGACGAAGATCGACGCGGGGCGGGCGTGCAGGCCCTCGGCCCAGCCGACGGTGACGCGGCGCTCAACCATGGTGTTGCCCTTCAGGTCGTTACTGTTGTCTAGACCAGTCTCTCACGGCGTGCGGAATGCCCCGGGCGGGACCTCCCCACAGCCTGCCCCGCCACAAGGGTGCGCGCGAGCCGGACACTTGTCGGTCCCCCCGCCTACGCTGGGGCCCATGGAGAAGTCCGCCGATCACGCGTATCCGACCCACTGGGAAGCGGACGTCGTGCTCCGCGACGGCGGCACCGGGCAGATCCGCCCCATCACTCCCGACGACGCGCGGCGCCTCGTCAGCTTCTACGAGCAGGTCTCCGACGAATCCAAGTACTACCGGTTCTTCGCGCCCTACCCCCGCCTCTCCGACCGCGATGTGCACCGCTTCACCCACCACGACTACGTGGACCGGGTGGGCCTCGCGGCGACCGTCGGCGACGAGTTCATCGCCACGGTCCGCTACGACCGGATCAACGAGCGCGGGATGCCCTCCTCGGCGCCCGCCGACGAGGCCGAGGTGGCCTTCCTGGTCCAGGACGCCCACCAGGGCCGCGGCGTCGCCTCCGCCCTCCTGGAGCACATCGCCGCCGTGGCCCGCGAGCGCGGCATCCGCCGGTTCGTCGCCGAGGTGCTGCCCGCCAACAGCAAGATGATCAAGGTCTTCACGGACGCGGGCTACACCCAGCAGCGCAGCTTCGAGGACGGCGTCGTCCGACTCGAATTCGACCTCGAACCCACCGCGCGGTCCCTCGCCGTCATGCGCGCCCGCGAACAGCGCGCCGAGGCGCGCTCCGTCCAGCGCCTCCTCGCCCCGGGCTCGGTGGCCGTCATCGGTGTGGGGCGCGAGCCCGGCGGCGTCGGCCGCGCCGTGCTGCGTGACCTGCTGGGCGGCGGCTTCACGGGCGAGGTGCACGCGGTCAACAAGGCGTTCCCGCCGGGGCGCTCGCGCCTGACCGGCCCCGACCTCGCCGAGCCGCCCCCGCCCCGCACGGCCGCGGGCGTCGCCGCGTACCGCTCCATCCGTGACGTCGAAGGCCCGGTGGATCTCGCGGTCGTCGCCGTCCCCGCCGAGCAGGTGCCCGCCGTGGTCGCCGACTGCGGCGAGCACGGGGTGCAGGGCCTGGTCGTCGTCTCCTCCGGCTACGCCGAGAGCGGCCCCGAGGGCAGGGACCGGCAGCGCGAGCTCGTACGGCAGACCCGTTCGTACGGCATGCGGCTGATCGGCCCCGGCGCCCTCGGCGTCATCAACACCGCGGCGCGGGTCCAGCTCAACGCGTCGCTGTCGCCGCAGATGCCGCCCGCCGGGCGGATCGGGCTGTTCACCCAGTCCGGCGCCATCGGGATCGCCCTGCTGTCCGGACTCCACCGGCGCGGCTCCGGGCTCTTCGGCGTCTCGACCTTCGTCTCCGCCGGAAACCGGGCCGACGTCTCCGGCAACGACCTCCTCCAGTACTGGCACGACGACCCCGACACCGATGTCGCCCTGCTCTACCTGGAGTCCATCGGCAACCCGCGCAAGTTCACCCGCCTCGCGAAGCGGACCGCCGCCGTCAAGCCGGTCGTCGTCGTCAAGGGGGCCAGGCACAGCGGCAGCGAGCCCGCGGGCCACGCCGTCCCCACCACCCGCATCCCCGACGCCACGGTCTCGGCGCTGCTGCGGCAGGCGGGCGTCATCCGGGTAGGGACCGTCACCGAACTCGCGGACGTGGGCCTCCTCCTCGCGTCCCAGCCACTGCCGCGCGGGCCCCGCGTGGCGATCCTGGGCAACTCCGAGTCGCTGGGTCTGCTCACGTACGACGCCTGCCTCACGGACGGGCTGCGCCCCTTCCCGCCGCGCGATCTGACGACGGCCGCCGAGCCCGCCGACTTCCGCCGGGCGCTGACCGAGGCCCTGGACGACGACCTGTGCGACGCCGTCGTCGTGACCGCCATCCCCTGGGTCGGCGACGAGTCGGCCACCGGTCTCGCGGCCGCGATCAGGGAAGCGGCGGCCGTGAGCCCCACGGCGAAGCCGGTGGCCGTGGTCCATCTGGAGATCCCCGGCCTCGCCGCCGCGCTGGCCCAGCCGTACGCGTCAGGTACGCCGTGCGCCCCGGGTCCCGGCGCGATGGACGCGCCCGGTGCGACGGACGCCCCCGGCGCGATGGACGCGCCCGGTGCGGCAGAGACCTCAGAGGGTGCCGAAGGCGCCGAGGGGGCGGGTGGTCCGGGGGCCCGCCCGGTGAAGGAGTGCCGGGTGCCCGCCTACCCCGCCGCCGAGCGCGCGGTGCGGGCGCTGGCCGAGGCCGTGCGGTACGCGCACTGGCGGCGGCAGGCCGCCGAGCCGGGCCGGGTCCCCGAGTACGACGACATCGACGAGCCCGGCGCCGGTGCCGACATCGACATCCTCCTCGCCGCCCACGAACAGGCCACGGAGGAGGCCGCGGCGCCCACCGCGCCCGTCGGCGGCCGCGTCCCCGGCGGTGTGCGCGACACCGGCCGCCGCGCGGCGCGGAGCTTCGCGCTCTCCGCGCCGGACGCCCAGCGCCTGCTGGCCCGCTACGGCATCAGCGTGCTGCCCGCCCTCCCCGCCCCCGACCCCGACAGCGCCGTGCGAGCCGCCGATCGCCTCGGCTACCCCGTCGCCATCAAGCCCACCGCGCCCCATCTGCGCCACCGGGCCGACCTGGGCGCCTTCCGGCTCGACCTGGGCGGCGAGGCGGAGCTGCGCCGTGCGTACGCGGAGCTGACCAGCCTCCTCGGCAAGCCGGAGGAACTGCGGCTGGTCGTGCAGCGGATGGCCCCGCGCGGCGCGGACACGGTCGTACGGGCGGCGATCGACCCGGCGGCGGGCGCCGTGCTCTCCTTCGGCCTCGCCGGAGCCCCCTCCGAGCTGCTCGGCGACACCGCGCACCGGCTGATCCCGGCCACCGACCGGGATGTGGCCGAGCTGATCCGCTCGGTCAGGACCGCGCCGCTGCTGTTCGGCTGGCGCGGCTCGCAGCCCGTGGACACCCCGGCCCTTGAGGAACTGCTGCTGCGGGTCTCCCGCCTGGTGGGCGACCACCCCGAGGTGGTGGCCGTCCATCTGGAGCCCGTGGTCGTCGCCCCGCGCGGGCTGTCCGTCCTGGGCGCGTCCCTGCGGCTGGCGCCGCCCCCGGTCCGCACGGACCTCGGCCCGCGCCATCTGCCCGCGTACTGAAGCGCCGCGCGGGCCGGGCACCCGCACGGGCGTGAGCGCCGAGAGCCCGCGGAGACGGCATCAGGCCCGCGGACCGGAAGGGCGTCGCGGATGATCTTTACGGGCCCCCGCGCGGCCCCGTTCGCGGCGAACGCCCGTCACCGGGCGCGGCAGGTGAGGGGATCAGGGCCCGCACCGCCCCGTAAGATGGGGGGCATGGCGAAGACCGGTACGACGACCCAGGGGCTGCGCGCGGCAATCGAGCGCAGCGGCTACTACCCGGCCCTCGTTGCCGAAGCGGTTGAGGCCGCCGTGGGCGGCGATCCAGTCGTGGCCTTCCTGGTCCACCAGGAGACGACGTTCGACTCCAACGAGGTCCGCCGGCATGTGACGGTCCTCGTGCTCACCGCCACCCGCTTCATCGTGAGCCACACCGACGAGCAGGCCGCCGACGACAGCTCCGCAACGCCGTATGCCACGACCTCCACCGAGTCGGTGAAGCTGGACCGGATCTCCTCCGTCGTGCTCAGCCGCGTCGTCGCCAACCCCGAGTCGTACACACCGGGCACGCTGCCGCGCGAGGTCGTGCTCACCATCGGCTGGGGCGCGGTCAGCCGGCTCGACCTGGAGCCCGCCAGCTGCGGCGACCCCAACTGTGAGGCCGACCACGGCTACACCGGCTCCTCCACCGCTGACGACCTCTCGCTGCGCGTCAGCGAGGCGGGTGACGGCCCCGACAGCGTCCGGCAGACCCTGGAGTTCTCCCAGGCCCTGTCCGAGGCGACCACCGCGGCCACCCGCTGATGGCGGGTTCCAGCGCGGGCCCCACCGCCACCAGTTCCGCCTGGCCCGAGCCGGAGCCCGGGGGACCGCTCCTCGACCCGGCGAGCGCCCCGGCTCCCCGCTACGGCACGGGCTCGCTCAGTGATCTGCTGCCCGCCATAGCCGCCGGGCAGGGAGTCCCCGGCTTCTCCGGCGGCGGCGGTTTCGCGCTGGCCCCCGCCGACCGCGTGTGCGTCTTCCTCATCGACGGGCTCGGCTGGGAGATGCTGCGCGCGCACCCCTCCGAGGCGCCGTTCCTGACGTCGCTGCTCGGCACGTCCATGAACGGCACCGGCCGGCCGATGACCGCCGGTTTCCCCTCCACGACCGCGACCTCGCTCGCCTCCGTGGGGACCGGCCTTCCGCCCGGCGCGCACGGCCTGCCCGGCTATACGGTCGCCGACCCGGCGACCGGGCGGCTGATGAACCAGCTGCGCTGGCAGCCGTGGACCGACCCGCACGCCTGGCAGCCGTATCCGACCGTCTTCCAGCTGGCCGACGCGGCAGGCGTGCACACCTGCCAGGTCTCAGCCCCCTCCTTCCAGCACACCCCGCTCACGAAGGTCGCCCTGAGCGGCGGCACCTTCCACGGCAGGCTCTCGGGCGAGGAGCGGATGGACTTCGCCGCCGCCCAGACCGGCGCCGCGAGCCGCACCCTCGTCTATACGTACTACAGCGAGGTAGACGGCAAGGGTCACCGCTTCGGCGTGGACTCCGACGAATGGCGTGGCCAGTTGATGTATGTCGACGGGCTCGCGCAGCGGCTGGCCGAGCAGTTGCCGCCGGACGCCGCCCTCTACGTCACCGCCGACCACGGCATGATCGACCTGCCCTTCGACCCCGACGCGCGGATCGACTTCGACGACGACTGGGAGCTGCGCGCGGGCGTGGCCTTCCTCGGCGGAGAGGGGCGCGCCCGGCATGTGTACGCGGTCCCCGGCGCGGCAGCCGATGTCCTGGCCGTCTGGCGTGAGGTGCTGGGGGACAGGATGTGGGTCGCCGGCAGGGACGAGGCGGTGGCGGCGGGCTGGTTCGGGCCGCCCGGCGCCGGTGTGGACGACCGGGTGTACGGGCGGATCGGCGATGTCGTCGCCGCGGCCTGCGACGACGTGGCGATCGTCGCCTCACGGACCGAGCCGAACGAGTCCTCGATGATCGGCCTGCACGGTTCGATGACCCCCGTCGAACAGCTCGTGCCGCTCCTCGAAGTGCGCACCTGAGTCCACCGGTGGCGTACGGCGTTCGCCACGGGGTACGACACCCCGGACGCCGGACCACTCCCCGCGGCCGGGGCGCACCGGCACCGCGGCCCACCTCGCGGCCGCCGGACCACGCCATGCGACGCTGGTCCACGCCGTACGTCCCGACCACCACGCTCCTCACAGCCGCCCCCCCGCAGCCACGACCGAAAGGCCAGTGCCTCCCCATGCCCGAGCTGGTGTTCTTCTCCGGAACCATGGACTGCGGAAAGAGCACCCTCGCTCTGCAGATCGAGCACAACCGCTCGGCGCGCGGGCTCCAGGGGATGATCTTCACGCGGGACGATCGGGCGGGGGAGGGCCGGTTGTCCTCACGGCTCGGGCTGGCCACCGATGCCATAGAGGCGGGGGAGGGCTTCGACTTCTACGCGTACGTCGTCGGCAGGCTCACCGCGGGCGGCCGGGCGGACTACGTCATCGCCGACGAGGCGCAGTTCCTCGCGCCCGAGCAGATCGACCAGCTCGCCCGCGTTGTGGACGACCTCGGACTCGACGTCTTCGCGTTCGGCATCACCACCGACTTCCGCAGCAAGCTCTTCCCCGGCTCGCAGCGGCTGGTCGAACTGGCCGACCGGATCGAGGTGCTCCAGGTCGAGGCGCTGTGCTGGTGCGGCTCCCGCGCCACGCACAACGCGCGCACCCTCGGCGGGAGCATGGTGGTCGAGGGCGCGCAGGTCGTCGTCGGCGACGTGCGCAAGGCGGATTCGCGGGGCGCCGCGGACGACGGCACCGCCGAGGTCGGCTACGAGGTGCTGTGCCGCCGCCATCACCGGCGGCGGATGACGGCCGCGACCGCCCGCGCCAGTGCGCTGTCCCCCGACGTCCTGCCCGTCGACCACACCCTCGCGGGCCGCTCGGCGGACGCGGGACCGCGGTGGACGGCCCCGGTTGGCGCGGACGCCGGGCCCGGCCCGCACCACCCGGCGGGCCGGTCCGCGAGTCCGGTAGGAGGGGAACGGTGAGTCCAGGCCGCCTTCGCGCTGCCCGACCGCACCCGTGACGCCAAGTCAGGTGCCGTCGTCGGGCCGCGACCGTACGAGCATGAAGACGGCGCCCTCCGGGTCGGCGACCGTCACCCGGCGTCCGGCCGGGGTGTCCTCGGGGCCGTGCACGACCCGCCCGCCCAGCTCCGTGACCCGGCGCGCCGCCACGTCCGGGTCCGCGGTCGCGAAGTACGTCACCCAGTGCGGGCCCAGGTCGCGGGGGAGCGTGTTGCCCACGCCGCGGATCGCGGCGACCGGCTGGTCGCGCACCGTCAGCGTGATGTAGTCGGAGTCGGCCGACACGACCGGGTCGATCTCGCAGTGGAAGACCGTCTGGTAGAACTTGCCGACGTATCCGGTGTCCGGGGTCAGCAGCTCCGTCCACACCGGTGTGCCCGGCTCCCCGGTCCCCTCGCCGCCGAAGTGGCCGCGCGCCTGCCACACGCCGAACACCGCGCCCAGCGGATCGGAGGCGATGGCCATCCGGCCCTCGTCCTCGGCGTCCAGCGGACCCACCGCCACCGTCCCGCCGCAGCAGCGGATCTGCTCCGCCGTGGCGTCGGCGTCATCCGTGGCGAGGAACGTCGTCCAGGCCACCGGCAGATGAACGCCGGGGGCCAGCTCGCCGAGCCCGGCGATCCGCCGCCCACCGAGCAACGCCCGCACATACGGGCCGAACTGGCTCGGCCCAGGCCGGAACTCCCAGCCGAACAAGCCCTGGTAGAACTTCTGTGTCGCCGCGAGGTCGCGCACCATCAGGCTCGTCCAGCAGGGCGTGCCAGGGGTGCGCCGGGTGGGGCCGCCGCCTCCGGGCGCCTCCCCCAACCCGTGGCTGGGCAGCGTCCCCCGGGTGGTGCTCCCAGGGAGGTGTCCCTGGGCCGACCGCCGTGCCTCGGTCATCGTCACTGTCTCCTCGGAGCGTCGTCGTGTGGCCTGACTTCCCGGGCCGCCGGGCGGCACGCGGGGGTGTAACGGGGCGGGTCCGCACAGATGCTCGCACCACCTGTCGCGGCGCGCTCCCCGGCCGCGCCGCAATTCACGGGGTTCCTCTTCGAGAATGCCCGGTTTGACATCCCCCACCCCGCTCAGCGCCCGGGCCTTCCGGAGCTGATCAGTCCGGTGCCGGGTTCCGCGCCGTGCGGACGGCGCAGTCGCGCGTACGGAAGGATGGACGGCATGCATGCCACGATTACCGCATCCGAACTCGCGACCGAGCTGGCCGGTGCGCGGCCGCCGCTCCTCCTGGACATCCGCTGGCAGTTGACGCAGCCAGGGGCGGTGAAGACCGGCGATGAGCCTCCGGGCCGCGCCGCCTACGAGGCGGGCCATCTGCCGGGCGCCGTCTTCGTCGACCTCGACACCGAACTCGCGGGCCCGCCCGGAGCGGGAGGCCGCCATCCGCTTCCTGCTCCCGACACGTTCGGTGCGGCGATGCGGCGGGCCGGCGTGAGCGAGGACCGCCCGGTCGTCGTGTACGACGGTGGGGCGGGCAGTCTGCCGACGCAGACCGGCGGCTGGGCGTCGGCGCGCGCCTGGTGGCTGCTGCGCTGGGCCGGGCATCCCTCGGTGCGGGTCCTCGACGGCGGGCTGACCGAGTGGATCGCCGCCGACGGGCCGGTCACCACCGAGATCCCCGAGCAGGCGGCGGGCGACTTCACCCCGCGCCCGGGGGCGCTTCCCCTGCTGGACGCCGACGGCGCCGCTCAACTGGCGCGGCGCGGTGTGCTGCTGGACGCGCGGGCGGGCCAGCGGTACCGGGGTGAGGTGGAGCCCATCGACCGGGTCGGCGGCCATATCCCCGGCGCGGTCTCCGCTCCCACCAGCGAGAACGTCGGCACGGACGGCCGTTTCCTGCCCGCGGGGGAGTTGGCGGCACGTTTCGGGAAGCTCGGCGCCACGGACGGTGCCGAGGTCGGTGTCTATTGCGGCTCGGGTGTCTCCGCCGCCCACGAAGTGCTGGCCCTGGCGGTGGCGGGCGTTCCGGCGGCGCTGTACGTCGGGTCCTGGAGCGAGTGGTCCGGCGACCCGTCCCGCCCGGTCGCCACGGGCCCGCAGCCCGGCTAGCGTCTCCCCGGCCGGCGCACTCGCCAGAATGCGCGCCTGCGGGCGGTGGCTGGGTGCGGGTCGGCCCGCCACGGCCCGCGCCCGGGCGAAGGGGCGGCCGATGAGGCTGCCTGCCGTGGGGAACGGCGTGTGCGCCGAAGTCGCCGCGTCGCCCGGACCGGGGAGGGGCGGGGCCGACGGGCCCGGATGAGAGCGCGGCGGGACCAGGCCGTGTCCGGCGGATCGTGCTGGGGAGGGGAGCCGCTGTCCGCGCGTCGCGGGGTGCGGATGCGCCGTGGCTGGTCGCGCGGTTCGCCGCGCCCCTGACGGGGCGCTCCCCTTGGCTGCGCCAGGGCGCTTCCCCTGGGTCCGGCGGCCTGGGGAGGTCCCCTGCGCGGTCCGGTGCCGGGCACGCATGGTCCGCCGGACACCCGTTAACCGGTCCGTACGGGGGCGGGGTCTGCCCCGCTCACCCGTACGGCTCCTGCTTCGGGCCGGGCGTCGGGCAGGGCGGCGGAAGTCGGCACACACTCGTCTCCCGCACATCCGCCCGCCCGCCGCCGTTACTCCTGCTTCTTACGGCGGGTGCCGAAGACGATCTCATCCCAGCTGGGGACGGCCGCCCGGCGGCCGGGGCGGACCCCGTCCGCCTCGGCCTGCCGGTCCGTGGTCCCGGTGAGCCGGTCGCGGTGCCCGGCGACCGAGCGCGGCATGAGCACGTCCGCGTACGCGGAACCGGCGCTCGCGGCAGGCGCTGGCGGCTCGACGGCGTCAGCCTCCTCCTCGGGCTCCTCCGGCGGGCGGGGCGCCTGCGGCGGCTCGGGCACGATCATGTCGCCCCGGAAGCTGGGGACGGCTTCCAGCAGGCTGGTCAGCGAGTCACGCTCCGTGGGCCCGTCGTCGAGGGACGCGGACGCGGCGGTGTTCGCCGCTGCCGGAGCCGACGGCGCCTGCTCGTCCGGTGGCTGCGGCGGCGCACTGTGGCCGACGCGGTCGACGGGCGTCTGCCGGTCGAGCGCGCGGTCCATGGCACGGTCCAGCGGCCGGTCGCGCGGCAGCCTGGCGATGCGCGGCACGAACGGGAAGCTCGGCTCCGGTGTGTCGTCGGTCTCGCCGATCAGCATCCGGGCTTCGTCGTCGACGGCCTGGACGAGCCGCCGGGGCGGGTCGTAGGTCCAGCTGGCCGTGTGGGTCTCGCCCGCGACGCGGTAGACGAGCAGCACCTCCCAGGTGCCGTCGTCCCGCCGCCAGGAGTCCCACTGCGTGGTGTCCTTCTCGGCACCGCGCAGCAGCAACCGCTCGTTGACCGACTCTCCGAGCTGCGGGCCGGTGTTCTCACCGGGGCGGCGCACGGGAGTCTTACGGGCGCGCTCGGCCATGAACGCGCGCTCGGCGAGCACGGGCCCCTCGAAGCGGCGTACGCGCTCGACAGGGATGCCGGCGAGCTGCGCGACCTCCTCGGCGGAGGCACCAGACCGTATCCGGGCCTGGATGTCGCGCGGCCGCAGATGGCTCTCGACTTCGATCTCGATCTGGCCGAGCCGGGCGCGGTCGTTGCGCACAGCGGCGCGCAGGCGCTCGTCGATCGGAAGCGTGTACTCCGTGCTGTCCGCAGCCTTGAGCACCAGCCGTGTGCCGTCGTTGCTGACGGCCACGACACGCAGTTCGGGCATGGGAACCTCCCGGGTGGTGCCTGCCGACGTCACGTGCGTCGCTGCCGTTCTCCCGCTAGACGAGTGTGACCTGCCCGGGTGCAGCCTGCCACACCATTGCCGAGTTGCCTGGCGTGTCGGGCCTAGGCACCGATCCGCCGTATGGCACGGTGACGAGTTTACGACTCAAAGTGACGATTCGTCACTCCTCGCAGTAAGCGCGGTGCCATATCGCGGCGCCGCCGGTCGAGTTGGCGCCGATTGACCTCTCCCGCCTGGTCCGGGCGGCCGGACGGGAGTGGCGAGGCCAGGGCTCGCAACAGTACTCCATTTGGGCCATGCGGGTGGACCGGCGCGCCACCGAAGTTGTCGTAGGCCAGGGGGGTTGGCGGGCTGCGAAGTCGGCCCTGACGGGGCTTCGGGTGTCGATGTTCACAGAATCGACGGAACTGGAACCCTCGGCTTCGCCCAAATGTCCCTTCTCTGTGCAAGGTGGATCGAAAGCTGACCAGAGGCGGGAGATGGACGAGAAAGCCGAAAGTGAGGCAAAAGAGCGAAACAAGCGGCTGGAACTGAGCGTCGCTCAGGTGGCGGGAAGTGCCTTGGCGGCCGTGGCCGCCGCCGTACTCGCCTCCAGACTCGGCGTCTACGGCACCATCATCGGCGCCGGTGTGGTCAGCGTGGTGGCGACCGCGGGCGGCTCCGTCTTCCAGCACGTGTTCCGGCGTACGGGCGAGCAGATACGTGAGGTGACGGTCCAGACCAGACCGCGCGCACGGCAGGTGCCACCACGGGACGGCGACGTACGTCCCGCTCCGTACGAGGCGGCCGGGACCGGCGCCGACGCCACCCGGCTGCTGCCGCAAGCCGACGCGGACACCGACGCGGACGGCGGCCCCACCTCGCCGCCGGACTCCGACCGCACCCGGCTGCTGGGTCAGGCAGGCTGGTCGCACCAGGTGGACGAGACGCGCGTGCTGCGCCCCGCGCGGGTGACGTGGCCGCTCGCGGAGGGCCCGGAAGCCGGGGACAGGACGCGGGTGCCGCGCGCGCCCCGGCAGCCGGGCACCTCCGAGGACGCGGCGCCGCCGCGTCAGCCGGAGCGGGGCGCCGACGGTGAGGTGTTCACCGACGCCACGACGCACGGCACCCGGCTGCGTGGCTGGAAGCGCCCGCTGCTCGGCGCGCTCGCCGTGTTCATGGTCGCGATGGGGACCATCACGGGCATCGAGTGGTTCTCCGGCGGCCCCGTCTCGAACGTATGGGGTGACGACAAGAGCGGCACCACGTTCAGTAACAGCGTGTCGCACGCGCCGCGCTCGCACTCGGGACCCGGCGACACGCCGTCGGGCGGACAGCCGTCCACCGGCGGCGGCCAGGACGACGAGGGTGCCGATGGCACCTCCCCGTCACCTGGCCGGACCGGCCCGGGCGGCGGGGCGGCGAGCCCCTCGCCCACCCCCTCCGGTTCGTCCCCGGCGGACGGCGGGGCGACCTCGCGGCAGCCGGACCCGACCCCGTCCAAGCCGTCGAAGCCGAGCTCTCCGCAAGGCACCCCCGGCACGGGCGGGACCGGCGACGGCGCGACCGGCGGTATGGACGACAGCGGTGCCGGCGGCACGGACGACGGCGGGCAGAACGCCGACGGCGGGTCGCGGGACACCGAGAGCGGGCAGTGAGGCACCCCGGAGCCGCCCGCCGCCAGGGGTGAGCGGACGGCCCCCGACGCGGTCACGCGGTCGGCGCCAGGACATCGGCGCCGACCGCGCTCCGGCGCCGGCGTTCCAGGCCCGGCCGCCGGCATTCCCTTTCCGTCGCTACACGCGAGCCCGCGCGCGTACGGACTCAGGTCATCAGTCGCCGAGCACCCGGCGCAGATAGCCGTTGGCGAAGACCCGCCCCGGGTCGAGCCGGTCGCGGACCGCGGTGAACTCCCCGAAGCGCGGATAGACCCCCGACAGGTACTCCGCGTCCCGGCTGTGCAGCTTGCCCCAGTGCGGCCGCCCGCCGTGCGCCGTCATGATCCGCTCGGCCGCCGTGAAGTACTCCTCGTGCGGCGTGCCCCGGTACATGTGCACCGCGATGTACGCCGTGTCGCGGCCGGAGGCGGTGGACAGGGGGATGTCGTCGGCGGGCGCCGTACGCACCTCCACCGGGAAGCTGACGCGCAGCCCCGACCGCTCGATCATCCGCTTCAGCGCGCGCAGCGCCCCGACGGCGGCCTCCCGCGGCACGGCGTACTCCGACTCGACGAAGCGCACCCGGCGCGGGCTGGTGAAGACCTTGTACGGGATGTCGGTGTACGTACGGGAGGACAGGGCGCGGCTGGAGACCTTGGCTATGCCGGGGATCGTCCCCGGCAGGGTCTTGCCGAGCGAGCAGACGACCTGGAACAGGCCGTTGGAGACCAGTTCGTCGTCCACCCAGCCACTGACCCGGCCGGGCGGGGCCGCGGGACCGGCGGCCCGGTTGTTCCGCTTGGTGTTGCAGCTTCCGGTGTGCGGGAACCAGTAGAACTCGAAGTGCTCGTTGTCGGCCACGAGCTGGTCGAACTCGCCGGTCACCTGGTCGAAGGACATCGGCTCCTCGCGCGCGGTGAGCAGGAACTCCGGCTCCACGGCGAAGGTGACCGCCGTGATCACGCCGAGCGCGCCCAGCCCGAGGCGGGCGGCGGAGAAGACGTCCGGATGCTCCGTCGCGGAGCAGCGCAGCACCGAGCCGTCGGCGGTGACCAGTTCGAGCGCGGTGATCTGGGTGGCGAGGCTGCCCGAGTCGCGGCCGGTGCCGTGGGTGCCGGTGCTCGTCGCCCCGGCCACCGTCTGCTCCATGATGTCGCCCATATTGGTGAGCGACAGGCCGTGCGCCGCCAGGGTCGCGTTCAGGCGCTTGAGCGAGGTCCCGGCCGCGACGGTCACCGTCCCGGCCACCGGGTCCAGCGCGTGGACGCCGGTGAGGCGCTCGGGCCGGATCAGCAGCCCGTCGGTGGCGGCGGTGGTCGTGAACGAGTGACCGGTGCCGACCGCCTTCACCGGCAACCCGTCGCGGGCCGCCGCGCGCACCGCGTCGGCGACCTCGGCCGTCGAGGCCGGGGACACCGACCTGACCGGCTGGGCGGTCACATTGCCCGCCCAGTTACGCCACGGGCTCTTCTTCCCGCCCGTCCTCCCGGCCCATGTCCCGGCCGCCTTGCTGGTTGCCGCTCTGGCCATGCGCGTCAGCCCCTCCCCTTGCCTGCGGCACGGAAGCCGCAGCCTGCTCCGGTATCACCGCGAGCCTGCGGTAGCCGATGAACGCGATGACGGCCGCGAACGCTCCGGCGACGCCGGGCACCGCGTACCCCGCCTGGGCACCCCAGGCGTCCACCACCCGCCCGGCGACGGCCGCGCCGAGCCCGATGCCGATCGCGATCCCGGTGCTCGTCCACGTGATGCCCTCGGTCAGCTTCGCCCTCGGTACGTGCTGCTCAACGAGGGCCATGGTGGTCACGGCGGTGGGCGCGATGGCAAGGCCCGCGACGAAGAGCGCGATGGTCAGGAACACCAGGTTCCCGGCCAGTTGGAGGGGGATCATACCCACGGCCATCGCGCAGATCCCCAGCAGCCACCTGCGGTGGGCGGCACCCTTGAGGTGCAGCAGTCCGAAGACGGCACCGGCCAGGCAGGAGCCGAGCGCGTACGTCGCCAGGATCAGGCTCGCCGCCGACTTGTGGCCGTGCTCCTCGGCGAAGGCCACGGTGACCACGTCGATCGAGCTGAAGATCGCGCCGGTCGCGACGAACGTGACCACCAGGATGCGCAGACCGGGGGAGCGCAGCGCCGAACCCTTGGTGTGCTGGTCGCGCGGCTGGGGCACCGGTTCGGTGGCCCGCTGCGAGGTGAGCCAGAAGACGCCGACGGCGAGGAAGCAGGCCGCCGCCAGCGGGCCCGCCTCGGGGAACCAGGTGGTGGACAGGCCGATGGAGATGATCGGGCCGAAGATGAAGCACGTCTCGTCGACGACGGACTCGAAGGAGTAGGCGGTGTGCAGCTGCTGGGGCGAGCCGCGGTAGATCGCCGCCCACCGGGCCCTGACCATCGAACCGACGCTGGGCACACAGCCGCCGAACGCGGCGAAGGCGAACAACGTCCAGTCGGGCCACCCGCGCTGTGCGCTCAGCAGCAGCCCGGCGATGGCGGTCAGCGCGACCATGACGGCCGGGCGCAGCACGCGCGCCTGGCCGTGCCGGTCCACCAGACGGGATATCTGCGGCCCGAAGAGCGCGCCCGAGCACGCCAGGGTGGCGGCGAGGGCGCCGGCGAGCCCGTACCGGCCGGTGATCTCGGAGACCATCGTGACGACGCCGATGCTCATCATCGCCAGCGGCATCCGGCCGAGAAACCCGGCCGTGGTGAAGGCCACGGTGCCGGGATTGGCGAAGATCGCGCGGTATGGGCTGGGCATGGACGGGCTCCGCCGGTAAGGAACGTGTGTGGCCGATACAGCTTACGGCTCGCGCTCGCGGCACGCAGGGGTATTTCCCGGCTGTCACAGCCGGGTGGCAGGATCGGGGCCATGTCAGCCCAGCCACCGCCAGCCCATGCCACCGCCTCGCCGTACGACGCCCTGCTGCTGCTGTCCTTCGGCGGGCCCGAGGGGCCGGACGACGTGGTGCCCTTCCTGGAGAACGTGACGCGCGGGCGCGGCATCCCCAAGGAACGGCTCAAAGAGGTCGGCCGGCACTACTTCCTGTTCGGCGGGGTCAGCCCGATCAACGCGCAGAACCGCGAGCTGCTGCGGGCGCTGCGCGAGGACTTCGCCGAGCACGGGCTTGAGCTCCCCGTCTACTGGGGCAACCGGAACTGGGCCCCGTATCTGACCGACACCCTGCGCGAGCTGGTGCGCGACGGGCACCGCCGGGTCCTGGTGCTGACGACCAGCGCGTACGCCTCGTACTCGGGCTGCCGCCAGTACCGGGAGAACCTGGCCGACGCCCTCGCCGCCCTGGAGGCCGAGGGGACCGCCCCGCCGCGCGTCGACAAGCTCAGGCACTACTTCAACCACCCCGGGTTCATCGAGCCCATGGTGGACGCGACGCTGGCCGCGCTCGACCGGCTGCCGGGGGAGACCAGGGCCGGGGCGCACCTGGCGTTCACCACTCACTCCATCCCCACCGCGGCCGCCGACACCTCGGGGCCGGTGGCCGTGCACACGCGGGACGGCGCGGGCGGGGCGTATGTCGCCCAGCACCTGGACGCCGCCCGGGTCATCGTCGACGCGGTGCGCGAGCGGACGGGCTCCGAGCACCCGTGGCGGCTCGTCTACCAGTCGCGCAGCGGCGCCCCGCACATCCCCTGGCTGGAGCCCGACATCTGCGACCACCTGGAGGCGCTGCACGACGCGGGCGCGCGGGCGGCCGTCATGGTGCCGATCGGGTTCGTCTCGGACCACATGGAGGTCAAGTACGACCTCGACACGGAGGCGGTGGCGAAGGCGGCCGAGCTGGGCCTGCCGGTCGCGAGGGCGGCCACCGTCGGCGCCGACCCGCGCTTCGCCGCCGCCGTGCGCGACCTGGTGCTCGAACGGGCGGCGACCGAGCGGTTCGCCGCCGCGCCCGGCCCCGCCGCCGCCCCGCCCGAGCGGTGCGCGCTGGGCGCGCTCGGCCCGAGCCACGACGTGTGCCCGGTGGGCTGCTGCCCCGCACGCTCGCCCCGGCCCGCCGCCGCGGGCGCCGAGTGACCCCTGGCCGTGAGCCCGGCCCGGAGCGGCGCCGCTGAGCGCCCTCCTGCCGGGCTGTCCGGCGCCCCCGCTCCCGCTGGGGGTGCCACCGCCCCGCGACGGCGCACAGCCGCCTCATGAGGCCCAGCGGCGCCAAGCACCACACAGCTCCCACCACCCACGCCAAGCCGAACGGCGCCGGGTACGGACCCCCAGCCACCCCGCACCCTCACCCCTCATCCGCAGGCAGCGGCGGGCGCCCCCGCACGAGAGCGCGTCACCGCTCGCCAGCCCCACCCAGCGACGCCACCCGCGTACGAGCGAGGAGCACTGTGAACGACCAGCTGACCGGCCGGCTCAAGGCCGAACTCCTGACCACGGCCCTGGAGGCGGCCCGCAGGGCGGGCGCGCTGCTCCGCGACGGCCGCCCCGCCGATCTCGGCGTGGCCGCCACGAAGACCAGCCCCATCGACGTCGTCACCGAGATGGACATCGCCGCCGAGCAGCTGATCACCGGCTTCCTCGGTGAGCGGCGGCCCGACGACGGCCTGCTGGGGGAGGAGGGCGCCAGCACGCCGGGCACCAGCGGGGTGCGCTGGGTGATCGACCCGATCGACGGCACCGTCAACTATCTCTACGGGCTGCCCTCCTGGTCGGTCAGCATCGCCGCCGAACTGGACGGGGAGACCGTTGTCGGCGTCGTCGCCGCCCCGATGCGGGGCGAGACCTACCGGGCCGTGCTCGGCCAGGGCGCCTATGTGGGCGACGTGCCCGTCAGCGCCCGTGCGACGCCTCCGTTCGAGCAGTCCCTGATCGGCACCGGCTTCAGCTACCTCACCGAGCGCAAGGTGGCCCAGGCCGCGGTCATCCGGACCCTGCTGCCGCAGGTGCGGGACATCCGGCGCGGCGGGTCCGCCGCCATCGACCTGTGCGATGTGGCCTGCGGGCGCCTTGACGGCTACTACGAGCGGGGCCTGAACCCCTGGGACTACGCGGCGGGCGCCCTCATCGCCCGCGAGGCGGGCGCCCTGACCGGCGGGCGGCCAGGCACCGCGCTCTCGGGCGAGCTGGCCGTCGCCGCCGTACCGGGCGTCTTCGAGCACCTTCAGCGGCGCCTGGAGGACCTGGGCGCCTGGCACGACTGACGCGGCCCGCCGCAGCGCCGCCCCGGCGCGGCAGCGGGCCCCGCACACCACGGCGCCCCGGTACCGGGCGGGTACCGGGGCGCCGGCGTGGGTGACGCGACTTGGGAAGCCGGGTCAGGCGGTCGGAACACCGACCTCGACACCGTGCTCGGCGGCCAGGCGGCGGAGGTCGTCCAGCTCTCCCTGTTCGACCTCGACCAGGAAGTCGTCGCCCGTCTCCAGGGCGCGGCTCAGGTCGGTCTGGGTGCTCTCTATGCGCTGCAGAATGCCAGCGGTGAACGCGTCCATGGTGCGCCCCCTCGTCGTGGGTCGGCTCGGTGGCACGGGGGTGTGCCCGGGAGGGTCCCTCGCCTGGGAGACGAGGAAAACGATCACGTGCGTGGCCCCTGCGTGCGGCAAAAGGGGAATCGGGTGCCCCATGCAAGGCGTGATCGCGGGTGTGCAGTCGTCTTCCCCACCCCTTCGCGCGCAGAAACCTCCCCATCCTGAGGAATCCCGAACCCCCTGGCAGAGCCCTGGTCCGCCCCTGCCGCGGTCCCCTTACCGCCGGTTTATCGGCCTTCGGGGCAGGATGGAGACGCTCACCAGCAACAGCCTGCCCGCGAGGGCGTCGCCCGTAGGGGCCGAAGGGAAGGACAGCACCGTGCGTGTACTCGTCGTCGAGGACGAGCAGCTGCTCGCGGACGCGGTGGCCACCGGACTGCGACGAGAGGCCATGGCCGTCGACGTCGTCTACGACGGTGCGGCCGCTCTGGAGCGGATCGCCGTCAACGACTACGACGTGGTGGTCCTCGACCGGGACCTGCCACTCGTGCACGGCGATGAGGTGTGCCGCAAGCTTGTCGATCTCGGCCTGCCCACCCGCGTCCTGATGCTCACCGCTTCCGGCGACGTCAGCGACCGGGTGGCGGGCCTGGAGATCGGCGCCGACGACTATCTGCCCAAGCCGTTCGCCTTCAGCGAATTGATCGCCCGGGTGCGGGCGCTTGGCCGTCGTACGACCGTCGCCCTGCCGCCCGTCCTGGAGCGGGCCGGGATCAAGCTCGACCCCAACCGCCGCGAGGTCTTCCGCGAGGGCCAGGAGATCCAGCTCGCCCCGAAGGAGTTCGCGGTGCTTGAGGTGCTGCTGCGCAGCGAGGGCGCCGTAGTCTCCGCCGAACAGCTGCTGGAGAAGGCGTGGGACGAGAACACCGACCCCTTCACCAATGTCGTCCGGGTCACCGTCATGACGCTGCGCCGCAAACTCGGTGAGCCCGCCGTCATCGTGACCGTGCCCGGCTCCGGATACCGGATCTGAGCACACATGGCGTCGACCCAGCCCCCCACGCCGCCGCTCCCGGCCGCACCGCCCAAACCCGGCTGGCAGCCGCCGGAATTCGGCCGCCCGCTGCCGTGGCTGCGGCCGACCATCCGGATACGGCTCACCCTGCTGTACGGCGGGATGTTCCTGATGGCCGGAATCCTGCTGCTCTCGATCATCTATCTGCTCGCCGCGGACGCCCTGCACAAGGGCAACGAGCTGCCCTTCCAGATCATCAACGCCGACTACCGCGCCACCAGTGACGTCTGCAACCTGCCCGGCCGCGGCGACAGCAGCGAGTTCAACCAGGCCGTGGCCCAGTGCATGCAGCGGCAGCGGGAGATGGCCCTGGACGGCCTGCTGCGCCGCTCGCTGCTGACCCTGCTCGGTCTGACCGTCGTCGCTTTCGCCTTCGGGTACGCCATGGCGGGCCGGGTGCTCTCACCGCTGGGGCGCATCACCCGTACCGCCCGCCAGGTGGCCGGTTCTGATCTGTCCCGGCGGATCGAGCTGGGCGGCCCCGACGACGAGCTGAAGGAGCTGTCCGACACCTTCGACGAGATGCTGGAGCGGCTCGACCGGGCGTTCACCGCGCAGCAGCGGTTCGTCGCCAACGCCTCTCACGAGCTGCGGACGCCGCTGGCGATCAACCGCACGCTGCTTGAGGTGCACCTGTCCGACCCCGACGCCTCGCCGGAGCTGACGCAGCTCGGCAAGACGCTGCTGGCGACCAACGAGCGCAGCGAGCAGCTGGTGGAGGGCCTGCTGCTGCTGGCCCGCAGCGACAACGAGATCGTGGACCGCAAGCCGGTGGACCTGGCCGAGGTGGCCTCGCAGGCGGTCGACCAGGCGCGCTCGGAGGCGCAGACGCGGGGTGTGCGGCTGCGGGGCGACCAGCGGCCCGCGGTGGTCCAGGGCAACGGCGTGCTGCTGGAGCGGGTCGCGCTGAACCTGGTGCAGAACGCGGTGCGCTACAACGTCCCCGACGGCTGGGTCGAGATCACCACGGAGTTGCTGCGCGGGGAGGCGGTGCTGGTGGTGGAGAACACCGGTCCTGTGGTTCCCGCGTACGAGGTGGACAACATTTTTGAGCCGTTCCGCAGGCTCCGTACGGAGCGCACGGGAAGCGACAAGGGCGTGGGACTCGGGCTGTCGATCGTGCGCTCCGTGGTGCGCGCGCACGGCGGGCACATCGTCGCGAGGCCCCGGGAGGGAGGCGGTCTGGTGATGCGGGTCGCGTTCCCCGCGTGATCTTGCGAACACCACGCGCCTGGCCCGGGCTCCCGAGCGCGCTCGGACGCCTGACCGGTTGTTCGCTTTAGGGGGAATTTTCCTGTCCCGTTCCGGACGGGGATGGTGTGTTATCGATCACATAGGCGAATTTTTAGCCATCTACTCTCCGTGGTCGCCGAGACCGGTGGAAAGCCGGGAAAATCCGGGTTTCCGGGGGTCACGATCACGGGAAGTACCGGGGAGGGCGCGTGTGAAGTGCCCCTTTCGGATCGTGTACCGTCCGACCGCTATCCAACCTGATCACCTCTTCAGGGGGCCGGTTGGGTGTCGATTGAGTAACAGACCTTGATGTGAGGCAAAATCTCCGCCTCGGGTCGGGCACAAGTCCGGCCTCTCACGCGTTACGTGCGCTGGAGACACCGCAGATACCCAGAGGGGGAGAGCGACATGGCAACGGATTACGACACCCCACGCAAGACCGACGATGACGTCAACGAGGACAGCATTGAGGAGCTGAAGGCGCGTCGGAACGACAAGTCGGCGTCCACGGTCGACGTGGACGAGTTCGAACAGGCGGAGGGCCTTGAGCTGCCCGGCGCCGACCTGTCGAACGAGGAGCTGTCCGTGCGGGTTCTGCCCCGCCAGGCGGACGAGTTCACCTGCATGAGCTGCTTCCTCGTGCATCACCGGAGCCAGCTGGCCGCCGAGAAGAACGGTCAGCCGATTTGCCGCGACTGCGCGGCCTGAGAACGGTTCCCTCACGGTGCGGGACGTTTCCCAGCGGGACGAAGCGAACGTCGAGCGGGGCCGGGCGGCCTCGCTCGCGGCCGCCGTCGGCCGCGGCGCCAGAAACGGGGCGCGGCGGACGGGGAAGGGCGCCCGGGCGGGTCTGAGCTCTGTGGCCGACCGGATCGTCGTCAACGCACCACGCATCCCGGTCAGAGACCTCGCGACTCTCCGGGCCCAGTTCCCTGGGCTTGGTCCCGAGGACATCGCGGACAAGCTGGTCGCCGGGGCCGTCGGCGGCACCTCAACCGTGGGAGCGGGGGTGGGCGCCGCCGCGATGCTGCCGGTCCCGCCCGCGATGCCCGCCGAGCTCGCCGCCGAGATCGTCGGCGTCGCCTCGATCGAGTTCAAGCTCATCGCCGAGTTGCACGAGGTCTATGGCGTGCGTGCGCCCGGCACGGTGCGGCAGCGCGCCGCTGCCTACCTCATGGCGTGGACCCAGGAGCGCGGGATTGACGTCGTCAAGCCCGCGAGCCTGAACGCCGCGCTCAGCGGACCGCTCAAGCGCGAGCTGCGCCAGCGCGTCCTCAAGCGCACCTTCCGCAACATTCCCAACCTCGCGCCGTTCATGGTGGGCGCCGCCATCGGCGCCATGATGAACCGGCGGGACACGAAGAAGCTCGCCGAGAAGATCCGCAAGGACCTGCGGGCGCGCCAGGTCCCGTGGGACAAGCTTCCGCAGCCGGAAACGGCCGCCGGTGAGCTGCCGCCAGCGGCCGGCGCCAGGCCCGCCCCGGGCGAGCTGCCACCGGCTGAGGAGCCGTCCACCGGGCGCCGCCCCCGGCGTTTCCGGCGCTCCGGGCACTGACGAGCGGGCACTGACGCCCCGAGCGCTGAGAGCCCCGCGCACTGACCGGGCCCCGGCCTGGGCATTCCGGCCTCCAGCGCGCCGTCCGGGCGGGGCCCTCGCCCGCCCGCCCGCATGAGTGCCGCCTATTCGGCCCGTACGGCGGCTATGGCGGCCGCCAGCTTCTGCGGGTGCCGGGTCGACAGATACACGTACGGGGTCGGATCGGCCGGGTCCACGACCTCCACCCGCAGCGCCGTCGGGATGTAGCTGCGCAGCAGCATGAACGCCCGCGGGTCCGCCTTGGGCCCCCGCCAGGCGGCCGCCTGCTCGGCGTCCAGCACCTCGGCCGTCCCCAGCGCCTCCAGCGGGATCTTCGCGTCACCGGCGACCAGCGAGCCCGCCACCACCCTGATCCGCGCCGAGCCGTACGAGCTCACGGCGACCGAGGCGAGCGCGGTGGCCCCGGCGAACCCGCCGAGCAGGGGAAGCGTTCCGAACGGCAGCAGGATCAGCGCACCGGCGACACCGGTCAATGCGGCGATGAACCACCAGAAACGGGGCGCGGTGAGGCGTTCTTCGTAAGGCTGCATGCTGTCAAGCTTGGCACGGCGGAGCCCGCCGCCCACCAGCGCGGGTAAGGTCTGCACCCGTGAGTGGACGAACGACATCGCTGACGCCTCCGGCCGACGCCAAACTGCCCGTACGGCACCCTGACGCGCCTGCCCCGGGGGAGCTCCTGGGCACGCACTACGACCAGTGTTTCGGCTGCGGCGGAGCCCAGCCGCACGGGCTGCACCTCGCCACGCGCGCGGGCGAGGGCGTGAGCGTCACCGCCCAGTTCACCGTCAAGGCGGCCCACCAGGGCGCCCCCGGCCTCGCGCACGGCGGTGTGCTCGCCACGGCGCTGGACGAGACGCTGGGCGCGCTCGGCTGGATGCTGCGCGCGATCGTGGTGACCGGGCGGCTGGAGACGGACTTCGTGCGGCCGGTGCCGGTGGGCACGGCCCTGTACCTGGACGCCCGGGTGACCGCGGTGCACGGTCGCAAGGTCTACTCCACGGGGACCGGGCGGATCGGCGGCCCCGACGGGCCGGTCGCGGTCCGCGCCGACGCCCTCTTCATCGAGGTCAAAGTGGACCACTTCATCGAGAACGGCCGGCCGGAAGAGATCAACGCGGCGCTCTCCGACCCGGATCAGCTCAAGGTCGCGCGTGCCTTTGAGGTGAACCCGTGACCCGTGAGCCCGTCGACGTGCTTATCCGCCGTGTGGACCCGGCAGTTCCGCTCCCCGCCTACGGCCACCCCGGGGACGCCGGAGCCGACCTGGTGACCACCGAGGCGGCCGAACTCGCCCCCGGCGAGCGGGCGGTGCTCCCGACCGGGGTGTCCATCGCCCTGCCGGACGGGTACGCGGCCTTCGTGCACCCCCGGTCCGGCCTCGCAGCCCGCTGCGGTGTCGCCCTGGTGAATGCTCCAGGGACGGTGGATGCCGGGTACCGTGGGGAGATCAAGGTGATCGTGGTCAATCTCGACCCACGCGAGAGCGTGCGGTTCGAGCGCTTCGACCGGGTCGCCCAGCTCATCGTCCAGCAGGTCGAGAGGGTGCGCTTCCACGAGGTGGCGGAGCTTCCCGGTTCGGCGCGTGCCGAAGGGGGATTCGGGTCCACGGGGGGCCATGCCGCGGTGAGCGGTCAAACGGGTGGGAATGGATACGCTTCGGTCGGTGCCGACCGGGAAGGACAGTGACGTGTTCGGACGTCGACGCAAGCGCAGTGAGGACGCCGTCGACCAGCTCGACAACGGCGTGACCTCCGAGGAGTTGGCCGAGGACACAGGTGAGGCCGGGGCGGACGCGGACCAGGTCAGCCTGCCGCCCGAGCCGCGCCCCGACGGGCCGTGGGACATCTCCGAGGTCGGCAGCCCCGGGGAGGGGCGGGTGGACCTCGGTGGTCTGTTCGTGCCCGGTGTCGAGGGCATGGAGCTGCGCGTGGAGGTCGCCGGAGACGCGATCGTCGCCGCGACCGTGGTGCTGCGCGACAGCGCCGTACAGCTGCAGGGCTTCGCCGCCCCGAAGAACGAGGGCATCTGGCGCGAGGTGCGGGACGAGATCGCCAACGGCATCACCCAGCAGGGTGGCGTCGTGGACGAGGTCGAGGGTCCGCTCGGCTGGGAGCTGCGTGCCCAGGTGCCCGTACAGCTGCCTGACGGCACGAACGGTGTGCAGCTGGTCCGCTTCATCGGCGTCGACGGACCGCGCTGGTTCCTGCGCGGGGTGATCTCCGGCCAGGGCGCGGTGCAGCCCGAGGCCGCCGGGCTGCTTGAGCAGATCTTCCAGGACACCGTCGTCGTCCGCGGTGACGCGCCGATGGCGCCGCGTGACCCGATCGTCCTGAAGCTTCCCGAGGACGCGCAGATGCTCGCCGAGGGCGCCGTGCAGCAGGACGAGGCGCAGGCTTCGCGGTTCGCGGGCGGCGTGGACCGGCTGCAGCGCGGCCCGGAGATCACAGAGGTGCGCTGACTCCGGTCGGCGCGCTCGCCGCCGCGGCGTCCTTCGCCGCCGGACGCCGCCAGGCGCCCGTGAGCCCCGGTCCCGTCCGGCCCGGAAGATGACAGAAAGGGTGGGCCGCACTCGGCTTGAGCGGGGTGCGGCCCACCGGCCTTTCGACGGGGCCGCCGGGGACGTATGAGATCCGTCAACGCGGCGCGGCCGGCCGTATGGGAGTCGTCAACGGGCGGCGCGGACGGCTCGGCGGGAGGTTCGCTCAGGAGGTCCGTTCGTTCCGAACCTCCAGGAGCACACGATGGCCGACATGGCTCTCGTCGTCACCACGACCGCGGCTTCCGCGCCGGCCGCCCTCGTCGCCGAGGGGGTGACGAGGCTGTGACCGCCGAGAACGTCGCCGGCCTGATCGTGGCCGCCGCCCTCCTGGGCTACCTGATCCTCGCCCTCGTCTTCCCGGACAGGTTCTGACGCGGTCCGCGCCCCGCCCCATGCCCCGCCCCCCGCACCGCCGCAGCGACCCGCTACCAGACGTCGCCCTCCCGCCAGTCGCAGACGAGGTCGCCGGTCAGATCGCCGACCGTGGAGAGCGGGAGCACGAACGTGCTGTCGTCGTCGTCCTCCGTCCGCTCGATCCCCGTCGGCGTGAGCACCGACGTCGCGCCCTCCCACTGGCGCCAGCCGAGCCGCCGGTAGAACGCGGCCACGTCGTCGGCGGCCGAGAGCGCGCCCAGCTCGTACGCGCCGCGCAGCACCGGCTCCAGCGCGGCCATCAGCGCCGCCCCGTGCCCCCGGCCACGCCGGTCGGCGCGCACCGCGACACCCTCCACATAGCCGGTGCGCAGCGCCCGGCCCTCGTGTATCAGCCGCCGCTGCACGACGGCCCCGTGTCCGATCAGGTCATCCCCCTCCCACACCAGAGCGTGCATGCCGCCGAGGGTGTGGTCCCAGTCCGTGTCGTCGAAGTCCCAGTCGAAGGCGTCATCGAGCAGCGCCCGCACCGCCGTGAGCGTCGCGGAGGTGAGCTGGGAGGTGTGCGCGATCCGTACGTCAGCCATACGGGCCATGCTCGCAGTCCGCGTTCGCCTCGGTCGCGACATTTACGGGCCCCCGCCGCCCGGTGGCCCCGGACCGGCGGCCAGGGGCGTCAGAGCCGCGTCAAGACAGCTCCGAGCACCGCGCCCCGTCCGATTTGGCCGATTCCGTGGTCGTAGAGTCGGCGGAGCGTACCCCCGCGCACGGCACGGGGGACACACAGCACAGAAGACAATGAGGACATGGCACGCGGCAAGCTTCGGATCTACCTCGGTGCGGCACCCGGCGTCGGCAAGACGTACGCGATGCTCTCCGAGGGCCACCGGCGTGCCGAGCGCGGCACCGACCTCGTCGTCGGGTTCGTCGAGCACCACGGCCGGGAGCGCACCGAGGTGATGCTGCACGGCCTGGAGGCGATACCGCGCCGCGAACTCGTCCACCGGGGCACCACCTTCACCGAGATGGACGTGGACGCGGTCCTCGCCCGCCGCCCGGCGGTCGCCCTCGTCGACGAACTGGCCCACACCAACGTCCCCGGCTCCCGCAACGCCAAGCGGTGGCAGGACGTCGAGGAGCTGCTCCAGGCCGGGATAGACGTCGTCTCCGCCGTCAACATCCAGCACCTCGAATCGCTGGGCGACGTGGTGGAGTCGATAACGGGCGTACGGCAGCGCGAGACCGTCCCCGACGAGGTGGTCCGCCGCGCCGACCAGATCGAGCTGGTCGACATGTCGCCCCAGGCCCTGCGCCGCCGCATGGCGCACGGCAACATCTACGCCTCCGACAAGGTCGACGCTGCCCTGTCCAACTACTTCCGCCCCGGCAACCTCACCGCGCTGCGCGAGCTGGCCCTGCTGTGGACCGCCGACCGCGTCGACGAATACCTCCAGCAGTACCGGTCCGAGCACAGCATCCGCTCGACCTGGCAGGCCCGCGAGCGCATCGTCGTCGGCCTCACCGGCGGGCCCGAGGGCCGTACGCTCATCCGCCGCGCCGCCCGGATGGCCGCCAAGGGCTCGGGCGGCGAGGTGCTGGCCGTCTACATCTCCCGCAGCGACGGGCTGACCTCGGCCTCACCCAAGGAGCTGGCCGTCCAGCGGACCCTGGTCGAGGACCTGGGCGGCAGCTTCCACCACGTCATAGGCGAGGACATCCCCGGCGCCCTGCTGGAGTTCGCGCGCGGCGTCAACGCCACGCAGATCGTGCTCGGCTCCAGTCGCCGCAAGGCGTGGCAGTACGTCTTCGGGCCCGGCGTCGGCGCCACCGTGGCCCGGGAATCGGGCCCCGACCTCGATGTGCACATCGTCACCCACGAGGCGGTGGCCAAGGGCCGCGGGCTGCCCGTCGCCCGGGGCGCCCGGCTCGGCCGGTCCCGCATCGTGGCGGGCTGGCTGACCGGCGTGGCCGGGCCCGCGCTGCTCAGCCTGCTGCTGACCAGCCTGGAGAACGGCCCGGGGCTCGCCAACGACGTGCTGCTCTTCCTCTTCCTGACGGTGGTCGCCGCCCTCCTCGGCGGGCTGCTGCCCGCGCTCGCCTCGGCGGCCGTGGGCTCCCTGCTGCTGAACTATTACTTCACGCCGCCCACCCACACCCTCACCGTCCAGAACCCGAAGAACATCGTCGCCATCGCTGTCTTCTTCGCGGTGGCGGTCGCCGTGGCGTCCGTCGTGGACCTCGCCGCCCGCCGCACCCACCAGGCCGCCCGGCTGCGCGCCGAATCGGAGATCCTCTCCTTCCTCGCGGGCAGCGTGCTGCGCGGGGAGACCAGCCTGGAGGCCCTCCTGGAGCGGGTCAGGGAGACGTTCGCGATGGATTCGGTCGCCCTGCTGGAGCGGGAGAGCGATGTCGCCCCCTGGACGTGCGCGGGCAGCGTCGGCGCCACCGAGGGCCCAGACGGCGCCGAGCGGGCCGCGGACACGGGGCGGGCCCACGGGCCGGGCCGCACCGCCACCGAGCGGGCCGGGGTGCCCGTACGCCCCGAGGACGCCGATGTGGACATGCCCGTGGGCGACCACATGGCGCTCGCCCTCAACGGCCGGGTGCTGCCCGCGGAGGACCGCAGGGTGCTCGCCGCCTTCGCCGCCCAGGCCGCCGTCGTACTCGACCGCCAGCGGCTCGTCGGACAGGCCGAGAAGGCCCGCGAGCTCGCCGAGGGCAACCGCATCCGCACCGCGCTGCTCGCCGCCGTCAGCCACGACCTGCGCACCCCGCTGGCGGGGATCAAGGCGGCGGTGACCTCGCTGCGCTCCGACGACGTCGCCTGGTCGGACGAGGACGAGGCCGAGCTGCTCGCGGGCATCGAGGACGGCGCCGACCGGCTCGACCACCTCGTCGGCAACCTGCTGGACATGTCACGCCTCCAGACCGGCACCGTGACCCCGCTCATCCGCGAGATCGACCTGGACGAGGTCGTCCCCATGGCCCTCGGCGGCGTCCCCGAGGGCAGCGTCACCCTGGACATCCCCGAGCAGCTGCCGATGGTCGCCGTCGACCCCGGCCTGCTGGAGCGCGCCGTCGCCAACATCGTCGAGAACGCCGTGAAGTACGACCCGGGGGACAGGCCGGTCCTCGTCGCCGCCAGCGCGCTGGGCGCGCGCGTGGAGGTGCGCGTCGCCGACCACGGCCCCGGCGTCCCGGACAGCGCCAAAGACCGCATCTTCGAGCCGTTCCAGCGCTACGGCGACGCGCCGCGCGGCGCCGGAGTCGGCCTGGGTCTCGCCGTGGCGCGCGGCTTCGCCGAGGCGATGGGCGGCACCCTCACCGCCGAGGACACCCCCGGCGGCGGCATGACCATGGTGCTGACCGTGCGCACGGCCGCCGGGCGCGCGCCGGTCATCCCCAGCCTCCCGGCGGAGGCGACCACATGAGAGCCCTCACCGCACGCATTCGCGCGGGTGTCCGCGTACGTACACAGCAGGAAAGGCAGGGGCCATGCTGAGCTCTTCCGGGGGCGGCCAGCCCAGGACTTCCGGGCGGGTGCTCGTGGTCGATGACGAGCCGCAGATCGTGCGCGCGCTGGTCATCAACCTCAAGGCACGCAAGTACGAGGTCGACGCCGCTCCCGACGGGGCGACCGCCCTCCAGCTCGCCGCCGCCCGGCACCCCGACGTCATCGTGCTCGACCTCGGGCTGCCCGACATGGACGGCGTCGAGGTCATCAAGGGGCTGCGGGGCTGGACCCGGGTGCCGATCCTGGTGCTCTCGGCACGCCAGACGTCCGACGAGAAGGTCGAGGCGCTGGACGCGGGCGCCGACGACTACGTCACCAAGCCGTTCGGCATGGACGAGCTGCTGGCCCGGCTGCGGGCCGCCGTCCGCCGCGCCGAACCCGGCGGGCAGACCGAGGACGCCGCGCTGGTCACGACCGACAGCTTCACCATCGACCTCGCCGCCAAGAAGGCGGCCCGGAACGGCGCCGACATCCGGCTGACCCCCACCGAGTGGCACCTGCTGGAAGTCCTCGTACGCAACACGGGCCGGCTGGTCAGCCAGAAGCAGCTGCTCCAGGAGGTCTGGGGCCCCTCGTACGGCACCGAGACCAACTATCTGCGGGTCTACATGGCGCAACTGCGGCGCAAGCTGGAGCGGGACCCCTCGCACCCCCGGCACTTCGTGACAGAGCCGGGGATGGGTTACCGGTTCGAGCGGTGATCCTGGCAGGGGCCCGACGGTAGGCTTGGGCGTATGAGTGCCGAACCCCGACGCGAGAAACCGGCCGGACGTCTCCGCCGGATGCTCGACCGGCTGTCGACGTCCCAGGACGACCTCCACTCCGCCGAGCTTCGGCGGGACGCGGAGAACGCCGGGTGCGTCAAGATAGGCGACTGCGGTGACCGGCAGATCGTCAAGGTCACCGGTACTCTACGCACCGTTACGCTGCGACCCAGAGCGGGCGTGCCCGCCCTGGAGGCGGAGCTGTTCGACGGGTCCGCCGCGCTCGACGTGGTCTGGCTCGGCCGCCGCTCCATCGTCGGCATCGAACCGGGCAGGAGGCTGATCGCCTCGGGCCGGATCTCGGTGAGCCACGGCCGCCGCGTGCTGTTCAACCCCAAGTACGAACTCCGACCGCTCGGACAGGAGTAGCGGGTGACGTCTGACGACAAGCGGACCCTCAAGGATGAGCAGGCCCCTCAGGGGGCCGGCGAGGGCGCCACCAGCGAGGACGCCGAGCGTTCCAAGGAGGCGGCGGACACCGCGCTTCTGGAGGCCTTCGGCGGGGTGCGCGGCATGGTGGACACCACCGTGCCCGGCCTGGTCTTCGTCCTGATCTACACCATCAAACGCGACATCCACGTCGCGGCCATCGCGGCCCTCGCGCTGACGATGCTCCTCGCGGTCGCCCGGCTCGTGCGCAAGGAGACCCTCAAGCACGCCTTCAGCGGGGTCTTCGGCGTCGCCTTCGGCGCGATCTTCGCGATGATGTCCGGCGACGCGAAGAACTTCTACCTGCCGGGCATGCTCTACACGCTGGGCCTGGCCGTCGCCTACGTCCTGTCGGCGGTCTTCCGCTTCCCGCTCATCGGGGTGCTGCTCGGGCCGATGCTCAAGGAGAACCTCTCCTGGCGCACCCGCAACCCGGGGCGGTTTCGCGCGTACACCAAGGCCACCTGGGCGTGGGGGCTGATCCTGCTCGCCAAGTCGGCGATCCTCTTCCCGCTCTACTGGTGGGGCGACGCGACCCAGCTCGGCTGGGTCAAGGTCGCGCTGGGCATTCCGCCGTTCCTGCTGTGCGTCTACCTCACGTGGATCTTCCTCGCGAAGGCGCCGCCGCCCATCGACGTCATCGCCGAGCTGGAGGCCGAGGAGGCGGCGGAGCGCGAGCGGGAGCGCGCCGCGACCGAGACCGTGGTGGACAGCGCGGTCAACCAGGCGGCGGACGCCGTTTTGGAGCGCCTGGCCTCCGACCAGGACCACGCCCCGGGACCCGGTGGCCGCTCGCACTGACCCCCGACGCCACAACGCCGGACGGGCTGAGTCCCCAGCACGCTGGGAACTCAGCCCGTCCGGCGTTTGACGCACCTCCGGGGCCCCGGCCCGCCTCCCAGCGTGGGCTGGGGGCGGAGACCCACGGCGGTACGGGCCTTCAGGTGGTACGGGCCTCAGCCCGTGGACTCCTCCTCGCGGCGCAGGGACAGCAGGTCCTCCAGCTGCTCCTCACGCGCCTGGGCCGCGACGAACAGCAGCTCGTCGCCCGCCTCCAGCACGTCGTCGTCGCCCGGTGTGAGGACGCGCGTGCCCCGGATGACCGTGACCAGCGAGGTGTCCTCGGGCCATTCGACATCGCCGACCCTGGTCCCGGCGAGCGCCGCCTCGGGCGGCAGCGTCAGCTCGACCAGGTTGGCGTCGCCGTGGCTGAAGCGCAGCAGCCGCACCAGGTCGCCGACGCTCACCGCCTCTTCGACCAGCGCCGACATCAGGCGTGGCGTGGAGACCGCGACGTCGACGCCCCACGACTCGTTGAACAGCCACTCGTTCTTGGGATTGTTCACCCGGGCCACCACCCGCGGCACCCCGTACTCGGTCTTCGCGAGCAGCGACACCACGAGATTGACCTTGTCGTCACCGGTCGCGGCGATCACGACATTGCAGCGCTGCAACGCCGCCTCGTCCAGTGAGGTGATCTCGCAGGCGTCGGCCAGCAGCCACTCGGCCTGCGGCACCCGCTCCACGGAGATGGCGGTCGGCGCCTTGTCGACGAGCAGCACCTCGTGCCCGTTTTCCAGCAGTTCTCCCGCGATGGAGCGGCCTACCGCTCCCGCCCCGGCGATAGCGACCCTCATGCCGCCGCCTCCTTGTCCGCCTCGCCGCAGCAGCGGCTGATGTCGCTGTCGCCCACGGTCATCTCGCTTGCCCGGCTCACGCGGCGTCCTCCGGCCCCTTGGCGAAGGCCGC
Organism: Streptomyces sp. A01; assembly: GCF_059026195.1. NCBI lineage: Bacteria > Bacillati > Actinomycetota > Actinomycetes > Kitasatosporales > Streptomycetaceae > Streptomyces > Streptomyces sp. A01. The sequence goes on along the minus strand of NZ_JBWLKN010000021.1, from coordinate 35,435 downwards.
CTCGACGCGCTCTGTCTCGTCGGTGTGCATCATGACGTGGACGAGGTCGCCCTCCTGGAGCACCGTTTGGGAGGTCGGCAGGATCGCCTCGCCCAACCGGGTGAGGAAGGCCACCCGCACACCCGTCTCCTCCTGGAGCTTGCTCACCTTGTGACCCACCCAGGAGCCGGAGGTGTGCACCTCGGCGAGCTGTACGCCGCCGCTCGGGTCGCGCCACAGCGTCTCGGAGCCGGACGGCAGCAGCCGCCGCAGCATCTGGTCGGCCGTCCACCGTACGGTCGCCACGGTGGGGATGCCGAGCCGCTGGTAGACCTCGGCGCGACGGGGGTCGTAGATCCGCGCCGCGACGTTCTCGACGCTGAACATCTCGCGGGCCACCCGGGCCGCGATGATGTTGGAGTTGTCACCGCTGCTGACCGCGGCGAACGCCCCGGCCTCCTCGATGCCCGCCTCGCGCAGGGTGTCCTGGTCGAAGCCGACGCCGGTCACCCGGCGCCCGCCGAAGCCCGCGCCGAGCCGCCGGAAGGCCGTGGGGTCCTGGTCCACGACGGCGACGGTGTGGCCCTGGCGCTCCAGGGTCTGGGCGAGCGCGGCGCCCACCCGGCCGCAGCCCATGATGACGATGTGCATCGACCTGTTACCCCGCACTCCTGCTCGGTGAGCTGACATGCGTGAAAACCCTGCTCATATCTTCCTTCCAGGCATTCGGGGTGACAACGAGGCGGCACACCCCGGAAGCGACGCTACGCGGGACCGAAAGTGTTGTCCCGGTGCGCGTCGGGCACAACGGTATCCGCAAGGGCGTGCGCCTCATCGGTCCCCCTTTGGCATCCCCCAACCGATTCCCGGCGGCGGGCCGTGCTGCCCCCGTCGGCTGACGGGGGCAGCACGGCCCGCCGGGGGCCGCTGCCGGCCCCGGAGCGCGTACGGGGCACGGAAGCGCGTGTTCCCGTGGCGCGGGCCCGAGAGAGATGGGCCTTCCGTTTTCCGGCGCGGGGGGCGGGCCGGTGGCTACCGGCGAGTAGCAAAAGCCGTGGTGAGCCGTCAGCCGCAGGAGCGCCCTGTCACCGGGTGTTCGCGGTCCGTTTATCGGAATCTCCGCGAAAGCTTTCACCGATCCTCCAGGACGCATCCTTGCCGGAGATCCTTCTGGCTAGGATGATCGCCGTATTCCGCTTCTGGTAGTACTGCGTTACCCACCCCCGTCGCATGAGGATTTGATGACCCAACACATATCGGAGGTGGTGTCCTGGTGTCTGGCCGCCGGGATGCTCGTCGTCTCGGTCCTGCTGCTGCGTCAACGACAGATCACGACGAGTCTGCGTAAACACAACGCCGCACTGGACGACAGCCTGCGCTCCCGTGACGAGGAGGCGCGGCACCTCGTCGACATCCGGCTCCCCGCCGTCGCCGACGCCACGTACCAGGCCCTCCCGCCGCCCGGCCTGCTCGATGAGCGGCTGACCGGCACCGCGTACGCGCAGAGCCTGCAGAAGGCCACCGAACTGTTCGCCGGGGCCGTCGAGAAGGCCCAGGCGCGTGCCGACCAGTCGGCGAAGGCCGCGCTGAAGGCCTCGATGCGCGCCCTCCAGGGCCTGGCCCACGAACAGCAGCTGTCCATCTCGCGCATGCAGGACCGGCACGACAACCCCGACGTGCTGCGCGACCTGCTGGAGATCGACCACGCGAACTCCCAGTTCGGCAGGCGCGCCCAGGCCATCGCCGTACTCTGCGGCTCCTGGCCGGGGCGGCAGCGGGCCGCCTCGCCCGTCCTGGACGTGGTCCGCGGCGCGACCTCCCGGATCAGGGACTACCGCCGCGTGCGCGTGCACGCCCAGGTCGACATCGCGGTGGCCAGCCGGGCCGTGGAGCCCGTCGTGCTCGCCGTGGCCGAGCTGATGGACAACGCGGCACGCCACTCGCAGCCCAACACGACCGTCGAGGTCAATCTCCAGCCCGCGCACAACGGCGCCTGCGTCGTCATCGACGACGCCGGAGTCGGCATGGACGGTCAGGAAGTGAACCGCGCGGCACGGCTGCTGTCGGGCCGTCAGACCGTGGACGTCTCACGGCTCGGTGACCCGCCGCAGTTCGGCTTCGCCGTCATCGGCGTCCTCGCGGCCCGCTACGGCTTCAGCGTCTCCGTCGACACCCGCTCCCCCTACGGAGGCGTGCGCGCGGTGCTCTTCCTGCCGAGCGTGCTGCTCACCCACGTCACCGACGACGCGCCCGACTCGGTGCGGACGGTCGCACCACCCGCGGCGCCGATGCTCAGCGCCCCGGCGGCCGGCCCCCAGGCCGGTCAAGCGCCGCAGGCCCACCCCGCGCCGCCCGCCGCCCGCCGCGCCCCGGAGGCCGCCCGCCGGGCCCCCCTCGCGCAGCCGTCGCCCGACGCCGGACCCGAGGACGAGCCCGTGCGCGAGTCGACAGCGGGTGGCCTGCCCAAGCGCCGCCGCCGCCAGCCGCTCACCGGCCGGGAGGCCGGTGACCCGGTGACCGGTGACGACGCGGCCGACGAGTCCCCGATGCCGGACGCGCCGGTCCGTACAGCCGAGGAGACCGCCCGGCGGATGGGCGCGTTCGCCCGGGGCACCCGGTCCGGCCGCGCCGCCACCCCCAACGACCAGGAAGGGAACCCCCCGGCATGACGAGTGTGAACGATCACATGACCAACGACTTGGGCTGGATGCTCGACGAGGCCGTGCGCATGCCGGAGGCGAGCCACGCGATCCTCCTCTCGGCCGACGGCATGCTGCGGGCCCACTCCCAGGGCATCGGCAGGGACGAGGCGGAGCGGCAGGCCGCCGCGCTGTCGGGACTCCAGTCGATCAGCCGCAGCACGGCCGAGTTCTGCGCCCAGGAGAACACCCCGTGGCGGCAGACACTGATCGAGTTCGCCGACGGCTACGTCTTCCTCGTCGCCGCCGGGCAGGGCGCCTACCTCGCGGTGTCGGCCACCGCCGAGGTGGACATGGAAGCGGTGACCTACCGGATGCAGAAGCTGGTCGACCGGCTCGGCAAGGAACTGACCAGCCCGCCCCGGCGCGGCGCCGCCGGACAGGGCATCGGCAGCCCGGCATGACACCGGCCCGGCGCGAACGGGGACTGGTGCGGCCCTACGTCGTCACCGACGGCCGCGCCTACCCGACCCGTAACACCTTCGACCTGGTCACGCTCGTCATCGCACAGCATGACCGGCCGCTGAGCGACCTCAACCCGGAAAAGCGGCGGCTCATGGAGCTGTGCCGGGGCGGCGCGCTCTCCGTCGTGGAGGTCGCCGGACACCTGGCGCTGCCCGTCAGCGTCATCAAGGTCCTGCTCGGCGATCTCGTCGACAGCGGGCACATCGTCACCCGGGCCCCGATCCCCAAGGCCCAACTCCCCGAATCCCAGCTCTTGCAGGAGGTGCTCGATGGGCTCCGCGCTCGCCTCTGATGACGTCTATCTGCGGCAGACGGTCCGCACCGCGGCCAAGCTCCTGGTCGTGGGCCACTTCGCGGTCGGCAAGACCACGTTCGTCGGGTCTCTCTCCGAGATCAAGCCACTGCGCACCGAGGAGACCATGACGCAGGCGGGCGCGCTCGTCGACGACCTGGCCGGAGCCCAGTCCAAGACGACCACCACGGTCGCCATGGACTTCGGCCGGCTGACGCTCAGCGACCAGCTGGTGCTCTACCTGTTCGGCGCGCCCGGACAGAAACGGTTCACCCGGCTGTGGCAGGACATGACCCGGGGGGCGCTGGGCGCGCTGGTGCTCGCCGACACCCGCCGGCTGGACCAGTCCTTCGACGTGATGGGGCTGCTGGAGGAGCACGAACTCCCGTACGCCGTCGCCGTGAACCACTTCGAGGGCGCCCCCGTCTACGACGACGCCGAGATCCGTGAGGCGCTCGATCTCCTCCCCGAGACGCCGCTCATCACGTGTGACGCCCGCGACCGCGTCTCGTCGACCGAGGCGCTGATCTCCCTCATCGAGTACCTCCAGGTCCGCAACGCCAGGCAGCAGGCACTCGCCTGACCCGGCCCCGCGGACACCTTCCCGCGTACGAGCCCCCGCGCGCCCTCACCCCGTACGGCCGCGGGAGCCAGTCCCGCCAGATACGTTCCGATCAGGAGCACGTGTGACCTCTTACCCAGACGTCGGCTCAGAGCCGCCGCCGGGCTGCCCCGCGCACGCGGACCGCCCCGCCGGGGTCTCGATGTACGGCCCGGACTTCGCCGCCGATCCGGCCGCCGCCTACGAGCGGATGCGCCGCTTCGGCCCGGCGGCCCCCGTCCAGCTCGCCGAGGGCGTGGACGCCACCCTCGTCACCGGTTACCAGGCGGCGCTCGGCGTGCTGCGCAGCCCGGAGATGTTCGGCAAGGACCCCCGTCGCTGGCGGGCCCTGGCCGACGGCCGGGTCCCCATGGACAGCCCGGTCGTCCCGATGATGATGTACCGGCCCAACTGCCTGTTCTCCGACGGCGAGGAGCACCGCAGGCTGCGGCAGGCGGTCACCGACAGCCTGCAGCGCATCGACCCCAACGCGCTGCGCGGTTACGTCGAGCGCAGCGCCGACACCCTCATCGACCGGTTCTGCGCGCGCGGCGAGGCCGACCTGCTCGGCGAGTACGCCCGCGTGCTCCCGCTGCTCGTCTTCAACCAGCTGTTCGGGTGCCCGCCCGACTTCGGCGACCGGCTCGTCATCGGCATGTCCGGGATCTTCGACGGGGTCGACGCCGAGCAGGCCAACGAACTGCTCACCCAGACCCTCATCGAACTGGTCACGCTCAAGCGCCGCCAGCCCGGCGCCGACGTCACCTCCTGGCTGATGGCGCACCCCTCGCGGCTCACCGACGAGGAGATGATCCACCAGCTGGTGGTGCTGATGGGCGCCGGTACCGAACCCGAGCAGAACCTGATAGCCAACGGCCTGCGGCTGCTGCTGTCCGACGACCGGTTCGCGGGCAGCCTCGCCGGGGGCAGCCTGCCCGTCGACGACGCCCTCGACGAGGTGCTGTGGCTGGACCCGCCGATGGCCAACTACGGCGTCCACTACCCGCTGCACGACGTCGACTTCTCCGGGGTGCGGCTGCGTGAGGGCGAGCCCGTCGTCGTGAGCTTCGCCGCCGCCAACACCGACCCCTCGCTCGCCTCCGACCAGCGCTCCGGCAACCGGGCGCACCTGGCGTGGAGCGCGGGCCCGCACGCCTGCCCGGCGCAGAGCAGCGCACGGCTGATCGCCTCGGTCGCGGTGGAGAAACTCCTCGACCGGCTGCCCGATCTCGAACTCGCCCTCCCTGTCGATAAGTTGGAGTGGCGGCCGGGGCCCTTCCACCGCGCGCTCAGCGCGCTGCCCGTCCGCTTTCCGGCCATCCCTGTCCCGGCACCCGCAGCCTCGCACGCGACAGCCAGTACGGCGCCTGCCCAGTCCGACGAGACCGATGGAGAGTCCTCATGGAACAGTCCAGCCCCGTCGTCATCGATCCCACAGGCCGCGACATCCACGCCGAGGGAGCCAGGCTCCGCGAACGGGGGCCGGCGACGCTGGTGGAACTCCCTGGCGGCGTGGTGGCGTGGGCAGTAAGCCGGCAGTCACTCCTGAAGGACCTGCTCGCCGACCCCCGCGTCTCGAAGGACCCGCGCCAGCACTGGCCCGCCTGGATCAATGGTGAGATATCCCCCGACTGGTCGCTGTTCACCTGGGTCGCGGTGCGGAACATGTTCACCGCGTACGGCAGCGACCACAAGCGGCTGCGGACCCTGGTCTCCAAGGCGTTCACGATGCGCCGGACCAACGCGCTCCGCCCCCGCATCGAGAAGATGACCGCCGACCTCCTCGACGGCCTCGACGCCGCCGGGCCCGGCGCCGTCGTGGACCTGCGCGAGAGCTACGCGTACCCGATCCCCATCCAGGTGATCTGCGAGCTGTTCGGCGTCGACGACGAAGAGGCCCGCGAGGGGCTGCGCCGCTGCGTCGACAGCATCTTCCACACCTCCGCCGACCCGGAGGAGGTGCAGCACACCCACGCCGAGATGTACCGGCTGCTCGGCGAGCTCATCGCCACCAAGCGCGAGACGCCGGGCGACGACATGGCCAGCGGCCTGATCGCCGCCCGCGACGAGGACGGCGACTCCCGGCTCAGCGAGCAGGAGCTGATCGACACCCTGCTGCTGGTGATCAGCGCCGGGCACGAGACGACCGTCAACCTCCTCGACAACGCCATCCACGCGCTCCTGACCCACCCTGAGCAGCTGGCCCTGGTCCGCTCGGGGGCGGCGAGCTGGGACGACGTCATCGACGAGACCCTGCGCGTGCAGGCGCCGGTGGCGAACCTCCCCCTGCGCTACGCCGTCGAGGACATCGAGCTCGACGGAGTGCTGATCCGTCAGGGCGACGCGATCGTCGCCGCGTACGCCGCCGCCGGGCGCGACGAGAAGCTGCACGGGGCCGACGCCGACCGGTTCGACGTCACCCGGCTGAACAAGGACCACCTGGCGTTCGGCCACGGCGTGCACTTCTGCGTGGGCATGCCACTGGCGCGGCTGGAAGCGCGCGTCGCGCTGCCCGCACTCTTCGAGAGGTTCCCGGAGGTGGCGCTCGCCGTCCCGCCGGAGGAGCTCGTTCCGGTGGACTCCTTCATCTCCAACGGCCACCGGGCCCTGCCCGCGTACGTGCGCCCGCACCCCTAACCGGAGGTCAGGGGGAGCGGTCAGTGGGTGGCGGGTGGGCGAGCCCCCAGCCGACCGCCTACGATCCTCTCCGTGTCCAAACTGACCGACCTGCCGAAGCGGATCTTGATTGGCAGGGCTCTGCGCAGTGACAAGCTGGGGGAAACCCTGCTTCCCAAGCGCATTGCCCTGCCCGTCTTCGCCTCCGATCCGCTGTCCTCCGTGGCGTACGCGCCAGGCGAAGTACTACTCGTCCTGTCCGTGGCAGGTGTGTCCGCGTATCACTTCAGCCCGTGGATCGCGGTCGCGGTCGTCGTGCTGATGTTCACGGTGGTCGCCTCCTACCGCCAGAACGTGCGCGCATACCCCAGCGGCGGCGGCGACTACGAGGTCGCCAACACCAACCTCGGTCCCAAGGCGGGCCTGACCGTGGCCAGCGCCCTGCTCGTGGACTACGTGCTCACGGTCGCCGTGTCGATCTCCTCGGGCGTGGAGAACCTCGGTTCCGCCGTCCCCTTCGTGATCGAGCACAAGACGTCGTTCGCGGTCGGCACCATCGTGCTGCTGACGCTGATGAACCTGCGCGGCGTCAAGGAGTCCGGCAAGCTCTTCGCGATCCCCACCTACGTGTTCGTGGCCGGGGTCTTCCTGCTGCTCCTGTGGGGCGCCTTCCGCGGCCTGGTGCAGGGCGACACCATGCACGCCCCCACCTCGGACTACGAGATCCACGCGGAGAAGACCGGCCTCGCCGGGTTCGCGCTGGTCTTCCTGCTGCTGCGGGCGTTCTCCTCCGGCTGCGCGGCGCTGACCGGCGTTGAGGCGATCAGCAACGGCGTGCCCGCCTTCCGCAAGCCCAAGAGCAAGAACGCGGCCACGACCCTCGCGCTGATGGGCGGCCTCGCCGTCACCATGTTCTGCGGCATCATCGCGCTGGCCATGGCCACCGACGTGAAGATGGCCGAGAACCCCGCGAAGGACCTCATCCGCGACGGCCAGCCGGTCGGCTCGGACTTCACCCAGGACCCGGTGATCTCCCAGGTCGCCGCCGCCGTCTTCGGCGACGGCTCGTTCCTGTTCATCGTGCTCGCCGCCGCGACCGCGCTGGTCCTCTTCCTGGCCGCCAACACCGCGTACAACGGCTTCCCGCTCCTCGGCTCGATCCTCGCCCAGGACCGCTACCTGCCGCGCCAGCTGCACACCCGCGGCGACCGGCTGGCCTTCTCCAACGGCATCGTGCTGCTCGCCCTGGCCGCCGCGATACTCGTCTACGCCTACGGCGCGGACTCCACCAAGCTGATCCAGCTCTACATCGTCGGCGTCTTCGTGTCCTTCACCCTCAGCCAGACCGGCATGGTGCGGCACTGGAACCGCCACCTGCGTACCGAGCGCGAGCCGGCCAAGCGCCGCCACATGATCCGCTCCCGCGCGATCAACACCTTCGGCGCCCTGTTCACCGGTCTGGTGCTGGTGGTCGTGCTGATCACGAAGTTCACCCACGGCGCCTGGGTCGCGCTGCTCGGCATGGTGATCTTCTACGTGACGATGTCGGCGATCCGCCGCCACTACGACCGTGTCGCCGAGGAGCTGGCCTCCGCCGAGGAGCCGAGCGTGGACACCGTCCGGCCGTCCCGGGTGCACTCCATCGTCCTCGTCTCCAAGATCCACAAGCCGACGCTGCGGGCACTGTCCTACGCCAAGCTCATGCGCTCCGACCGCCTTGAGGCGCTGAGCATCAACGTGGACCCGGCCGAGACCAAGGCGCTCCAGGCCGAGTGGAGCGAGCGGGGCATCGACGTACCGCTGAAGGTGCTCGACTCCCCGTACCGGGAGATCACCCGGCCCGTCATCGACTACGTCAAGAGCCTGCGCCGGGAGAGCCCGCGCGAGGTCATCAGCGTCTACATCCCCGAGTACGTCGTCGGCCACTGGTACGAGCAGCTGCTGCACAACCAGAGCGCCCTGCGGCTCAAGGGCAGGCTGCTGTTCACCCCCGGCGTGATGGTGACGTCCGTGCCCTGGCAGCTGGACTCCTCGGAGGCGGCGAAGCTGCGCGCCCGCAAGCGGGCCGAGTGGAACCCGCCGGGCTCCGTACGGCGCGGCCCGGTCGGCGCCCCGCGGACCGAGAAGGTACCCAACACCAAGAAGTAGCCGTTCGCTGGTCCGGGGCGGCGGGACGTAGACTGATGAGCTGGCGTTCTTCCGCCAGCCTTCCCGCCCCCCTCGTCAGGAGCCTGCTCGCCGTGACACACCGCACGAACCGTACGAACCGTGCGAACGCCGACCGCGCGCGGGAGCGGGCGACCGCCTCGGCCACCCACGGCGCCACTGACGGGTCCGAGACCACCGGCACGGCGCAGGCCGAGGCCCCGGCCTCCCTGATCGGCGAGCGCTACGAGATCGAGGTCGGCGCCGTCGCCCACGGCGGACACTGCGTGGCGCGCACCACCCTCCCCGGCGAGGACCGGCCGCGGGTGCTGTTCGTGCGGCACACCCTGCCCGGCGAGCGCGTCATCGTCCGCGTCACCGAGGGCGACGCCGAATCGCGCTTCCTGCGCGCCGACGCCGTCGAGGTACTGGAAGCCTCCCCGGACCGGGTCCCCGCACCCTGCCCGTACTCGGGCCCCGGCGCGTGCGGCGGCTGCGACTGGCAGCACGTCGCCCCGGGCGCCCAGCGCCGCCTGAAGGTCGACGTCATCACCGAACAGCTCAGCAGGCTGGCCGGGCTCACCCCCGAGGAAGCGGGCTGGAACAGCACCGTGGAGCCCGCCCCGGGCGACAAGGTCGCCAAGGGCGAGGTCCCCGCCTGGCGCACCCGCGTCCAGTACGCGGTGGACGCCGACGGCTACGCCGGGCTCCGCCGCCACCGCTCCCACGACGTCGAGCGCATCGACCACTGCCTGATCGCGGCGCCCGGCGTCAGCGAGCTCGGCATCGAGAGCCGCGAGTGGCCGGACGTCGCCGGCGTCCAGGCCATCGCCGCCACCGGCTCCTCCGACCGCCAGGTCATCGTCGAGCCCGCGCCCGGCGGCCGGCTGCCCATCGTCGAACTGGACAAGCCGGTCTCGGTCCTGCGCATCGACGAGCGGGACGAGGGCGTGCACCGCGTCCACGGCCGCGGCTTCGTCCGCGAGCGCGCCGCCGACCGCACCTGGCGCGTGGGCTCCGGCGGCTTCTGGCAGGTCCACCACAAGGCCCCCGACCTGCTGGTCGAAGCGGTGATGCAGGGGCTGACACCCCGCAAGGGCGACATGGCACTCGACCTGTACTGCGGCGTCGGCCTGTTCGCTGGCGCACTCGGCGACCGAGTAGGGGAGCGCGGCGCGGTACTCGGCATCGAGTCCAGCAAGCGCGCCGTCGAGGACGCCCGCCACAACCTCCAGGACCTGGAGCGCGTCCGCATCGAACACGGCAAGGTCGAGACAGTCCTGCCCCGCACCGGCATCACCGAGGCCGACATCATCGTCCTCGACCCACCCCGCGCCGGAGCCGGCAAGCAGACCGTAACCCGCCTGGCCGCCCTGGGCGCCCGCCGCATCGCCTACGTGGCCTGCGACCCGGCAGCCCTGGCCCGCGACCTCGCCTACTTCAAGGAAGAGGGCTACGTGCCGCGCTTCATGCGGGCGTTCGACCTTTTTCCGATGACGCAGCATGTGGAGTGCGTGGCGGTGCTTGAGCCGGTCGCGAAGGGCTCCTGACCTGCGGTTTCTTGCGTGCGCATTATGTGCGTTGTGGGCGTTACGGGCGGTATCTTGACGCTGAAATGACGCTCGTGACGCTGAAATGACGCTCGTTCTGACGGGACGTCACATGGCTGATCGTGCAGGTCACGTTGGCTGGGAGGCGCGCTCCCATGGGCTGGTTTTGCGGGAACTTGAAGAAGATTCCGTCGGGTTACGGCGCCCGCCGCTGGTTGCGGTGGCAGGCGCGCTGCTGCCGTACTTCGGCGGGCCGGACGTGTGGCGGAGCGGGCGTCAGTAGGTGGGGCCGTAGGGGCTCCAGTGCCTGAGGAAGGGCTTCAGGTCGTCGGGGCGTGGCTCGGGAATGTCGGGCAGCCGGGGCGGTGTGTTCAGTGGGTCGAGGCGCTCCACGCGGGCTGCTGCCCAGTCGATCCAGGCTTCGGCTTCGGTCCGGGTCTGGCCTGGGGGCATGGCCTCGACCCGGGTGCGTACAGCGTTCACGTACTCCGTCAGTCGGGTGGCGTGGCGCCATGTCGCTTCCTGTGCCTCGAAGTGCCTGACGCGGTACGCCTCGGCGTACCGGATTCGGGCTTCTTCCATGGCGGTTTCCCAGCGGATGCGCTTCTGGCGTGCCACTTCGATCTCGTCCAGGCGTCTGCGTTCGGCGGCTTCGCCGCGGAGGGTGACCTCCTGGGCGATCTCGGCGAGCTGGTCTTCCAGGGGGTGGCCGGGGGTATCGGACCATTCGCTGGCCCGGTGCGGTTGGCCGCCGCTGAGGACGAAGCGGAGACGCTCGGACGGGGTGTAGTCGAAGCGGGGGATCCTGACCCAGGAGTCCTTCTTGGCCGCGGTGAGTTCCTTCTCGGTGGCGACGTGCTCGGTCCGGTCTTGCTCCTGGAGGACAAGGAACCCCACAGTCTGGCCCTGTGCGGTGATGGTGAAGTGGGGAGATGCCCTACGACGGCGATGAGACGGGGGCGCGAAGCCGGTCTGTCCTGCCGAGCTGGAATGTCCTTCGGCCTCGGCAGCGGTGATCAGCGCCTGGACGAGCCGGAGGGCACGTCCTTGGACGGGCTTCGTGAGGCCCAGTGGCTGTTGTTCGTTCTGCATGGCCCGGACCACGGTGTGCGGCCGCGTGAGCCGGGAGGGAATGGGGAGGGGTTCGAGGACGGCGAGGCGCCAGGCGGGGATGTCGACGAGCTTGATCTCGTACCCGCCCTGGCACCAACCCCCGTACAGCTCCTTCGTCTCCGGGACCTTTCCGGACCTGCGTGCCGCGGCGACGCGGGATGGCCACTTCTCCAAGTCCGGACCGCAGCCGCTCTTGGCGATTCTGCCGCCGGCCTCCGCGAGCTCTTGCAGCAGCTGCTCCGTGAACGTCACCCGGGGCTGTGATGGAGGGCTTGGCCTCCGCCCGGCGGCCGGAGTTTCCTGTGCTCGGGTGGACTGGGGTCGTGGAGCGGCGGCCTGGGTCTTCGGCGGGCGTGACCCGCGGGGAGGGTACGCGCCGTGCGCCAGGTAGTGCTGGCCAGCACTCGTCAGGGTGACGCTCCACTGCCCGGCCTTACGGGAAACCGCGACCAGGCCCCGGTTCTGCAGTGCCTGACAGGTGCTCTTGTAGGAGCTGGTCTCCCAAACGCCGGCAGGGCACCCGTCTTGCACCCATTGCAGCACCGAGAGTTGCCGCTCATTGACCTGCCGTTCCAATGGTCCGCCTTCGACTCTAGGTTGACGTACGACGGCGGCATGCTGTCAGTTCCGTTCGTCAGCGATGGGTGGTTCGAAGAAATTTGCTCGAACGAGCGGGGTGACGTGGACCATCTCTATGTCCGCGCGGGCGGCGTCTTCACCGTTGCCGCCAACTCGGCCTCCGTGACCTGCTGGCGAGTCAGCCCAATGGCTTCGGTCGGGACCTTCAGCCACTGAACTTCGCGCGCAAGCGTTCGTTCTCCTTCTCCAGCGTCTTAACGCGTCGTTCGAGTTCGGCTCGTGTCGGCTTCTTCGGGGGCGGCGGAGGTGTGGGGACCGTGGGTTCCGGTGGCTCGCCGCGCAGTCCGATGGGTTCGAAGGCCACGATCGTTTGCCAGGCACCTCCGCACTCAGGGCATTGCTTGCTGGACCCTCCAGCATCGATGGGGTCGGTGTACGTGTAATGCGCCTCCGTCTCGATGATGTGGCCGCAGTACAGCCGGACACGCCACCGCATGATCTCGTGGTCGGCCTTCTTGAAGGACTGCATCAGCTTCGCGACGTTCTCGAACGCCTGGCGGCGGCGCTCTGCCATCGCCGGGTCTGCCCGGCATTTGGCATTGTCCTCTTCGACCTGTCGTCGAATCGATACGCTGCTCTCCTCGCTCTGCTTCTGACGGCGGTGGTCCCTGCGGGTGAGTTCGTACTCCTCCAACGGAACCCCGCTGCTCCGGTATTCGACTTCGCGCATGAGGGTCAGCGTAAAAGCGGCGCCTACGCGGTCGTGGGGAAGAACGGTCTTGGTCAACCAGCTTGCGGATTCTGCCCATGAGCGACCGCCGGGGTGCGTGTCGCGTACGCTCCGAGGCCAGCCGCGTGGGCTCGCGTGGTGCGGCGGCGATGGCCGCTCTGAAGCAAGCCATGGGCTACCGCCGACGAGCAACCGATGGTCCCGGTCAAGCCGCCGCCAGGCGCAAACCCAACACCGCCGCCCATCCACTCGAACGAAACAAGAGCAGACGGATTCCCGCCAGTCAGCCGGTTTTGATCAATCAGTGGCTCGCCACTGACGCTGTTGGGCAGTATGCCGTTCTGGGGAAATGTCGGTTGAAGGAACCGGAGGGGGAACATGGCGATCAGAGTGTTGCCGGTGTCTGCGGAGCAGTCGGAGCTGCTGGACGCGATCATCGCTTTGGGTAACCGGTACACGAAGTATCTGGGGCTGCTGACGCCGCCTGCTTACCGTAAGCATGCTGAGGACGACGGCCTGCTGGTGGCCATGGATGGCGAGGAGGTGGTCGGCTACGCGCTCTTCGGGCTGCCCAAGCGGAGTCTGCATGTGCGGCTGGCTCACTTGTGCGTGGCAGAGGAACACCGAGGCAAGGGTGTCGCTCGTGAGTTGATCGAGACGATCCGCGCGCGGCACGCTCATAGGCTCGGTATCCGTGCGAAGTGCCGGCGCGACTACGGGCTCAGCAGCATGTGGACGGCGCTTGGCTTTGTCCCCAGGGGAGAGAGCCTGGGGCGGGGCAAGGACCAGGAAACGCTGGACACCTGGTGGCTCGATCTGGGGCACGAAGACCTGTTCACCGAGGCCCAGAGCGATGCGCTGCTGGTGGTGACCGTGGACCACGGAGTGTTCGCCGGGCTGCGCGGTACGGGGACGGAACGCGCTGTTGAGGAGTCGCGTGCTCTCGAAGCGGGATGGCTCGCCGACCTGATCGAGCTCGCCTTCACTCCGCAGCTTCTGCACGACGTGCGTGATGTAGAGGAACGTGAGGCGCGCACCCATCAGCGGGCGGGCCTTGCCGAGCTGCGGCCCCTGTCTCCCGACAGTGCTGCCGTTGCCATCCGCTTGGAGGAGCTGGCCGCCGCAGCGGGGAGGGAGCTGCCTGATGTTCCCCTCGATGGCCGGCAGCGCGCCCGCTTGCGCTACGTGGCCGAGACGTCGTGTGCCGGGCTCCAGGTACTGGTGACGCGCGATCCCGCACTGGCGGCTCTGGCGGACATCGCCTGGGACGTCGCACGAGTCAAGATCGTCTCCCCGGCGGTGGTCACGCTGCATGTGGACGAACTGCGCCAGGCCCAGGTGTACCGTCCTGCGGATCTCATGGGCACTGCCTTCTCCGCCGAGGAGATCGCGCCAGGCAGTGAAGGAGAACTGGTCGCCTTCTTCGACCAGGCCGAGGGCGACCGTGGAACGGCCTTTGCGGATCGACTGAAAGGTCTCGCCCAGGACGGGGTGCTGTGGCGCAGGGAGCTGCTCCGAGACGGAGAGGGGCATCCGGTGGCCCTCTATGTCTGGGCTATGGACGGCCGCATCCTGAACGTCGCGTTCCTCCGCACGGCATCGCACCCGCTGGAGGAGACACTCGCCCGGCAACTGCTGTTCATGCTCAAGCGGCTCGGCCGAGAGCGAGGGGCACAGGCAGTCCGTATCACCGATCCGTTCCTGTCGCCGGCAGCAATGTCGGCTGCTGGTGCCGACGGCTTCACCGAGGACGAGAGCGGCTTCACCGCACTCCTGGTCGACGTCTGCGGACCTGCTGAGGCCGTCTCAGAGAAGGCCGGGGAGATTGCGGGTCGGATGAGGCGGTCGACGCCACGGCTGGATGATCGCGTGCCGTCCGAGATCGCGAGCATGGCCGAGCGGGTGTGGTGGCCGGCCAAACTGATCGACACAGCCCTGCCCTCTTTCATCGCACCCATCAAGCCGCGCTGGTCCACGGAGCTCTTCGACGTTCCGGCCATGCTCGTTCCCCGAGACGACGTCCTGGGTATCAGCCGCGAGCACGTCTACTACCGCTCGTCCGGACACCGAGGAGAGAGCGTTCCCGCCCGGATCCTGTGGTACGTCAGCGAGGGGACTTCCGGGCAGCAGGGCAAGATGGTCATCGGCTGCTCGCGCCTCGACGAGGTGGTCATCGACGACCCCGACACCCTCTTCTCGCGATTCGAACACCTGGGCGTATATGGTCATGCCGAAGTGCGTGCCGCAGCCGATGTGTCGGGCAAGGCCATGGCGTTGAGGTTTTCGGACACGGAGATCTTTCCCGTCCAGGTGACGCATGCACGAGTGACCGCGTTGGCCAAGGGGCTGGGGCTACGGTGGGTACCGCCGATGCAGCTGTCGAAGATCAGCAGTGCGCTGTTCCAGGCCATGTACGAAGAGGGGCACCGAAAGACGTGAGTGATCCGGAGCGCGCGATGCTGCTGTCCGTCCACCCTCGGTTTGCCGCGGCGATCCTGGCTGGGACCAAGACGGTGGAGGTCCGTCGGCAGCGCGTCGCAGCCCCACCGGGAACTCCCGTTCTCCTGTACGCGACCGCGCCCACGATGGCCATCGTGGGCATGGCGCGGATTGCTTCCGTGCAGGTGGCCTCCCCTCGGGAGGTCTGGTCGGCCAGCCGCACGAGCGCAGGGATCAGCCGGCGTGAGTATGACGAGTACATGAGTGGAGCGAATCAGGCCAGCGGTCTGTCACTCGAAGAACCGATGACCTTCGAGGCACCCGTGCCTTTGGCCGCGCTGCGAGCCTCCGGATCGTTCCATCCGCCCCAGAGCTACCGATACTTGACTGGCGAAGACCTCCGGAAGGTCGCTGAGGTGGCACCGGTGACCGGGGCGGCGCTTCAGGACGCATTGAACAACCTGGCGCTGGCGTAGGTCTGCTTAGGGCTTAGGTTGAGCAGCAGGGGGCAAGAGAGTTGCCAACCCCACGCCGGAGCCGATGGCCAGACCAGCAGGCAGCTGGTCCTTCGTCCCGCTCGCCAACCCATTCACCCTCTCCCACTTCGCCATTTATACGCTGC
The DNA here is from genome assembly GCF_059026195.1 of Streptomyces sp. A01. Lineage (NCBI taxonomy): Bacteria > Bacillati > Actinomycetota > Actinomycetes > Kitasatosporales > Streptomycetaceae > Streptomyces > Streptomyces sp. A01. The sequence continues at coordinate 19,605 of NZ_JBWLKN010000021.1, read as the reverse complement.
CGTCGTCGGGCTCGTACCGTTCCTCGAACAGCACGGCGCGAGCCCGACCACAGCCGCGTGGGCACTCGGCCTCGGCGGCGCCGGCCAGACCCTTTACGCCACCCTCGCCACCCGCACACCGCCACCACCCGAACCGCCGCATTGATCACCCTCGGCGGCGGTACCAGCATCACCACGACCCTTGCGCTGGTCCAGGGCCCGATCTCACTCCTCGTCCTGCTCTCCGTCCTCGTCGGAGTCATACGGGGCAACCTCACCCTCCTCCAGGCCACCGCCGTCACCGACCGTTGGGGAACCGTCCACTACGGTCGTCTCTCCGCCCTCCTCGCAGCCCCGGCCGCCATCGCAGCCGCCCTCGCCCCTTGGGCCGGAGCGGTTCTCGCCGGTGTGCTCGGCGGCTACGGCGGACTGTTCCTCGCTCCGAGCGGTACCTCCTTCGTGGCAGCCGTCCTGGTGATGAGAACGGCTCGGCGAGAGAAGGCCGGGTCTACAGGGACCTGATGTCCACCAGTGCTCGGCATAGAACGGTGGCGTCGTCGATGGCCTCCCTGCAGTCGGCGTCCGAGATCACGAGCCGTTGGCCGACGGAGGTGCGAGAAGTGGGGACTCGACGGAGGTACTTCTCGTCGACGACACCGTCGTTGTGGGTGAAGACATGGCGCGCTGCCCAGGTCTGGAGCAACCGCTGCCAGGCGGGCGACCTTACCGAACCGCGTACGTCAGAGAAGCCGGCCGAGACGAAGAGGTCCGCCATGTCATCGAGCCGCTGGAAGATGCTCCCCTTGCCACGCAGCCGCTCTTCCGCGTCCGTGACGTGCTCGTGGAACACCGAGGAGCCGAGTGCCTCCACGACACCCACGACGTTCTCGATTGTGTCGACCCAACTGCGGGTGAACACCCCCTGCTCTCGCAGCGTGGCCCGGATCTCGTCGGGCAACGAGGACAGCGCGTCCAGGCGGGCCGTCTCCGCCTGCAGCGCGTCGAAGGCGACGGTGGCCGCTGGCAGTCGACCGCACGAGGGGCAGTAGCGGTGCTCGCCGAAGACGCCGTAGCGGATCTCGCATCCCACGCACGTCCGCGTACGGGCGAGCCGCTCTTCGTCGATCTCCGGTAGGGGGCGGGGGTAACGGGGGCGGCTGCGGAACGACACCGAGACATGGCCACGACGTGAGAAGTTCCGCGCCTTGCGCGCCATCCTCGCGAACCCCTGCTGCACGATCTGGGCTCCCAGAGCCCGCGCCGCTTCCAGGGCTCGCTCACGTTGCTGGTCGGTCCAGAAGTCCCCGTGGTCCGCGTTGTGGCCGCAGTACACGCACCAGAGCCGGAGTTCTTCGGGAAGGGGCCGCGTAGTCGTCACCGTGGACGCGAAAGAGCATCGAGCACTCGGGGCACTGGCGCCCGAAGAACCCATCCGCGTCGAGCGGGATGCTGACGTTCACCTTGTACTGGTCTCCCTGGCGGTCGGTGATCTTCGCACCGTCCGGCATGGGGAACGGAGAGTTGTCCCACATGAGTTGATTGTGGACGAGCCCACTGACAAGAGGACCGCTGCTTAGCAGATAGTGAGGTCCCTGAGCAGTGAGTGATGAAGGACGCCGGGGACGTCAGGCGAACGCCAGCTCGCGGAAAGCGTTGCGTACGTCGGTCAGCGGCTGGCGGTCGCGGGTGTAGTAGAGCTTGTTGGTCAGCAGTACCGCTCATCGGTCCCGGGCAGGGGAGATCCACATGCCGAAACCCGGCCTGTGCCGAGGCTGTGGGTAGCCGAGCATGTAGCGCAGGAAGACGGAAAAATCGTCGCGGACGGTGAAGGTGCCAGCGGCGCCGCCCACTCCCCCCAGGAGCCGGGCGAAGAAGTCCTGGGCGGTGCCATTGAGGTGGGTGCCGGCTTCTTCACCGAGTTAGGGGGGCAGCGGATGATCGTGTCGGCGGCCAGGGGGCCGAAGCGGGTCTCGGTCATGCCGAGGAGTTCCCAGATCCGGCTTGTGGCCGGGCGGTCGAGGCGTTGGCCGGCGAGGTGTCCGGCCAGGTAGTCAGGATGAATGTCGAGTGCGTATGCCGTAACTGCGTCAACGCAGCTATGAGGCGGCTGGCATCGATCGGGTGACAAGCTCGCTTCGTTGGTGGCGTGATCGTCCTAAGCCTGACATGGCGACACGGGGTTCTAGCTTCGTGTCACGTTGGCGACCCGTTGATCACGTGTGGTTACTATCCGTCGCGAGAATGGCCATCGAGGGGACAGAACGTGCTCTTTGGGGACGTCGGTACGGACGCATCGCGGTCGGCGCGCCTGGCGCAGGTGTCTTCTGACCTGTCGGACGATTACATGACCGTGCAACTGCTGGCGGCTGGGCTCGCGCGCATCCAGATGGATCAGTACGGAGCGTTGTGGAGTACTCCATTGCTCGGCGTGGGGAGCGTGGGTCTGCCTTCGGCATGGAACAAGGGTGTGAATCGTCTGTGGTGGCGGACCCTCGAAAGCGGGATGGCTCAGCTGCCCACCCACATGGATGTTTTCGCCTGGTGCACGAGGCCGCTCGGGCAGTGGCCGCTCGTCCTGGGAATCAGCGAGAGCGACAGAGGGCTCCTGCTCGTGGAGGACGGCCGTCCCTCGGCGTTCGCCGATGAGGCCGCCAGGTTGGCCATGGCCAAGGATCCTGAGGCCGAACTGGTCGAGAACCGCTCCTTCGAGCTACTCATGTCCACGGCTGACCGCAACGCCGGCGACGAAGCCAAGGTGCAGGAGAATTATGTGGGGCTGCGCGGATTGCTGATCGACAAGGCGGTTGCCTCCGATCTGGACCTCGCGGCTCTGATTCGACGCTTTCCGGCGAAGAATTCTCATGGCCAGCCGTGGGTGAAGGAGTGGTTTCTGCACGCTTATCAGCATCGTCCCGCCCCCGGGGTGACGGCGCTGGACGTGTGCGACGGATGCGACAACCCGCTGCTGTCGGACAAGCAAGTGCACTGTGGCACTCCGGGGTGCGTTGGCAAGGCTGCACGGCGGACTGTGGAGGCGATGTCTGAGCTGTACGTACAGCGCCAGGCCATTCGCCGCTTCTTCCATGACCCAGGCTTGGCAGAGCGTCGAGTCTTTGATGCGGTACGGCATGCGCTGGGGAAGCTCATGCATCCCTGGTGGTGCATGGACGCTGTGGACTTGGCGATCGACTGGGATGACACCGGCCGCATGGGGGAGGGCGAGTGGTGGGCCGTGGACGTGAAGGACCATGCAAGCGCCGCGCTGCTGGGGCGAAACTTTCGCTGGGACCGCCGGGCTGACGCGCGCCGCCGCTTCCTGGTGCTCGCCCAGCATCGCTTCGAGACGCGGGACTACGTGGCTGACCTGCAAGGAGCCATGGACGGCCGCGTACACGGCGTTGAGGTCGTCGGTGAGAGGGACTTCATCGCTACGGTTCTCCGGCGCGCGTCGGAGCGTGGCTGAATGGCTCGGGACATCTCGGCGTGGAGCGATCGGCTCGAGAAGGAGGCCAAGGCCACGGGCCTGGAACCACTGATGCAGCCGCTCGATCTCCGCGTGTTCTTCCGTGTGGAGCTGGGCCTGTACTTCCTGATCGAGTACTTGCCAGGGCAGTCGGCCACAGTGCTGCGCAAGGTGCTGGACGGCTACCTCAGCGCAGGCCCCGCCACCGCGCCGATGGTGCGCAACCTTCGTCGTCGCATGGGGCCCACGGCCCGGGGTGGGGACTGGAAGGTACGCCTCAACGAGTACTGCAAACTCCCGCTCCACCTGCGGATGTTCGAGCTGGAGAACTCAGAGGCCCGCAGGGTGGTGCATGGCAGTGTCTTCCGTACGCGGGGTAGCGCGGTGCTTCCTGATAGGGCCGAGGCATACCGGGCCGCGCTGCACGATCCCGTGCCTTACGACATGCGCACGGTGCGCGAACCGGCGCCGGCGGGGGTAGATCTCTGGTTCCGGCGTCACGACGGCAAGAAGGAACGCCTGCGCATCCCCGATTGGGTTGCTCTGCCGACGGATACGTCGCTCCTGCAGCCCAAGGAACGGCGCACACGGGTGCCGTTCCAGAATGTGACCGACGACGACCTCAAACAGGCCGCCAAGGAGATGGACCGCCTGCTCGAAGGCGATCCGCGGTACTGCGGCGAGGACTTCTCCGGCCGACTGGAGAACATGGTCTTCGCGAGAGTCGATGCCGAGGCCGGTCTACTTCGGGACGGACTCGGGGTGTTCGGAATCGACGGCGTGGCTCACATCGTCGGCCTGATGAACTCCGGAAAGACCACCTTCAACGACATCCTCGTGAAGATCTCGGCCGATCGGGGCCTCAAGATCGGTTACCTGGTCTCGTCGGTCGGAAACGCTCTGGAGAAGGTTCGTTTCTTCCGGGCCCTCGGTATCCGGGCGGTGCCGCTTATCGGCCGTTCTACACGCGACGAGCATCTGGCGCGGTACTGGGACGACTTGCTGTACGTCGGTGACGGGGACAATGTCGCGCCGCTGCCGGCACAGGTAGATGCGACCGCACCTTTCACTACGGATCTGTGTCCCCTGGAGATGCTCCTCGAACCCTCCGGCCCGGTCACCGAGCCCTTGGCGCCAGAAGACCGGCCTTGCCGGGACGAACTTCGTGTCGTCGGGGCGAAGAAGCGCAAGGAGCGGGTGGACTGCCCCCTGTTGCCGGTATGCCCGTTCCAGAACGCCGCGCGTGGCGTGCCCAACGCCCAGGTGTGGGTCACCACGCCTGCCGCGCTCCTGGCCAGCGCCGCCGAGCCTGCCGCGTACACGGCCCGCTGGATCACCGCCGTTCAGCATGAGCTCGATCTGCTGGTCGTCGACGAGGCCGACCAGGTCATGAGCCAGTTCGACACGAAGTTCCTGCACCATGAGCCGCTGACGCAGCCGGATGGCTGGAGCAGCCGGATTGCGGTGGCCTGGCACGAAGGTCTCGCGACAACCTGGTACCGTCCCGTGGCCCATAAGCATGGGCAGCGTTTTCAGCGGTATGCGACGTACCATTCGCAGGCGCTCGCGGGCCTTCTGCCTCTGTTGATGCTGCCTGCTGACGAGACGGCAGAGGCGAGAGAGTCAGCCAAGGAAGTCCTGGCCGAGACCGTGGACGACGGCCCGTTCAGCGGACACACGTTGCTGACTCGTCTGGCCCGGCTCCTGCACGGAATCGAGGACTATGCCGAGCGCGAGGAAGATTCGGAGCGCTGGGAGGCGGCCGAGCAGTACTTCGACGCCTTCTTTGCCGAGCTGCCCAACGCGCCGTTCGACGCCCCACCGCGCCACATCGCTGAGTTGATCGACTCTATGACCGCCGGCTACGCCGTCGAGCGCACGGCTCAAGAGGTAGCGGAAGAGTGGCTGACCCAGCATGAACCGCCCAGTGCCCCGAGCCGAATGCTCACCCGCCGAGCCGAACTGGCGCGCCTGCTGATCGCCGGGATCTGGGCCGCCCGCGTGACCACATCGTACTTCGAGCTCTCGGCGATGCAGGAGACCCTCCGAGAGGTGATGCCGCTGTCGATGGGCGGTAGTGTCCTTGCCCATCAGCCCCACCCTGAGCTGCGGGCTTTGGTCCCGGAATTGCCCATGGGCAACATGATGGCCCTGCAGTGGACGCCCAGCCGGAAGGGCAGCGGCGGCTCCCTGGACGTGCTGTGGTTGCGCGGTGTGGGCCGCTGGTTGCTGTATCACCTGCACGACATGCTGGCCTGTGAAGGGGTGGAGGGCCCGCACGTCCTGCTCACCTCCGCTACCAGCTACGACCCGTACTCGGCGCGGTACCACATCGACATTGTGCCGTCGCTGATCCTGCGCGAGCCGCCGGAATGCGCGGATGCCCTGCGTGCCAGCAGGTTGCTCTTCCGGCCGCGCAGGAGGCCCGGCCACGAACGGGGCGTGTACGTCTCGGGGGCTGGGGGGCGCCAGGCGCGGCAGAACGCGGTGCGGACCATGACCGACGCGGTGTGCACCCCAGACCCGGGCGCCACCATGTCGCTGCTGGAACAGGCTCTCCAGAGCGCCGACGAGGACCGACGCCGGGCCCTCTTCGTGGTCCTGAGCACACAGGACGCGGAGACCAGCGCCCACTACATGAACACCCGCACTACCGTGACGGCCTGCCACGTAGTCCCCGACAGCCGGCCTCCTGGCCCATACGGTCTCGCGCACCGCCGCATCGCGGAATTCCCCTCTACCCATGCGACCGTGATGGTGGCAGCCGAAGGATCCGTAGGCCGCGGGCACAACATGCTCAATGCCCGTGGCGTCGCCGCGATTTACCCCATCTTCTATCTGACGCGTCTCCACCCGCCGCCAGACGACCTGTCCTTCCCTTTGGCGGTACTGAACTCGCAGGCCATGGTCAGACTGCTCGACCCCGTCCGCTGCGACGTACCTGGCGCCAATCCCACCCTGGAAGTCCGTGCACTCATCCGGCGGGCCCACGCGACTTGGGGCGGCATGATGGGCCGCCCCCTGACCTTCCGCACGCTGCCCACCGAAGACCTGCGCCGGGCATTTGTAGCGGATCAGTTCCACTCCTTCTATCAGACCACCGGCCGCGGAATCCGCGGCAACGTACCCGTCCGCGTCTACCTCCTCGACGCTGCATTCGCCCCCCGTGCCGCCGACCCCCGCGACTCCGCGCTCGATACGGAACGCACCAGCGTCCTGATCGCCGGCCGGGCACTGATGCGCGAACTCCTTGCCGAGCCTGGACCTGGCGCCGATTCCCAGGCTCGAGTCAAGCACGCGATTCACACAGCCGTATGGGGACTGCTCGCCAACCTTCTTGAGAACATCGACTGGGGATGACACGACCGTGACCGAAACCGACTCCGGCACCAAGAAGCCCGCACCACCTCGCTACGAGAACATCCTGACTCCCGCCTTCACCGCCGTCGCGGACAAAGCACTCCCACTTGAACTCCAGACGGCCCCCTTCCCCCGCTCGCTCCTGCCTCGCCTTCAGCGTGCCTGGAGCAGTAAGCCCAAGAACCGCTCGCCCTACTTGCCGACGCGCGGGCTGCGCGAACTGGTGGAGTGCGTTGGATCGGGCGTCCTCGCCGTCGGCAGCGACCTTGAGGCTGACACCTGGCTACACGCAGTACACCCGCCAGAGAACGAACTGCCCCTGCAGCTTGCCCTGGAAGCGTGGATCACCACCGAGGTCGCGCCCCACCAAAGCGACGTCGACTGGTTCTCCCTCATCAAACCCGCATTCCCACTGGAATGGACCCCCAGCACGCTGGACCTGCTGGGCCACGGCAAGGCTCCCAACGGCACAGCGCGACCCCGCAGCCACGTCTACCAACTCCTCCCGTCGTACCTCGCCACCCAGTGGATCGACAACAAATGGACGCTCCCCGGGCAGAAGCAGAATGAGTCCGCCGTCCTCGGACCGATCGGAGAACGAGGCGAACGCAGTGTCTACCTCTGGCCGCCCCGCGAAATCACGGACGACGACGGCGCGTACGGACTGTGGACCCACCAGACCAAGTTCCGCGTCAGGACGATGCCGCACGATAACCGGCTGATCATCCGTGTCACCCCGCACATCACCCGATTCGGCGGCACCACACCTGTCTATATCCCACGCCGCAGCCCAGAGAAGCCCCCGAGCGCTACCGTCCTGCTCTATGTCCCCGGCGGGGTGCTCAGCGGCATCGAGCGCGCACAGTTCCTCCGGGCACCCGTCCTGGCGACCGGCCGCGCGGACAACATGAGCTGGCGCTGGACGCCCGGCATCGCCCGCATCTTCCCGTCCCTTCCCACTTCGCACCTCTACCCGGATCCGAACGCCATCCGCGCAAACCTTCGTGATCACAACGGGCTTGACCTTGACGAGAAAAGCGAGAAGAATCCCGTCGCCCTTCTGCTGCACAGCACCGGCTACACGTACCTCCTGGACGAACCAGATGCCGAAACGGGACGTAAGACCGACGGCCACCCGGCCGAGACGGGGCTGCAGCCGATCGACCATCTGCTTCTGTTTGAAGAGCTGAAGGAGGTGCTGCCCGGCCTGCACCTTGAGCCTGTCAACCCCATTGGCAAGATCCCGCAGCGTCGTGCACCCCGCCTCGAAGCCGCCACGCCGGGCACCATGCACCGCCTCGAGCTGGGTCACACCGCTCCCCGCACCTATGAGGCCGTACACCTGGCCCTGACCGGACTGCTTGGCTACACCCACGCCGGTAGGCGGAACGAGGCCGAACGTGAAGTTCATACCTATCGCGGCGACACCGAGATCCAATTGAGTTTGTTCAACCCCGGCACCCTGGTCTCCGGAATGCCGTGGCCGACTGAGAGAACGCCGGAAGAACGCGGCGAGACCCGGCGCCGGCTCCACGAAGAGCGGACCCGGGCCCTGCGTGAAGCACTCCCGGACGAGGGTCAGCTGACCGGCTCACTGATGGAGATCGGCAAACCCGTCTCCTTCACGGCGGCCCACCAGGACGACCCGAAGCCCCTCCTCAAGAAGGTCCTGCCGACCGTGGGACGTCACGTGCAGTGCCTGCATCCAGTGACCCGTACCGCCAATCCGGACGCTAAGAAGGACGGAGCCAAGCCCTTCCAGGGCTCACAGATCCGTTGCGACGATGTCGAACGCGCTGCTTCCGCGGTACGCGACATCCTCCGGTCCGTAGGACACCTTCCTCAGCTGCCCCGCCCGCGGAACGTCAACGGCCCCTTCGAACTCACCGTCATGCACATCGCACGCTCGCGTGGCGGCCTCGTCCCTCTCCTGCTGCGCGCAACCACGGAAGGCATCGCAACCGCACAACTCGCCCCCACCACCAGCCATCCGCACGAAGCTCCGATGCCCCTGGTCGACCTGCCCCGCGCCTTGGTCGAAGGCCGCGGGCGCATTCGGGCCCGGGACCGCGCGCCCCTTGCCGCATTTCTCACTCACGCTCTCGCGCTGGACAGCAGCGCCGAACGGCTCTTGGTGGTACGCGCTCAGACGCTGCGTAACTCGGAAATCTGGCCGTGGCTGCAGAACGACCACATCTGCCCTGACGCGCTGGTTCCACCGGGCGTCGACTGCGGCGCCGTAGACCCCGCCGCTCGGCGCACCCCAGCCACACTGCCTGGCTTGCGTATCGTTCGTATCAACGACGACTCTGACGAGATCCCTCTCGCCTTCGGAATGAACACGCTGGACGATCCGGAGCCAGAGCGCAACGACGATGTTCTCCCCTATGAATGGGGGCGGTACTCCGGGCTGATCCCTTGGAACGATCGCACCTATCTGGCTGTCAACCCTCGCCCGGACACTCATCAGCTGGCTAAGTCCATCTCGAAGTACCTCGGGGACGACGGCGACATCACTCGCCACGGGGCCAACCCCACGTCGCTGGAGATCCACGTGTCCTTTAAGCAGCCTGCTGACAAGTCAGTCGAACTCGCTGCCTACGTGAATGGGCTGCGCCGCTGCCACCTGCACACCAAGGCGCCTACCCGGCTCCCCTACTTGCTGCACTTGGCACGACTCATGGAGGAGTACATCGACTGAAGTCGTCGCCCTGACGTGCTCTATAGCGGGCGTATGGCGCGACGTTGATCCGGTGGGCGAGTTCCGCTTCAATGTCTAGCCGGTGATCTAGCACCACTTCGCCGATCTGGCAAACATGCAGGTCAAATGGGGTCTGACTCTTCGGGGTCAGGCCCCTTGATCTTTACCGTGCTGGATAGGTGCTGGATTTTCTGACCTCTCGTCACCTGTCATCACCTCTCATATCCGTACCGTGCTGGATTCGTGCTGGGTGTCTGTGCGGCACGCTGGCACGTGTGGGCTGCCTCCCTGCGCTGGTCCTCCGATGTGGTCGGCGAATTGTCAGTGCTGCCTTCTAGGATCGTCTCGACAGCTGCACCGGCGAGCAGACACAGCAGTGGAGGGGCGGAATGGGGTCATCTCAGGGGGTCGGGCGCGTCACGGCGCCCGAACCGACGATTGTGCCGATCTCGACGCTCGCGCACCGCGTGCTGTCCGGGGAGATCGTTCTGCCGAAGTACCAGCGGGCGTTCGTGTGGGAGCCGGAGCAGGTGCTCTATCTGCTGGACTCGGTCCGCCGGAACTATCCCATCGGCAGTCTGCTGATGTGGCGTACGTCCGACCGGAAGCTGGCCAGCGGTCACGAGATCGCAGGGCTGACTGCTGCCCCGCCGGTTTCCGGGGCTCCGGTGCAGTACGTCATCGACGGCCAGCAGCGGTTGGCGAGCATCGTGGGCGCGATGCACGGCGAGGGGGCACGGTGGAACATCGGATTCGACCTGGCCCGTGAGGAGTTCCTGTACCTCACGGAGGAGTCCCCGGCTGGTGCGCACGTCATTCCCATGCGCGATTTGGACTCGGCCAGCTCGATGATGGCCTGGGTGATGCGAGACAAGCCGACGGAAGAACACGTCGGGCGGGCCCAGGCCCTCAGCGACCAGTTCCGCGGTTATCAGGTACCGGTGGTGACCATGCTCGAGGTCACGGAAGAGGACTCCGCCCGTATCTTTGAGCGGATCAACAGCACGGGTACACGGATGGATATCGTTGACCTAGTGCGCGCGGGCACCTGGTCGAAGGACTTCGATCTCAAGGAGGAGATCGAGCAGCTACTGCGAGTCCTCGACCGGAAGCGGTACGGCCGCGTCGACACCAAGACGATGCTCCGCACAATCTCCGCAGCCGCTGGCCTGGGGTTCTCCACAAAGTCCATTCAGGACCTGCGGCGTCTCGACCGCGCGGAGTTGCAGGACGCCGTGAGCGAGGCGGGCAAGGCCGCCGCTCGGGCGGTCGACTTCCTCTACACCCAGATCCGCACTCCTCGCGCTGAGGCTCTGCCGTACTACAACCAGTTCGCGGTCCTGGTGGAGCTGTTCCGACGGCTCCCGAAGCCGTCTGCCGATCAGTACGCGGCGATCGCCCGGTGGTTCTGGCTGACGGCGAGCAGCGAGTACTTCAAGGGCTGGCGCGAGTCTCAGATGACGGCGGACCTCGACGCGGTGAGCGCCTTCGCCGACGGCCAGGCGACGGAGATCGAGACGGGGGCGGCGCTGCCGCGCGACGTGCTCTGGCAGCGGACCCAGTTTTCCCGCGCCAACGCGCCGACCAAGCTGCACGTCCTGCTCATGTCGTACGAGAAGCCGGTAGACCTCAACACCGGGCAGGCCATCGACACTGACAAGGCGCTGGCCGGGCAGAACGACAAGCAGTTCCACCACTTCTTCCCGCGCGCCTTTTTGAAGCGGCGCGGAGTGAGCGCGGCTCGGGCGAACGTGTGCGGAAATCTGATCATGTTGAGCGCGATCACCAATAACAACGTCTCCGACTCTCCGCCCTCCGTGTATTTGCGGGACCTGATCGACTGGCATGGTGAGGACACTCTGCGGGCTCGGCTGCGGACCTGTCTTATCGAGGAGGATGCCTATCAGGCTGCCCTGCGGGATGACTACGAGGGCTTCCTTAAGGCTCGCGCGCGGACCCTGCATGCGCGTCTGATCGACCTGATCGGATCGGCGGCCGAGGGCAGCGACGGCTCCGGGCCGGACGTCACGTCGATGGGAACCGAGGAATCCGAGGAGCCCGACCCCGTACCTGATGACGCGGAGCCGTTCGACCGGGACTCGGTCGACTGAGCCGGGCCTGATCGGCATGCGCATGAGGGAGGTCCCGGCACAGGATCGGCCACGAGAACGGCTGCTCGACCGGGGTGCGGAGGCGCTGTCTGACCGGGAGCTCCTTGCACTGCTGCTGGGGGCGGGCCTGGCCGGCCAGGACGCCGTGGAGCTGGCGGGACGGTTGATCGCCCGGCACGGTGGCCTGCACGCGCTCTCGCGCGTGCCAGCCTATGAGCTTGCTGCCGGGCTGCCGGGTGTGGGCCCGGCTAAGGCGGCGCGGGTCGCGGCGGCGTTCCAGTTGGGACGGCGGGTTGCGGTCCAGCAGGCTCCCGGCCTGCGGCGAATCTCAGGCTCCGCCGACCTGGCAGCCGTCGCGAGCCCTCTCCTCCGTGGCCTGCGCCATGAACGCGCGGTTCTGGTGACCTGCGATGGGACGGGCGCGGTCCTCCGTACCTCCGTCCTCACCGACGGCGCGTCCGACCGCACTCTCGTCCCGGTCCGTGACACCCTCGCCCGCGTTCTCGCCCTCGGCGGTGCCGCGTTCGGCGTCGCCCACAACCACCCCACCGGCCGCCTGACGCCGAGCGAGGTCGACCGCCTCACGACATCCCGCCTTACGGCGGGGGCTCAGGCGGTCGGTCTGCGGTTCCTCGACCACGTGGTGGTCACTGATGCGGGATGGCGGCGGGTCCCACCCGATTGACCCGTCTACAGGCGCCCGGAGAAGGCGGCGTCGAGCAGGCCCTTACGCAGCACCTCCAGTTCGGCGATCTGTTGGGCGCCAGCCTCGGCGACCCGTCGGGCGAGCGTGAGGCGTTCCGCGATGCGGCGCTGTTCCGGCAGCGGAGGGAGCGGGACCTCCGTGGAGAGCAGGGTGGCGGGGGTGGTGCGCTTTCGTCGCACCATCGAGCCGCGAGGCGTCAGCCTGGACCACAGTTCCGGCCACGAGAGTAGGTGGCCGATGTACTCGGGGTCCGCGGCCTCGGTGTTCAGGCCGAAGACCGGGTACTCGGGTGAGACGTATGTACCCGAGAAGCTCTCGTCGACGACAGCCAGCGCGCCTTCCCATGCGTTCAGCTTGCTCATCACGACTTGGCCCTTACGCAGGCGCGCGAATCGCGGGTACGCGGTCTCGGAGCCCTGAATGACGGGACGCTTGATGAGCCCCTTGCCAAAGCTGTAGATGCCAGTGACGGCGTATTTCTCGTCCGATGAGACGTCGACGAAGTCCTGGTCGACGCGCAGAGCGGAGGCGAGGGTCGCAACCTGGCCAACAGAACGGAGGAGCGAATCCGCGTGCTGCTGCACGAGCACGTCCGACTCCTTCTTCAGCTGCACCACTCGGCTAGCAGTGCCCATCGCCGCGTCCAGCTTGTCGGCGATGCGGCGTTGCTCCCTGGGATGAGGCAGCGGGCATCTGATCTCCTCGAAGGCCCTGATGCTCAGGGTTCGATTTCTGTCGGCTGACCCACGTGACGCCTTACCGATCTCCCCCAGGCCCTGCCTCGTAAGGAAGAAGTAGCGCATGTATCGGACATCCGCCTCCTCCCCTCTTGGTACGTAAAAAAGGAATCGACTGGAGGCGACGCATTCTGCATCCTCTTCGTCCGTAACCCCGACTGCCCCTTCCCAAGCCTTGATGTTGCTCAGAACGAGCGCATTGGAATTGAAGCTGAAGTGTGGAAGCTTGGTCAGACGGCTCCCAATCGTTGGCGCGTACCGGATCGTGCCGCGCCCGAACGATCTCATCCCGAAGGCTCGGTACTCATGCTCGGGCTGAATATCGACGGGTCGCCGATCCATCCGCAACACGTCACCTACTCGCACAACCTGGTTCACCTCGCCGCCCCCAGATTTGACCGAAGCCCCTTCAGCAATTCGAGGATCTCTTCCTCCGTCTTCACCAGCTCGTCCACCAGCTCCTCCGGAGTGCGGTGAGCCAGCTCATCTCCGATGTGTGGGTTGGCGCGGTCGAGGTTGTAGCCGTCGGCGATGATCTCCGCCGCCGGGACCGACCACGCGCGCTCTCCCGCCTCGCGGCCTTCGCGCGTCTTGCCACCCCACCAGGCCACGCAGTCGTCGTACTCCTCCAAGCGCTGCGGCTTCGTCTTGGTGTAACTGCGACGGCCCTCCGGGAGGGGGATCTCGTAGAACCAGACGTCCCGCGTGGGGCCGGTCTTCTCGAAGAAGAGGATGTTGGACGGGATCTGGGTGTACGGCGCGAAGACGCCCTGCGGAAGGCGGACGACGGTGTGCAGGTTGCACTCCTTCATCAGCTTCTTCTTGATCTTCGCGCCGATCGAGTTCTCGCCGGAGGCGAAGAGTGAACCGTTCGGCAGGACGATGGCGCACCGGCCGTCCAGCTTCAGTTGGTCCAGGATCGAGTACAGGAACAGCCAGGCCGTCTCCTGCGTCTGGAAGGCGGATGGGAAGGCCGTCACCACCGACGACTCCTCCTCCCCGCCGAACGGCGGGTTGGTGAGGACTACGTCGACTTTGTCCGCCGCCTGCGAATTCCGCATGGTGAGGAGCGCGTTCTCGCGCCGGAGGCGGGGGGCGTGAACGCCGTGGAGAAGCAGGTTCATTGAGGCCAACAGATACGGCAAAGGTTTCTTCTCGATGCCCTTGAGATTCGCGTGGAGCTCGCGCTGCTGCGTGTCGGTCTTCACCCTCCCCTCCAGTTCCTCGTGCGCCTGCACTAGGAATCCACCGGTCCCGCAGGCCGGATCGAGGATCGTCTCGCCGAGTTCGAGGAACGACTGCCGCACCATGAAGCGGTTGACGGGACGCGGCGTGTAGAACTCGCCAGAGTCGCCGGCCGCGTCGCGCATCTCCCGCAGGATCGACTCGTAGACGAACGCCATGGTGTGGATGTCGTCATGCGAGGTGAAGTGGATCTTGTTGACGATGTTCACGAGGTCACGCAGCAGTGTTCCCGACTGCATGCGGTTGACGACGTCCTTGAAGATCAGCGAGATGACGTTGCGCGGGTCCTCCGCCCCCCGGTCGGCCTCCTTGTCCAGGCCCGCTAGGTAGGGGATCAGCTCGTCGTTGACGAAGGTCTTCAGCTCGTTGCCGCTGAGGTCCTCGTCCGTCGCCCAGTTCGTCCAGCGGTAGGGCTTCTCGATCGCCCGGTGGTATCCGCTCGGGTCCAGCGCCTCGCCCTCCTCCTCGACGCGCTCCTCGAACGCCTTGAGGAACAGGAGCCAGGACAGCTGCGGCAACCGGTCCAGATCGCCGTTCATGCCGGCGTCCTTGCGCATGGTGTCGCGCGCGGACTTGATCAGGGACGCGAGGCGAGCCTGAGTGGTGACGGGTGCCTTCTCCGCCGCTTTCCTTTTGGTTGCTGCCATGTCAGTTCAGTTGGTCCTTCTGCTCGTTCCGTCCAGGAAATGCGGTGTCTCCGTCGCCCGCCCCGGCGTCTTCGGCAAGCGTCCGAGCCCACAACTCGCGGACCAAGGCCATCGCGGCGTCGAGGGTCGGTGGAATGTTGGTCGCCAACTGCTCGGCAATCTCCGGATAGTCGTCCCGCCACCGCGGCGGCGGGTCAGGAAGCACGAGGGGAACCTCGTGCGTGGCCCGTACCGTAAACACGTGTCGCACGGCCTTCAACAGGTCCATGTCGCCGGAGAGCCCGCTCTCGATCAGGAGCACGAGGTCCACCAGATCCTTGACCCGGGTATTGGGCCGATCGCCGTAGTCGCGGGTGAGCGCGTGGAGTTTCTCTGCGAAGTGCTGGCGCCGGTCGACCGCCTCGATCGCCCGCGCCGGCGCCCCGGCGAACTCCAGTGTGTTGGGAAGGGGTAGGCGCTCAGTGAGTGTGATCTCTTTGCCACGGTCGACCACGTCCACTCTGACACCGGCGAAGACCTTCCCCGCCAGGTGCGCCTCGACGGAGAAGCGCCATCCACCCCGTCCGGCGACGTCCGCCTTCAGGGCCGCCGGTGCGGCGACACGGAACCGGAATCCATCGGCGTCAAGGTCGCAATCCAGTGCCTCGATGAGCAGGTCGCGGACCGCGTCCCCGTCAAGACCTACGCCGATCGGCTCAGGCCGTACGGCCAAGTCGAGGTCCTTGGTGGTACGCGCGCGCCCGGTGAAGCGGAACTCCATGACGGCACCGCCCTTCAGTACCCACCCGCCAGCGCGGTCCTCGACCAGCCGCGCCGCGAGGCGGTCGAAGACGACCAGCCGTCGGCGTCGAGCCGGGTCCGTACCGGTCTCGGCGGCCTCCTGCTTGAGTCGCGCCTCCAGCGCCTTCCTCAGTTCCGCCGCATCCCGGTACCGTCCGGTCATGAGAGAGCTCCGAGTGCGCGTTCGACCCCCAGCTCGGAACGTGGTCCGCAGAGCTGGGCTGCGTGCAGCAGCTTTCGACGGGTGATCATTCCGCGCTCCAGGGCTTCGGACACCGCGGATTCGAGCACGTCCTGGTCCTCCCCGTCGGCAGCAGCCTCCGCCAGCGCCCTCAGCGGCGTCGTCACCCGGTACCCGGTACGCCCCTCACTGTCTCCATCGGCGAGGTCGGCATGGTGCAGGATCACCGCGTCAGTGGTCTGTCGGAAGGCGCGCGGCACGGTGAGATGGATGCGGGAGGGGTTGGCTACGCCCAGATCATGGGCCGCCAGTGCGCTGGCGTGGGAGATTACCGCGCGTCCCCTGCTCCACAGCGACCAGCGGACGAACTGCTCGTCGCCTTCGCTCGGAAGGTCCGCGAACTCGCGGAAGCGGTAGATGGCCCGGTCGACCGCGAGCCAGTTGCCGTGCTGCGCGTGGTAACGCTGGGCCTGGTACGAGTACCCCGCCTTACGGGCCTGAGCGGCGGTGAAGTACCCCCGCTGTCCGGCGGCGATCCGCCAGAGCACAGCCCGGGTGTCCGTACGATCTCTGAGCACCTCTCCAGCGTACAGGACTGAAAACACAAAGCTGGCTTTACTTCAATGCGCTGTGTCAACATCAAAGTAAAGCCAGTTTATACTTCTACGCTTCGACCCAGGTCAGACCGCGGTGAGTAGTCGGGCCGCCAGATCGTCGATGGCCTGATGTGCTTTCCCCGGCTCTCCGAATCGGCTGGTCAGCTCCGTCACCCTTCCCATCTCGGTGAATGGCGGAACCCTGAGCGTCTCCACCTTCAGTTGCGGCGACCCTGACTCCTCGAACTTGAGGAGCATTGCTTCGAGTACCTCCCTGGCCCGATCCCCGAAGGAGTCCAGGAACTCCGCGTGCTCCCGGCGAAACCACGTCAGCCGTTCGTCCCGGCTCACGACGGCGAGCCCCTCCCAGGCCACGGACACCAGCAGGTCCACGGGGTCCACCTCCCGCATGCCCAACTCCTCAGGCAGACGCTCCACGTCGATCTGTGCCGACTTCAGCGCCGCCATCAGAGCGGCACGGCTCTTTGCCTGCGCCCACTGAGTACGCAACTGGGCCGGATCGAGATCGAGTTCCAGCACCCGGTCGTGCACCCACTGTTGCACGGTCACGAGTTGGAGTCGCTTTCCGTCGTCCTTGAGGATGTACCGCAGCTCACCCACCTTGTAGACGTCGACATCTTTGACTGTGAACCGGTTCCTGGAGCGGGAAAGAATCCTGTCGATCTCCTCCTCGTCGGTGATGTCGCCGTCCTGCGCTCCGGCCGCGGAGTCGCCATCAGCGTCGAAAGCACCGCCGTCCTGTTGGGTGTACTCCGCCTGCGGCTCAGCGGCGGACTCTGCGTCCACATCCGGCTCGGACTCAGACGCAGGGGTCAGATCCTCCGAGTCCACTACCTCCCCCCGATCGTCGGTCCAGTCCCGGACCACCTTGAGCGGCGGTCCATCGAAGGCCGGATCGTCGAAGAGCCGTGACGCCTCGACGAAGTCGATGATGTCGAACGACTCCTTGCCGATCTCCGGGCAGAGTCGAGTGCCCCTGCCGATGACCTGCTTGAACTCCGGCATGGAGGCCATGCGCCGGAACAGCACCACATTCCGCACGGGTGGCATGTCCACTCCCGTCGACAGCAGCTTCGACGTCACCGCGATGACCGGCTCGTTGCTGTCCGCCTTGCGGAACTCCTCCAGCGCTTCGCCACCGTGCGACCCGTCGTCTCCGACGATGCGCCGCACGAAGTCCGGGAGCGCGGCGATCTCCTCGGGGGCGGCGTTGAACAACGCGGTCCGCATTCGGGCCGCGTGGTCGTTGTTCTCGCAGAAGACGAGGGTCTTGCCGAGCCGCCCCTCCTCGGCAGTGGCGCGCAGATGGTCGAGGAGGTACCGCGCCGCCAACTCGGTCCGCTCGAGGATCACCATGACCCGTTCGTAATCTTTGGGGCCGTAGAGATCGTCTGGGATCTCTCGGCCGTAGATGTCCTTCTCACCCGGCTGCGGCCGGTAACCCTCCACGTCCACGTTCAGCCGGACCCTGCGCAGTCGGTACGGCGAGAGGAATCCGTCCTCGATGCCGTCCTTGAGCGAGTACGTGAAGGCGGGGTTGCCGAAGTACTCGTACGTGTCGGTCTTCCGCTTGTCATCGGCGACCGGCGTGGCTGTGAGGCCGATCTGCACAGCCGGCGAGAAGTGTTGGAGGATCCTCCGCCAGCGACCGTCACTGGCGGCGCTCCCTCGGTGGCACTCGTCCACGATGACGACGTCGAAGTAGTCCTCCGGGTACCGCCGGTATAGCTCCTCTCCTGGCGCACCCTGCTCCAGGGTCTGGTAGAGGGCGAAGTAGACCTTCCGTCCGCGCTTGGCCTCGCCTCCCGTGATCTTGTGGACGTCGTCCTTCCCGAACACTTCCTGGAAGTAACGGTCTTTGGGATCGTCGACGAGCATGTTGCGGTCCGCGAGGTACAGCACACGCGGCTTCCGGCCACCGAATGCCTCGGGCGCGTTCATCAGCCGCGCCACCAGCTGGAGCGCGAGCATGGTCTTTCCGGTACCCGTCGCCAGGACGAGCAGGATGCGCCGCTCGTCGCGGGCCAGAGCGGCCAAGGCCCTTGTCACGGCCACCCGCTGGTAGTAGCGCGGCCGCTGTGATGTGCTGTCGGAGTTGCGCAGCGTGTAGTCGTACGGGGTCGAGAGGAGTCGCTCGCCAAGTGGCGTGTCACTCACACCCTGGTCTTGAAGAAACCGCCCCCAGAGCTCCTGCGGCGAGGGGAACTCCTGGATGTCCCGGATCGCCGGCTGCTTCGGGTTGCTGAAGTCGATCTCCACGATGTCACGCCCGTTGGTGGCGTAGGCGAATCGCAGCCCCAACTTGCGCGCGTACCGCCGCGCCTGCTCGACCCCGTTCTCCACACTGAGCCGGTATCGTTTGGCCTCCACCACGGCGATCGGAACGTCCGCGACGTACTCCAGGACATAGTCGGCAACCAGCGGCCTTCCCTTACGGTGACGCCTCTTGGTCGGCACTAGTTGTCCGTTGTTGATCCCGTACTGGGACCTGATCTGCCGGGTGGCCCACCCGGAGGCCGCGAGTGCCGGAAGGACGAACCGCTTGCACGTCTCGTCCTCGGTCAACTGATTCGAACCGAAGGTCATGGGATCAGGTTTACTGCATGTCTCTGACGGTTGAGACGGGAGAACGGAATCAGCCACTGCTCCGGCCGGTTTTCCTCTGGGTTGCCACGTTCGGCAGCGTCACGGGAGTCCGTGGTCGGGCTGGTCGGCGGTCCGCGAAGGCCCCTGCACTCGTTACGGCACCTCGCCGCTTGAACGCGTTTGCAAACGATGCCTTGTTCCACGAGGTCTCTCGGTGGCTCGGTCACGAGCCGACCAAAGTGTCTGCGGACATCTACAGCCCCCTGATCTCCGAGGCATGGGACCGTTACGCCCGGCCGTGGCAGACACGGAGTGACTTCGTCAGTAGCGTGACGGACTGGATGAGCTGGATAAGTTTCGACGGTGCTGGATCGGTGCTGGATGCCCGCGCATTTCTGCAGGTCAAAGCCTCGTCGTGGAGTTCCGGTTCAACGTGTAATCGTCCCGTTACTGTATGTTGGTCGTTTCGTCAAACGTGCCAGTCAGAAGGGG
>NZ_JBWLKN010000020.1:0-143362 GCF_059026195.1 Streptomyces sp. A01 | reverse complement strand
TGTTTCCAACCTTACCAGATCCTTTTCCAGTCCGTTTCCGCTTCCCGTAAGCCGCGGTCTGGTCTGAATTTGTTTCCAGTGGCCGTTGGAGGGCCTTTGCCTTTCGGCTGCTCCGACTTTATCAGAATCGTTTTGGCCGATTCAAATCGGCTTCACGTTTCTCATCAGGGTTCGAAGTTGGTTCGGCGGAATTGCATTCACGCTCGAAGCGAGTCAGATACTAACCGTTGCCTGCGAGCTTGTCTAGTTCGTGGCAACCGTTCGAATCTACCTCCCCGTTGGGCTCGTGTCAACGAACCTTTGGGGCGAAGAGGAGACTAGCAGGTGAGCATCTGTCTCCGCACATCGCCTCCGGAAGCGGGCGGGTGCCGCGGCGGCTACGGGTGTTGGGGCCCCGGTCGCTGTGCGGGAAGCGGTCCCCGTGCCGCTGTCTCCCGCACTGGCTTCCAGCGGCCTCAGGCGAAGGAGGACGGAGGGCTTTCGAGGTCTTCCAGTTCGAGTCCCGGAGCCGCGAGGACCACGTCGCCCGCCAGGTGGATCTCGTGCTGCTCGCCTGTGTCCAGCTCGTTGACCTGGTACGTATCCACCGTCAGGGGTCCGCTGTCAGTGCCGTGTGCTTCGCTTTTCAGCAGTGCCCAGGACTGGTCGAGAGTCCGGGGCGCCAGTACGGGGGCGGTGAACGCGACGAGCCGCAGGCGGGTGGCCGGGGCGCCGGGGGTGAGTCGCAGGAAGCGGGAGGCGGCGATGAGGAAAGCCGGGGAGGTGCCGGTGAAGGCGTGAGCGCGGACGTTGCCTTCGGTGGCGTGGTCTCCGGTGGCGTCGGAGCGGACCCAGGTGACGCCGTCGATCGCCGCACCGCGGATCTGCCAGCCGCCGGCGTGCAGCTCAAGGCGCAGGGGGCGGCCGAGTTCGTCGAGGGTGAGGTCGACAGAGCCGGTCGGTTCGCCGGAGGGGGAGGTCAGCTGGGAGACATAGCGCCAGCCGGAGGGGCCGGGGGCGCACTGGAAGTGCTCTTCACCGAGGGGGGTGTGGTCATGCGGGTCATGAAGCGAATAACGGCCGCGCGGCATCGTGAGTCCTTGACGGGCCAAGGCCCGCCCGGCCAGCGCGATGGCTGGACCGGACAGGCCCTGGCGGCCCCGTCCGTGAGCGGGGGCCTTTTACCGACTGTCGGGGTGATCAGGCCGGTGCGCGCCGGGTGCGCCCGGATGAGCGCGACCGGAGCGACCGGGCCAGGTGATCAGTAGCGGTAGTGGTCGGACTTGTACGGGCCCTCGACCGGGACGCCGATGTAAGCGGCCTGGTCCGGGCGGAGGGTCGTCAGCTTCACGCCGAGCGCGTCGAGGTGGAGACGGGCGACCTTCTCGTCGAGGTGCTTGGGGAGCACGTAGACGTCCGTCGGGTACGCCTCGGGCTTCGTGAAGAGCTCGATCTGGGCGATCGTCTGGTTCGCGAAGGAGTTGGACATGACGAACGACGGGTGACCGGTGGCGTTGCCCAGGTTCAGCAGGCGGCCCTCGGAGAGCACGATGAGCTTCTTGCCCTCCGGGAAGGTCCAGGTGTGGACCTGCGGCTTGACCTCGTCCTTGACGACGCCAGGGATGGCGGCGAGACCGGCCATGTCGATCTCGTTGTCGAAGTGGCCGATGTTCCCGATGATCGCCTGGTGCTTCATCTTGGCCATGTCACTGGCCATGATGATGTCCTTGTTGCCGGTCGTGGTGATGAAGATGTCCGCGGTCTCGACCACGTCATCCAGCGTCGTGACCTGGTAGCCGTCCATCGCCGCCTGGAGGGCGCAGATGGGGTCGACCTCGGTCACGATCACTCGGGCGCCCTGGCCGCGCAGCGACTCCGCGCAGCCCTTGCCCACGTCGCCGTAGCCGCAGATGACCGCGACCTTGCCGCCGATGAGGACGTCGGTGGCGCGGTTGATGCCGTCGACCAGGGAGTGGCGGCAGCCGTACTTGTTGTCGAACTTCGACTTGGTGACGGCGTCGTTGACGTTGATCGCCGGGAACAGGAGGGTGCCCGCCTGGTGCATCTCGTAGAGACGGTGCACGCCGGTGGTGGTCTCTTCGGTCACGCCGCGGATCTCGGACGCGAGCTGCGTCCACTTCTGCGGGCTCTCGGCGAGGGTGCGGTTCAGGAGCTGGAGGATGACGCGGTGCTCGTCGTTCTCGGCGGTGGCGACATCCGGGGCCGCACCGGCCTTCTCGTACTCGACGCCCTTGTGGACGAGGAGAGTCGCGTCACCGCCGTCGTCCAGGATCATGTTCGGGCCGCCGGTGGCGGTGCCCGGCCAGGTCAGCGCCTGCTCCGTGCACCACCAGTACTCCTCCAGCGTCTCGCCCTTCCAGGCGAAGACCGGGACGCCCTGCGGGTTGTCCGGAGTGCCGTTCGGGCCGACGGCCACGGCGGCCGCGGCGTGGTCCTGGGTGGAGAAGATGTTGCAGGAGGCCCAGCGGACCTCGGCGCCGAGCGCGGTCAGGGTCTCGATGAGGACGGCGGTCTGCACCGTCATGTGGAGCGAGCCGGTCACGCGGGCACCGGCGAGCGGCTGAGCGTCGGCGTATTCGGCGCGGATCGACATCAGGCCGGGCATCTCGTGCTCGGCGAGGGTGATCTCCTTGCGGCCGAAGTCGGCCAGAGACAAGTCGGCGACCTTGAAGTCCTGGCCGGTGGCGTCAGCTGTCGTCATGGATGCTGCTCCTCAGTCGGTTGGAGTGGAGAGAGTGTTCGGCTGGGCATGCGGTAGTGGACAGAGCCGTCCCCTGGTCGCAGCGCAGTCCGTCGGAGGCCCTCTCTCCCTCGGCCGGACCACGTCGCGGTCCGCCCGACCGCCATCAGCAGCGACGTCTGGCACTGATGACGAATCTACACCGATCGGCCCAGCGAACCCCAGTCCCCCTCTGGGCCGCGCCGGGCGGATGTGGTGTCCTCTCAGCCGTTTCCAGCCTGCCCCGGAGAGCGGGTGATGAAGGGTGCAGACCGCTTGGTCGTGGTCCTCGGCGTGTTGCAGGATGCGGGGTACGCGAGACCATCCGCACACGTCTCGTGCTCGATGACCTGTTAGGAGAACCACGTGACCACCAGTTCAGCCGATGCGCCCGGCGGGGCGGGGGCGGGCGGGCGCGGGCTCAAGTTGCTCGCGGTAACCGCCTGCCCGACCGGGATCGCCCACACATATATGGCAGCGGAGAAGCTGGCCCAGGCTGCGGAAGCGCTCGGGCACAGCATGAAGGTGGAGACCCAAGGGTCGATCGGGGCTGAAAATGTACTCTCCGACAACGATGTCAAGAACGCTGACGCCGTCATTGTCGCGGCCGACAAGGATGTCGACCTCAGTCGGTTCGTCGGTAAGCGGGTGCTGGCCACCGGTGTCGCCGACGGCATCCGACGTCCCGAGCGGTTGATCGAGCTGGCGCGGGAGGCGCCCGTCCACGGTATGGACACGGGCGGGGCGGGCGGCGCGGGAGCCGGGCGTGGTGCGTCGGGCTCCGGCGGGGCAGGCGGCGGTGGCCGCGCGGGCGGCGGGACAGGGGGCAAGGAGCGGAGCGTCACGTACAAGGCGCTGATGAACGGCGTCTCGTACATGATTCCGTTCGTCGTCGTCGGCGGTCTGCTGATCGCGATCTCGCTCGCGCTCGGCGGTGACACGACGTCCAAGGGCCTCGTCATCCCCGAAGACTCCGTCTGGAAGACCGTCAACGACATCGGCACCATCGGGTTCGAGCTGATGATCCCCATCCTCTCGGGGTACATCGCCTACGCCATCGCCGACCGGCCCGCGCTCGTGCCGGGCATGGTGGGCGGCTGGATCGCCGCGCACGGGGAGCTGTACGACTCGGAGGCGGGCGCCGGGTTCATCGGGGCGATCGTCACGGGCTTCCTCGCCGGTTACCTGGTGTTGTGGATCAAGAAGGTCAAGGTCCCCAAGTTCGTCCAGCCGATCATGCCGATCATCGTGATCCCCATCGTGGCGACCACGGCGCTGGGCATGTTCTTCATCTACGTGGTCGGCAACCCCATCGCCTGGGTCTTCGAGCACCTCACCAGCTGGCTTGGCGACCTCACGGGCACCAGTGCCGCACTTCTCGGCATCATCCTCGGCCTCATGATCGCGTTCGACATGGGCGGTCCGGTGAACAAAACGGCGTTTCTCTTCGGGGCCGGGCTGGTCTCCAAGAACCCCGAGATCATGGGCATGTGCGCGGCGGCCATCCCGGTACCGCCGCTCGGGCAGGGTCTGGCCACGCTGCTGCGCCGCAGGTTCTACGACGAGCAGGAGCGGGAAACCGGGCTCGCGGCGTTGTTCATGGGTTTCTTCGGTATCACCGAGGGCGCCATCCCGTTCGCCGCGGCGCGACCGGCGCAGGTCATTCCGGCGAACATGCTGGGCGGGGCGGCGGCCGGTGCGGTCGCCGGTCTGGCGACGGTCACGGACGCGGTGCCGCACGGGGGGCCGATCGTCGCGGTACTCGGTGCCGTGGGCGGCGTCCCCATGTTCTTTGTCGCCGTCGCTATCGGCACGGCGGTGACGGCGCTCGCGACGGTGGCGTTCATGTCGTTCGGCGCCAAGGCGGACGCGGCGGCGGATGCCCGTGCGGGCGCAGCGGATGCCGGAGCGGCTAGTGCGGGTGAGCGCGGGAGCTCACTCGGGAGTGGGCACCAGAAGGCCAGTGGGGATGAGCCGGTGGTTGGTGCCAAGGTAGCGGCCGAGGTGGGGGCCGCGCGGCAGGCGGTCGGCGACTCCGGTCCAGGGCTGCCGGGTGCGGGTGGCGAGCCGGTGGCGGTGGCGGGCGGCGAGGTGCTGTCCGGATATCTGAGTGAGCGGACCGTCAGGGAGTCTCTGGCGGCGGACAGCAAGGACGCGGCGATACGGGAGATGGCGGCGTTGCTGGCCACGACGGGACGGGTCGCGGACGCGGCGGAACTGGTACGGGTCGCCTTCGCCCGGGAGGACCAGGGGACCACCGGGCTCGGTGCGGAGATCGCGATTCCGCATGCGAAGACGGATGCGGTCACGTCACCGGTGGTGGGCTTCGCGCGTTCTGCCGATGGCGTGGAGTGGGGGTCGCTTGATGGCACCAAGGCCAAGTTGATCTTCATGATCGCGGTGCCTGAGGCGGCTGCGGGAGACGAGCATCTGCGCATCCTGGCACTGCTCTCGCGGAAGCTGATGGACGCCGGTTTCCGGGAGCGGCTGCTCGCCGCTCCGGACTCGGCGGCGATTCTGCGCGTGCTGGCGGAGATTCAGTAGCCCGGGTCCGGCGACGGCGCGTGCCTGGCGACGCCGGACCCGGCCCGGCGGAGCCGGGTTCGCGACGCCGGGGCGGCAGCGCCTCCTGAGCTAATGCCCTGAGTCGTTCTCCCCTGAGGTAGCGCTTCCCCAGGGCTGACGCCCCTGAGGTAGCGCTCACCCTGATCTGGTGCCCGCTCAGCTTCGGGTGCCCGCGGCCAGGGGGCCGACGGCCGAGGGCCCCGGAACCATGTGCGTGGTTCTGGGGCCCTCGGTCGGTTCGGTCGAGCGTGCGACGCCGGTGGGCTGTCCCAGTGCGCGGCGCCAGTGGACCGGCTCAGTCGTCGGCGGGTCCGGCAGGATCGGTCGGGCCGTCGGAGGACGCGCCCTTGTTGATGCCACGCGCTGCGGCTTCCGCCTGGTAGATGTCCGGTTCCAGGTAGATCACTCGGGCGATCGGTGCGGCGGCGCGGATGCGGCTTTCGGCGGCGTTGATGGCGTCGGCCACCTGGGTCGCCGTATCGTCGTGCCGTACCGCGATCTTGGCGGCCACCAGCAGCTCCTCAGGCCCGAGGTGCAGCGTGCGCATGTGGATCAGCCGGGTGACGGTCTCGCCGTCGACGATGGCCTCGCGGATCTTCACGACCTCGTCGACGTCGGCCGCCTCACCGAGCAGCAGCGACTTCGTCTCGGCCGCCAGCACGATGGCGATCACCACCAGCAGTACGCCGATGCACAGCGTGCCGATGCCGTCCCACACGCCGTCGCCCGTCCCGAGCGCGAGCCCGACACCGCAGAGCGCCAGGATCAGGCCGACGAGCGCGCCCAGGTCTTCGAGGAGGACGACCGGGAGTTCGGGGGCCTTGGCGCGGCGTACGAATTGGGACCAGCTGAGCTCGCCGCGTACCTCGTTCGACTCTCTGATCGCGGTCCGGAACGAGAAGGACTCGGCGATGATCGCGAAGACGAGGACACCGACCGGCCAGTACCAGTGGTCGATCTCGTGCGGGTGCTTGATCTTCTCGTAGCCCTCGTAGAGCGCGAAGACACCGCCGATGGTGAACAGGACGATGGAGACGAGGAAGCCGTAGATGTAGCGCTCGCGGCCGTAGCCGAAGGGGTGTTCCTTGGTCGCCTCGCGCTTGGCCTTCTTGCCGCCCAGGAGCAGCAGCCCCTGGTTGCCCGAGTCCGCGAGCGAGTGAACGCCTTCGGCGAGCATCGACGACGAGCCGCTGAACGCGAACGCCACGAACTTGCCTACGGCGATGGCCAGGTTGGCGACCAGCGCGGCGACGATCGCCTTGGTTCCGCCTGATGCACTCATATGTGCCGGATTTCCCTTCCGCCCTGTTTCACTCGGCGCTCGCGCTTTGCCGATGCTTTACGGCGGGCCATTGTTGCAGCCTGGCGCACGCCAGTACGCCAACCACGGGGTCAAATGGCGACAGTAGCCCGGTAGACCGTGCCCTGACCTGCGAGTTCGACGGTCTCCGAGGCTGGGACATACGCCGACTCGCCGGGCGCCAGGCGCAGTTCGCCGCCGCTCTCGCTCCCGTCCCCGCCCTCGGGGATCTGTTCGCCCTCGCGGATCTGGGGGGGCCGCGTGGCGCGCAGCGTCACCGCGCCGGAGGTGCAGAGGATGATCTGCGGAGCGCCGGCCGTCAGCGGGCGCGCGGCGGTGCCCGCCGGCAGTACGTACCGCGAGAGCCGGAACTCGTCGATCGGTGTGGCGTACAGCTCCTCCCCGTTCGCGTCGGCCTCCGGGCGGAGCACACCGGGGGCTCCGCTCGCGAAGTGGACGACGCGCAACAGCTCGGGAACGTCGACGTGCTTGGGCGTGAGGCCGCAGCGCAGGACGTTGTCGGAGTTGGCCATGATCTCGACGCCGAGCCCGTTGAGGTAGGCGTGCGGGACACCCGCGCCCAGGTACAGGGCCTCGCCCGGCCGCAGCTGGACGTAGTTGAGCAGGAAGGCGGCGATGACGCCGGGGTCGCCGGGGAAGCTGCGCGCGGTGGCCGCGCAGGCGGCGTACGCGTCACGGTGCGGCCCGTCGACGGCGGCCAGTCGCTCGGCGGCGGCGGCCGCCTCCGTCACCGTGTCCGCCATGGCGTCGGGCTCGGCGGTCAGGACGGCGGTCAGGACCTCGCGGAGCGCGTCGGTCTCCGGCATGGCGCGCAGGATGTCGACGTACGGCTTGAGCGAGTCGACCTCAAGGCCGCCCAGCAGCTCGGCGGCCTCGGCGGGCGCGCGGAAGCCGCACAGCCCGTCGAAGGGGGTGAGCGCGCAGATCAGCTCGGGCTTGTGGTTGGCGTCCTTGTAGTTGCGGTGCGGCGCGTCGATCGGCACGCCACGCCGCTTTTCGTCCGCGAATCCCGCCTTGGCCTGTTCGAGGTCGGGGTGGACCTGGAGGGAGAGCGGTGAGCCCGCGGCGAGGATTTTGAAGAGGAAGGGAAGCCGGGCTCCGAAGCGGCGCACGGTGTCGGGGCCGAGTTCGGTGTCGGGGGCGGCGGCGATCACGTCGTTGAGCGCGGCGGGGCCCGCGCCGCGATCGACGCGGGAGGGGGCTCCGGGATGTGCGCCCATCCACAGTTCGGCCTGCGGCTCACCGGTCGGTTCGGTGCCGAGCAGCTCCGGGATGGCGGTGACGGAGCCCCAGGCGTAGGGGCGCACGGTGTTGGCTAGGCGGTCCATGGAGGTCGGTTCCTGACTGTTCGTTCGGCAGGTTCGTCACGGTCTGCGTGTTCGGACATGTTCGGCACGGTGGGCATGTTCAGCGTGTTCGGCACAGTTGGTTGGTGTCGCTGCCCGTGCGGTCGGCGACGCCGTCGCTGAGCCGAACGGTCCGCTGTCGCCGCGCGGCCTCGCGCCAGTTGTCGCATGAGCCGACGCTCACGCTCACGGCCGCGCGGGTGTGAGCGGCGCGTTGTGCCGCGCCGGAGTGTGCCCGAGGGCCAACGCCGGAGTGCGCCGGAGGGACAGCGCGCTGGGCGTGCGGCCCCCGGCCCTCATGATCTCTCTGTGGAGGCGAGCGCCAGGTAAACGGTGGCGAAATCCGTGATGGCGAGAAGCTCCGCCAGGTTCTCCAGGGGGCTTCCCCCGGCGGGTGCTAGTTCGCTGATCGCCGTGTCGTGGGTGAGTGCGACGTTGCGGGCCGTGGGGGCGGGCGAGAAGCGAGTGGCCGTCGGGTCGTCTGAGTCGGGCTCGTCGCGGAGCAGGACGATGCGTGCCCGCAACGCCTCCGGCTCGTCGACGCGGTCGCGGAAGAAGTCACCGGGGTCCGCTCCTCCAGCGAACGCTCCCGTCAGCAGCGCGCCATGCGTCCGCAGGGCGTCCGGCAGCTCGGCGGCGAGCGCGGGCCGTCCGGCCAGCGCGCCGAGCTGTGACGCGAAGCGGCGCCCGACGGCGGCGGCGACATCGCCCTCCGTCCACACCAGCGGCAGCGCGTCCGCGAGTTCAGCGGCGAGGGTCTTGGCGGGATTGCCGTACGTCGCGATGGCGGGCCCGCAGCGCTCGGCGACCTGGTCGAGCCGGTCGGCCACCTGTTGCAGCACCGGCGGCGGCGCGTGCACCACACCTATGCGGTCGGTCAGCGCGAGCAGCGGGATGAGTACTGCCCAGAGCGCGCCGGGCGGCTCGGACGGTGCGTAGGGGTTGGTCAGGTTCGCCGCGAGGGCGGTGGCATCACCGACCTCACCAGCGTCGATGTGACCACTGGCACCGGAGGCGCGCTCGTCGTAGCCGAGGTCCCCCGAGGCCAGGTCCCCCACTGCGGGCGCCGTCTCATCCGGCGTGCCGCCTGGCCTGTCGCCCGGCCTGTCGTCCTGCCCTTCGGGCTCCTCACCCGGCTCACTCGGCTCGCCCGGCGCGGTTCCGCCGTACGTGCCGTCGTGCTTGCTGTCGTTCTCGTTGTCGTGCTCGTTGCCGTTCGTGCTGTCGTTCGTGCTGTCTTTCGTACCGTCGTGTGGGGCGGTCTCGTCGTACGGGCCGGGGCTGTACGGGCTCGCGCCGCGTGAGAAGTCCGCGCGGGGGGCGGAGGCCGCCGGGAGTACGAGGCCACGGGCCTGCGCCGCCGCTTCGGTGAGTGGGGAGCCCGCCGGGGCCACGGCCACGATCGAGCACCCCCGCCGGTAGGCCTGCTCGACCAGCAGGGTCAGCCCCGGCTCGTCGCCATCCGGTGTGGGAATGACCAGCAGGTCCATCGGGCCGACCCAGCCGGGCAGCGTCCAGCGCAGGGCGCCGCCCGCGGGGGCGACTCCGTGCGAACGGATCAAGGAGACGGGGATGCCGCCGCCGCTGAGCGCGCCGAGCAGATCGGCGGAGCAGCCGCTCACGCTCGCCGGCCCGGCCACCAGGACGCAGCGTGGTC
This sequence comes from Streptomyces sp. A01, assembly GCF_059026195.1. Classification (NCBI taxonomy): domain Bacteria; kingdom Bacillati; phylum Actinomycetota; class Actinomycetes; order Kitasatosporales; family Streptomycetaceae; genus Streptomyces; species Streptomyces sp. A01. Next base: position 133,754 of record NZ_JBWLKN010000020.1, on the reverse strand, counting down.
TGCCATCGGGTTCGAGGTTGGCGATCCCGGCCTCGGCGGAGAGGCGGGCAGCCATCCGCACCCGCGCTCCGGACTCCGCCGCTCCGCGCAGCAGCCCACGCGTATCAGCGCGGGCCAGTGCCTCTGGGGCGTCTAGGAGCGATTCGTCGAGCATGGTGCGTCAGCCTCCGATCACCGTGGATGGCTAGGGCCGTGCTCGCTCAGGCCGGGCGGCGAGCCTCATCCACGAGAAGCACAGGGATGCCGTCCCGGATCGGATAGGCCAGGTCGCAGCCCTCGCCGTCGCACACCAGCTCCGGAGTCCGCGCGTCCGACTCCTCTCGCAGCGGGGCATGGCACGCCGGACAGGCAAGGATCTCCAGCAGACTGGCTTCGACCGGCATGAGCTTCCTTTCGGGGCGGGCAATCACTGTGTCGCCAGGGTACCGCTGTGGACACGCGGGCGGTCTGCCGCGGTGCGTCGCAACAGGGGCGAGCCGACCGGGCGTACCCGGTCAGGGAGCCGCTCCGTCACCGGCCCCCACGACGAGCCGCCGGCGGCGGCAGCAGCAGCGCATCGCCCCGGCCCCGGATCGTCCGCCAGCGCCGCGGGGGCGGTATCCCGCCATCGGCCGCAGGGCGGACAGCCTGGAGGCCATCCACGTGGCGCCGCACAGCCACCGCTCTCCCGCGCCGCTCCTGCCGCTACGCGCGGACGATCGCCAGGACCTCGTCGCGGATGCGGGCGACGGTCTCGGCGTCGCGCGCCTCCACGTTCAGGCGCAGCAGCGGCTCCGTGTTGGAGGCGCGGAGGTTGAACCACCAGTCGGCGGTGGTGACGGTCAGGCCGTCGAGTTCGTCCAGCTCGGCGCCCTCGCGCCCGGCGTACTCGGCCCTGACCGCTTCGGCGCGGCCGGGCTGGTCCGCGACGGTGCTGTTGATCTCGCCGGAGGCGGCGTAGCGGTCGTACTGCGCGACGAGCTGCGACAGCGGGCCTTGCTGCTCACCGAGGGCGGCGAGCACGTGCAGCGCGGCCAGCATGCCGGTGTCGGCGTTCCAGAAGTCGCGGAAGTAGTAGTGCGCGGAGTGCTCGCCGCCGAAGATGGCGCCGGTGCGGGCCATCTCCCCCTTGATGAAGGAGTGGCCGACGCGGGTACGGACCGCCTTGCCGCCGTGCTCCTTGACCACCTCGGGCACCGACCTGGAGGTGATGCAGTTGTGGATGACGGTGCCGCCCGGGTGCTTGGCGAGTTCGCGCTCGGCGACCAGTGCGGTGATCGCGGAAGGGGAAATCGGCTCGCCGCGCTCGTCGACGACGAAGCAGCGGTCTGCGTCGCCGTCGAAGGCGAGGCCGATGTCGGCTCCCGTCTCCCGTACCCGGGCCTGGAGGTCGACGATGTTCTTCGGGTCGAGCGGGTTGGCCTCGTGGTTGGGGAACGTGCCGTCCAGCTCGAAGTACATGGGGACGAGGTCGATCGGCAGGCCGTCGAAGACGGTGGGGACGGTGTGGCCGCCCATGCCGTTGCCCGCGTCCACGACGGCCTTCAGTGGCCTGCTCGACCTCAGGTCCACGAGGGCGCGCAGGTGGGCGGCGTAGTCGGCGAGCACGTCGCGCTGGGAGATCCGGCCCTCGGTGCCGGTCGGTTCGGGACCGCCCGTCTCGGCCCAGACCTCCACGAGGGCCCGGATCTCCGCGAGGCCGGAGTCCTGGCCCACGGGGGCGGCGCCCGCCCGGCACATCTTGATGCCGTTGTACTGCGCCGGGTTGTGGCTGGCGGTGAACATGGCGCCGGGCAGGTCGAACTGCCCGCTCGCGAAGTACAGCTCGTCGGTGGAGCACAGGCCGATCTCGGTCACGTTGACGCCGAGCGCCGCGGCGCCCTTGGCGAACGCCCGCGAGAGCCCTGGCGACGAGGGGCGCATGTCGTGGCCGACGACGATCGCGTTCGCGTCGGTCACTCGTGCGAAGGCGGCGCCGAAAAACTCGGCCAGCCCCTCGTCCCACTGGTCGGGGACCACCCCGCGCACGTCGTACGCCTTCACGATCTGCAGCAGATCAGCCACGGCCTACCCCTCCTGGAGTCCTTGAGGAGTGCCAAATCTACCCGTGGTCACCGGTGGTTCCGTGTGAGCCGCCTCATCCTTCGCCCGCGCGCGGCACGCTGAGCCACCTCCAGGCCGTGTCCGGCGGATCGTGCCGGGGAGCGGGAGCCCCTGTCCGCGCGTCACGGACCGCGGGTGTGTCGTGGCTGGTCGCACCGTTCCCCGCGCCCTCGACGGGGCACACCCCTTCGCTCTGCCAGGGCGGCTCCTCCTACGGCAGCATCCACCCGAGGACCCACGTGCTCTGGGCCAGCACGATCAGGCACATCACCAGCAGCAGTCCCAGGCTCCACGGCAGCACCTTGCGCAGCAGGTCGCCTTCCCTTCCCTGGAGGCCGACCGCCGCGCACGCGATCGTGAGGTTCTGCGGAGAGATCATCTTGCCGAGGACGCCGCCTGAGCTGTTGGCGGCGGCGAGCAGTTCGGGCGAGAGCCCCGACTCCCGGGCCGCGGTCACCTGGAGCCCGCCGAAGAGGGCGTTCGCTGAGGTGTCCGAGCCGGTGACGGCGACACCGAACCAGCCGAGTACGGGCGAGAGGAAGGCGAGCCCGGCTCCGGCGGCGGCGACGAAGTGGCCGATGGTGGCGGCCTGCCCGGACAGGTTCATCACGTACGCGAGGGCGAGTACGGAGGTGACGGTGAGGATCGCGTGCCGCAGCTCGCGCACCGTGGCCAGCCATTCCGTCAGCGCGGCCCGCCCCGGCACACGCAGCACCAGGGCGGTGCCGAGCCCGGCGAGCAGCACCAGCGTGCCGCCGGTGGAGACCAGCGGCAGCGCGAAGACGTTGCCGCCGACGCGTGCTCCCTCGGCGTCGGCCACGTCGAGGAACGGCCAGTCGAAGGTCTGGGTGGCCTCCGCCAGCAGGTCTTTGACGGGTTCGAGCTGCGCGACCGAGAAGACGGCGACGATCAGGGCGTACGGGGCGTACGCGCGCAGCACCTCGGGGCGCGGGTCCTCCCGGTCCAGGTCGTCGCTGCGGGTTCCGGTGAGCACGGTGGCCCGTACGGGTTCCTCGGCGGGGCGGCGGGCCGAGGGAACGGCGACGAGGGCCGCCGCTCCGGCGAGCGCGGCGCCGATGTCGGCGAGTTGGGCGGATACGTAGTTCGCTGCGGCGAATTGCGCGACGGCGAAGGCGACGCCGCAGGCGAGCGCGGGCAGCCAGGTCTCGCGCAGCCCGCGCCTGCCGTCGACCAGCACCACCAGCAGCAGCGGCACGACGAGCGCGAGCAGGGGGGTCTGGCGGCCGACGACGGAGGCGACGGTGTCCAGCGGCAGTCCGGTGACCTGGGCGAGGGTGACCACAGGGGTGCCCATGGCGCCGAAGGCGACCGGGGCGGTGTTGGCGACCAGCGCCACAACGGCGGCTTTGACCGGGTCGAAGCCAAGGGCCACCAGCATGACGGAGCAGATCGCGACCGGCGCCCCGAAACCGGCCAGCGCCTCCAGCAGTGCCCCGAAGCAGAAGGCGACGACCAGCGCCTGGACGCGCGGGTCGGCGGAGAGCCGGCTGAAGGAACGGCGGAGCACGTCGAAATGGGCGGTGCGGAGCGTCATCCGGTAGACCCAGAGCGCGTTGACGACGATCCACATGATGGGGAATAGGCCGAACAGGACGCCTTGCGCGCCACTGGAGAGGGTCTGGCCGAGGGGCATCTCGTACGCGAGCCAGGCCACCAGCACGGCGACGGCGAGGCCGCTCAGTCCGGCGTAGTGGGCCCGTACGCGCACCGCGCCGAGCAGGACGAGGACGGTGGCGAGGGGAAGGGCTGCGACGAGCGCGGACACGCCGAGCGAACCGGCGACCGGCTCCAGATGCTGCACGAACAAACGGACCTCCCGGAGTAGGGGAATGGTCGTGTCCGCGACAAACGGGAGTCAATACTCCGGTCAGGACCCACCACGATCCGGCTCGGCCGGACGGCCGGACCGGATGGCCGGACCGGACGGACCGGTGGGGCAGCGGTGGTGCGGAGGGGGGTGCGCGCGGCGGGACGCGGGCGGCACAGGGCAGGCAGCTGTCGGTGCCGATGAGATGGCGGAGAGCAGCGTGGGAGACCGGTGGGAGGACGTGGTGAGGCCGAGGAACAGTGCGGAAGAACCCGCGCTCAGGAGTCGGGCGAACGGAGAACCCGCAGGTGGGCGCGGCGGGCGACCTCCATCGGGTCGGCTTCCCTGCCGTTCGGCCCGACGGCGCCCTGTGCTGCGGCGCGTTGCTGCGGCCGGGCGGCCTCACGCACCGCGTTGGCGAGCGCTTCGAGATCGTCACCGCTGGGACGGGTGGGGCCGGTGTCCACGGCGAGCCGGACGACCTCCCAGCCACGTGGGGCGGTCAGCCGTTCCGAGTGCTCCGAACAGAGGTCGTAGCAGTGGGGCTCGGCGTAGGTGGCGAGCGGCCCGAGAACGGCGGTCGAATCCGCGTAGACGTACGTCAGCGTTGCGACGGCGGGGCGGCCGCACGCAGTGCGCGAACAGCGACGTACAGGGCTCACGACGTTGGACGCTACCGCACTCTTGAGCGGGCCGCGATGACTCTCCATGAGCTCACTCCACCGTGTCGTCCTCGTTCATCCTATGAAGTCGGCGACCAGCCAACCAGGCTGACCTGCGGGAGGCCAGTGATCAGCGCATTGCGTTGATGATGATTCCTGTCACCATTCGATCCCGTTGACACCATTCGCCGAGCTGTGGAGCAGCCAAGAGGCGTCCGTAATTGAACGTAAGCGTGGCTTGATTGCTCATCAGCTGACATGGGGCGCGACGCCCCACACAGGCGGTCTTCGGGCGCTCCGGCGACTACTCTCCTCAGTAATGGACACCCCTGTACCTCCTTCCGCCACCCCTGGGGCCTCCGCTGCCCCGGGGGGCGCCCCCACCCCGTCCGAGCCGCGTCCGCGCCGCCGGGACCGGCATGGACGCGGGATGCGCGGGCCCATCGCGCCACCCCAGGTGCCGCTCTCGGTGAGTCGCGCCGACTCCTTCGTCGATTTGGTGCACGACTCCGCTGAACGGCTGGAGCGGCGCTGGTCCCAGCTGTCCAGCGTCGAGTTCGCCGTACGGGATGTGCCGGGGCCTGACTCTCCCGCCGAGGCCGCGGGCAACGGTGTCGGCGGCGAGGCGGAGGGATGGAGCGACGACGCCGTACCGCTCGGCAGGTTCATCGCCACCAACGGCGACCGCCCCGACCGCATCATCGTCTACCGCCGCCCGGTCGAGATCCGCACCAAGAACCGGGACGAGCGCGCGCAGCTCGTCCACGAGGTCGTCGTCGAACAGGTCGCTGAGCTGCTGGGACTCGCGCCCGAGTCGGTCGACCCGCGCTACGGGCAGGAATGACCCCGCTCCGGGCAGGACGGACCCGCCCGGTCTGACGCGGCCCCCGGCACGGTCGGCAGCCACCGCTGCGCGTGCGTGCGTCCGCGTGCGTGCGTGCGTGCGTCTGAGGATGATGTCCGGGCCTGGCAGGTTCTCGTCCATGCCCGCGCCCGCGCGTGTGCGTCAGTCGTTCAGCAGTGACAGATCCTGCTCGGCCCGCGGCACCTCGACCGTGCCGCCGTCGTCCGGCAGGCCCTGGACCGTGAACATCGGTACGCCGTCCATGGGCATCTCCAGCATCCGGGAGGCGTGCACGGGACCGCCGCCCGTCCGCTCGACCGTCACCGCGTACGGGCCTTTGCCGCCCGCCGGACGGGGCGCCGGCACGGCCAGGGTCGTACCGGCCTTGACGGTGTATGTCTCGCTGGTCGGAGTGCCGCCCTCACTGCCCGCCGAGGCGGTGACCCGGACGTTCGCGGCGTCGCCCGGCGCGGCCAGCGAGAGCGTCGAGCCCTTGGAGCGGTTATCGGCCACCGTGGCGCGCTCATCGATCGCAGCGGTGGCCGGGATGAACGCCGTTTCCTGTCGCTCGCCCTTGCCCCGTGTCACCCGCAGCGCGGCCACGAACGGAGCCGTGCTCGTGCCCTCAGGAGTGAGGACCAGCGAACCCGCCTCGCCCTTGGTGATGTCGGCGAGGTCGATCGCACTGGTCATACGGCTCTTCACGGTCAGCGTCTCGTGCCCGGCGGGGGTGATCGAACCGGACGGCCCCGCGAGCCGCACCTTCAGGTCGGCGTCGCCCCCGCCCGTCGCGAAGGCGACCAGCCGCACGGACGTCGCGTCCTTCGGGATGCCCGGCAGCACCGCGCTCCGCGACGGCGCGGCAGCGGCGGGCAGCCAGTCGCTGCCCAGCTTGTCGTCCGTCGCCTGCACGCTCGCGCCTACCCGGCCGGACCTGACCGCCGCGTGCAGGGTGAGGTTGATGGCCGGTTTCGCGGTGAGCGTGGACAGCAGTACGGGGACGGTGCCGTGGGCCGGGACCTTGACCGACTCGCCGCTCGGGGCGTCGATGCGCCCGTCCTCCCCGTACAGCTCCAGGTCGACCTCGGCCGGGATGTCGTCCGGGTTGGTGAGGTGGATGTAGTCCTGCCGGTCCCCGGCGGTGCTCGCGCCCGGGAACCAGAAGTCGGTGTCGGGCGCGGCGCAGGAGGCGCCGAGGAGGCCGCGGCCGCCGCCCGCGCTGACGGTGGTGGTCTGCTGCACCGTCCAGCCGGGTGCGAGGGCTCCGTCGGCGGTGCCGATGAGCGCGGGGGCGTCGGAGCGCGAGGTCGTGTCGGTGACCGGCTTGCCCGGTGCCTCCAGCGGCACGACGGGTTTCCGGTCCTGCCCCGCCTGTCCCCCGCGCTGATCTCCGTCCTGGCCGTCCTGGCCGTCCTTGCCGTCCTTGCCGTCCTTGCCCTTGTCGCCGGGCTCGCCGGAGTCCGATCCTCCGCTGTCCGCGGCGGGCAGCAGCCGCGCCGTGCCCTTGCCCCCGCCCGCGGCCGCCTGCTTCGCCTTCGGGGTGAAGGCGGTGTACGTGGTCTCCCCCAGCTCGGAGGAGGTGGGCGCGGGACACAGCAGCGAGGACCGCTCGACGGGCATCCGGGCGGCGGCTCGCGCGCTCGTGTCCGCCGCGTCGGCGCCGGAGTCCGAGGTCATCGAGGCGACGCCGGTGATGGCGGCCAGCGCGGTGACGGCGGCGATCAGGGAGAGGGTGGTGCGGTTCATGACTCGCTCCCGTCGCGGCGGGGCCCGGGGGCCGTGCCGCCGCCGTACGTCGTGTCGTCCTGAGCGGGCTCGGAGCCGGGGCCCGCGCCGGGGGCCGGGTAGCCGCCGTCCGCGTAGGGCTGCCCCCCGTAGGCGTACGGGTCGACGTAGCCGCCGTCCTGGTACTGGCCGTCCGAGTACGGGCCGGCCCGGTACTGGCCGTCCGGGTACTGGCCCTGCTGGCTGTGCTGGTGGTTCCGCCGGTCCTGGTACGGGTCGGCCTGGTAGGGACCGCCCCCGGGGTAGCCGCCCTGGCCGGGCGTGCCTGGCATGCCGGGCGCTCCCTGATAGGCGGCCGGGTCCTGGCCGGGCTGACCGCCCTGGTAGGGGTCGTCCGCGTAGGAGCCGTCCTGGTGCGGCTGGTACGCGCCCGGCGCGTAACCGGGCGGCCCCCACTGCGCGTACGCCTGCTGCGCGCCCGCCGCGTACGGGTCCGCTGTGGGCTCGCCGGGCGCCGTCCCGTCGGCCTGGCCCTGAGCACCGGTTCCGGCGGGCGCGCCGACCGGGGCGGGCGGACCGGCGTAGCCGGGCGGGCCCGCCGGGGGCTCGGGCAGCGCAGCGCCCTCCGGGCCGCTCCCGTCTCCCGGCCGGCCTTCGCTCTGGGTGGCGTCGGCCGCCGCGCGCAGTCGCCGCGCCCTGCGGCCCTCGCCCGGCACGGGCTGGGCGGGGACCGTGGCGCCGGGCGCACCGGGTCCGCCGGTGGGCAGCGCGCCGTCCGCCGACGGCGTGGCGCCCGTGGGACCGGCACCGGCGGCGACGGGGAGGTCGTCGTCGACCTCCCGGCGGCGGCCCGGCAGCGCGAGCACCAGCAGGACGACGGCGATCAGCCCCTGCGCCCACACCCACACGCTGTGGCTGACCGGCGTCTCGTAGGTGAGGTCGAGCGAGCCGCCCTTCGCGGGCAGCTCGAAGCCCTGTGCCCAGCCGTCCAGCGTGGTCGCCTTCAGTGCCGTGCCGTCGAGGGTGGCCCGCCAGCCCGGCGCCGCCTTGTCGGCGACGCGCAGCACGCGGCCCTCGGGGCCGTCGGGCACCGTGCCGTGCGCCTCGACGGGACCGGCGGCGACGGGCACCGGCGCGGCCTGCTCACCGTCGCCGGCGCCGCTGCCCTCCTTGGCCGGGGCGGGTACGACGCTGACCCTGGCGACCCGCTGGTCGATCCGCCACAGGGCGCTGCCGTCCTGCTGGCTGAGCCGGGTCAGCCCCGGGGTGGTGTCGAGGACTCGGCCCATCTGGCGCGGCGCGCTGTCCCGTACGAGCACATAGCGCACGGCGTAGCCGCCGAGCTGCCTGGTCTGATCGGCGCCCGAACCGGCGATGAGGTTGGCGACGATGCCGTTGAGCCGCTTGTCGCCACCGGCCTCAGAGGCGAGTTCGGCGTCACCGAGGCGTGCGCCGTCACCGCGTACGAGGATGTAGTCGACCTGGCCCGCGGTGCCGTCGAGCACGAGGGTGCGCGCCTGGTCCCGGGTGTGGGCCTCTTCGGCGACGAACGCGGGGACCTGGACGGGGTCGCGCCGCTCGACAGGACCGTTGGCGCCGCTGAGCATCCACCCGCAGGCCGCGATGAGCGGCGCGGCGCCGGCGGCCAGTGTGATCAGGGCGGCGACCGGCTGCCGCCAGCCGAAGCTCTGCTCTGCCACGCGCGCGCGGGCGCCCTCGGCGCCGACGAGCGCGGCGCACAGCAGGGCCAGCCCGTACAGGAGGGTGGCGGGACCGGCCCAGTGGTCGGCCCCGGCGAGCGCGGCGAACAGGAAGCCGGTGAGGGCCACGGCCCAGGCGGTACGGACGGCCAGTTGCCGTTCGCCGCGCAGCAGGGCGGCGAGTGCCGCCAGGACGACGCCGATCAGCAGCAGGGCACCCGCCGTCTTGGGGCCGCCGGGGCTGAGCGAGAGCAGTTCCAGGGCGGAGGCCGAGCCGGTGCCGTAGTCGAGACCGGCCTCGTCGAAGAACCGGCCGGGGTCGGTGAGCAGCGTCAGCGACCAGGGGGCGAGCACCAGCAGCGGGGTCGCGGCGACAGCGACGAACCGCAGCCCGTACGCGGTCAGCGGCGCGCCCCCGCGGCGCGCGAACCGCAGCCCGATGACACCGATGCCCAGCAGGGCGGCGATGGGCCAGACGATGGGCGTGAAGGCGGTGGTGATGGTGAGCAGCAGCGCGTACGCCCACACCGCGCGCCAGCTGGGGGCGGTGCGGGACGTGCCCGACCGCGGGGTGAGGCCGCTCGCGGCGACGGCGGCGCGTGCCATGAGGGGCAGCAGCACCGCGAGGACGGCGGTGCCGAGCCGCCCGCTGGCGAGCGCGCCGGTGGTGGCGGGCAGGAAGGCGTACGCGACGCTGCCCCAGGCCCGCAGCAGCCGCGAGCCGACGAGCGGCCGGGAGGCGAAGTACGCGGTGAGCCCGGCCAGCGGCACCGAGCAGACCAGCAGCAGGGTCAGCGTGAAGCCGGTGCTGCCCAGGAGCAGGGTGGCCAGTGCGGCGAGCATGGCCAGGTACGGCGGCGCTGATTCGGTGCCGCCGACACCGATCGGCTGCCAGGCGTCGGTGTAGCGCGCCCACAGGTCGCCGACGTCGCCGGGGGCCGGGAGCAGTGCGCCACCGGAGAGCGCGCCGCCGCCGATGAGGTCGCGGCACGCGATGAGGGAGACGAGCAGCAGGACGGCGAAGAGGACCGGGCCCGGCTTGCGGGCGATGCGCTTGAGCCGGACGAACTGTTCGACTTCGAGGAAGTCGGCGTCGTCGTCGCCGGGCCCCGTCTCGACGGCGCCGTGCCGGCCGCCGGAGGACAGCTCGGGCTCGGAGCGGCCGCCGAAGTTGCTGGCGACCTGTTCGACAGTGGCGCGTACGGTCGCGCCGGGCGGCGGGAACAGCGGCCGCAGCTCGCTCGCCTCGACGACGGGGCGGCCGCGCCGCCGCCTGGCCGCGAGGACGCGCTCGGGCCGCAGCAGCACGGTGAAAAGCCCGGCGAACTCGTCGACGGCCTGCCCGGGCGCCTTGCCGACGAGATAGGCGAGGGTGCGCAGGAAGGTGCTGAGGACGACGCGCAGCAGCACGTAGGGCAGCAGGGCGCCCCGGGTGTTGGCGAGCAGCGTGTAGACGGCGCCCGCCTTGTCGACGCGGTGCGGCGAGGAGCGGCGGGGCGCGAACCGGCGCCATGAGGTGTCGCCTTCGGCGACGGGGCGTGCGGAACGGCCCACGCAGTCGATGGGCCGCCGTTCACGCGCGGACGCCTCCGCATGCCGCAGCGCCGCCCCCGGCGCCACCAGCACCTGGTGTCCGGCGGCCTGGGCGCGCCAGCACAGGTCGACGTCGTCGCGCATCAGCGGCAGCCGGGCGTCGAACCCGCCCAGCTCTTCCCACACGTCGCGGCGGATCAGCATTCCGGCGCTCGAAACGGACAGGACGGGCCGCACTTGGTCGTGCTGTCCCTGGTCCTGTTCGCGCCGTTCGAGTCCGGTCCAGCGGCGGCCGCTGCGGGCGATGCTGGCGCCCACTTCGAGGAGCTGGCGCCTGTCGTACCAACTGTGGATCTTGGGACCGACGATGGCGGCCTGGCGGCCCGCGGTCGCCTCCCCTTCGACGACGCGCAGCAGTTCGGCGAGCGCGGTCGGCTCGGGCGCGCAGTCGTCGTGCAGCAGCCACAGCCACTGGACGGGGTCGCCGTGCGGCAGCTCCGGCATGTCGTACGCATCGTCGCGCCAGCTGCGCGTGACGGGGTCCCAGCCGCTGGGGCGCTTGAGGTAGGGAAGCTGGTCCGGCGTCAGTACGGGGGCGGCGCGGACCGCTTCCTCCACGGCGGTGCCGAAGCCGCTGCGGCGGGCGAGGTGGAGCACCCGCTCGGGGCCGAGGGCGTCGGTGAGCAGCCGGGCGGAGTCGTCGGCGCTCCCTGTGTCGGCGCCGACGGCGTTCTGTACGGGGCGCTCCTGGCCGAACAGGCCGGCCAGCGCCTCGGGGAGCCAGCGCGCACCGTCGTGGGAGACGAGTACGGCGGTGACCACATGCCGGGGGAACTCAGGCGTGGGGGACGCCGCGCCACCGTGGGCGGGCGCGAACTCGGTGGGGGCGGCCGGGTAAGAGGCCGCCTCATGGCTGTGCACGGACATCGAGGTACGGGCCCCGGTTCGCTGGACTGCGGTGGACGCGTGAGCCCCTTGGGCACCGGTGCGTCTCGGACGGGCCCCCACACTAACGGCTCGGCCGCCCGGGCTGACCGGACTGTCCAGCCCAGTTGGTCCGGAACCGCCGAGCCCGGTCGAGGCCGGGGGCGTCAGCCCCGTCGGACTGAGCGGGGGAACGGGCGCGGGACGGGCGGGGGTCAGGCGAGGGGACGGGTGGGGCACGGGTGGGTTCAGCAGGTCCGGCGGGTGCGCTGGCGCGCCTGCCCCTCATACAACGGTCCGCCTCCCGCGCGCTGTGCGCTGGAGGCGGACCGTGGGTTCCGTATGAAGCTGACCTTGTTCACACTGCGGCCTTTTTCAGACGTCGGCGCTCACGCTCCGACAATCCACCCCAGATACCGAACCGTTCATCGTTGGCAAGGGCATATTCAAGGCACTCGGAGCGGACCTCACAGGCAAGGCATACTTTCTTCGCCTCACGCGTAGATCCACCTTTTTCCGGGAAGAACGATTCAGGATCGGTCTGCGCGCACAGTGCGCGCTCCTGCCAGCCGAGCTCCTCGTCCGCCTCTTCGACCAGCAGTTGCTGGAACAACTCGGTCATGTGCGCCCCTCGTCCGTCATAGCGTCCCCGTGCAGCTGCCGTCACCGCTTTCGGCAGAACGACACGAGTGAAATTACAAGTGTGCCGATCCAGGCCAGTCAAGCCGAGATCTGCTATCAGGCCGCTTATTCACTCTGCGGAACCAAGGGCTAGCAGAAAGTGTTCAAATCGGCATAAAGCCAGACACCCTCTACCGGCACTGCCGTTCGAGGCGTCCCCTTACCGGAAACAGACGCCACATCCGGCCATCCCGTTGCAGCTCGCCAGCCGAAGCGAACCGGATCACATCCCGCTCACGAGATCGCGATCGCGAGGAAACCCACGGCGTTAATGAATGCGGATGCTGCGCCACATCTCCGCTCGAAGGGATGCACAAACCTTTCTCCGGTCGGAGTAACCGGATGAGGTGAAACATTACTCTCAAAGTGGACACCCAGTTGACAGGATCGACCGGAGCCGGTCTCCTAGTTCCCATGCCAGTGACCCACATGCCTCAGCCGACCCGTGCCGGGTTCCGCTGCGCTGTGCAGGTTCGCTGTCGCTGTTCCAGCTGTTGATGCCCCCGAGCTCCAGCTTCGTTCGCTTCACCCTCGCTTCTCCGCACCGCCCGCGTCCGCGCCGCGCCCAGCGCCCCGCGCGACGCTGACCGCACCGAGCGCCACCCGCACTCCTGCCGAGGAACTCCGCACATGAACAGCGACGTCCAGATCGCCGGCGACCTGCTCGACATCCCGCACCTGCTGCCGCCGGTCCCCGCACACCCGTCCACCGTCTCCGCGTTCGCCGGGCTCGCACGCCGGATCGCCGCCGACCGCGACAGCTGGGCGCCGCTCGTCGAGTACGACGCCACCAGCCGCTGGTACCACCGGCTGCGCACCGGCCCCGGCTACGAGGTGTGGCTGCTGAGCTGGGTCCCCGGCCAGGGCAGCGGGCCGCACGACCACGGCGGTTCCTCCGGCGTACTGACCGTCCTCGACGGCGAGTTGACCGAACACACCCGCGACGGGCGGCGCTCGCTCGCGCCCGGCGCGCAGCATGTCATCGCCCCGGGGTACGTCCACCACGTCGTCAACGACTCCCTCGAACCGGCCGTCAGCCTGCACATCTACTTCCCCGGACTGACGGACATGCCTGTCCACCCCACGACGGGGGCGACGACGGAGGAGCGGACGGCGGGGGAGCAGACGACGGGGGCCACCGGCGCCTCCGGCGTCACGCCGGGTCAGCCGACTCAACCGGCTCAGCGAGCTCAGCAGGTCGCCGGGGGCGCTCCGGCGGCGCTCCGCGTCGTCAACAGCTGACGGGGCGGCTTACGGGTCGGTGAGCAGTCGGCGGGTTGTTGACGGGGGTGTTGACCTGGCTGTTGACGGGGGCGTTGGCGGGGGTGTCGACCCGGCTGTTGGCGGGGTGTTGTTGGGACTGCTGGTGGCGTTGTGCTTGGGGTTGTTGACGGGCTTGTTGTTGACGTAGTTCTTGGGGGTGTTGTCGGGGCGTGCGGCCGAAAGCCCGGCCACCACCTCTCAAGGTCCCGGCGTCCGGCTGACACACTGCTTCCATGCGCATTGTGGTTCTGGCAGGCGGCATCGGCGGTGCCCGATTCCTACGTGGTCTCAAGACGGCGGCTCCCGACGCGGACATCACCGTCATCGGCAACACCGGCGATGACATCCACCTCTTCGGCCTCAAGGTCTGTCCCGACCTTGACACCGTGATGTACACCCTCGGCGGGGGCATCCACGAAGAGCAGGGCTGGGGCCGTGCGGAGGAGACCTTCGCGGTCAAGGCCGAGTTGGCGGCGTACGGGGTGGGGCCGGAGTGGTTCGGGCTCGGAGACAGGGACTTCGCCACCCATATCGTCCGTACGCAGATGATCGGCGCCGGCTACCCGCTGAGTGCCGTGACCGAGGCGCTGTGCGCGCGCTGGAAGCCCGGCGTGCGGCTGCTGCCGATGACGGACGACCGGGTCGAGACGCACGTCCTCGTCGACGACCCCGAAGCGGAAGGTGGCCGCAGGGCCATCCACTTCCAGGAGTACTGGGTCCGGCTGCGGGCGTCCGTGCCCGCGCACGCGGTGGTGCCGGTCGGCGCGGAGCAGTCCAAGCCCGCGCCCGGCGTGCTTGAGGCCATCGCCGAAGCCGACGTGGTGCTGTTCCCACCGTCCAACCCGGTCGTCAGCGTCGGCACGATCCTGGCCGTGCCGGGCATAAGGGAGGCCATCGCCGACGCGGGAGTGCCGGTCGTCGGCCTCTCCCCCATCGTCGGGGACGCGCCGGTACGCGGCATGGCCGACAAGGTCCTGGCCGCCGTCGGCGTGGAGGCGACCGCTGCCGCCGTCGCCAAGCACTACGGCTCGGGGCTCCTCGACGGCTGGCTCGTCGACACGGTGGACGCGGCCACGACCGCCGACGTGGAGTCGGCGGGCATTCGCTGCCGCGCCGTGCCCCTGATGATGACCGACACGGCCACCACGGCCCAGATGGCGGCCGACGCGCTTGGCCTCGCCGAGGAGGTACGGGCGTGAGCGCGTCCACAGAGCCGGGGCCGGTGGGGCCTGTTGTGCCTGTTGTGCCTGCGATTCCGGCGGTGACGGGAGTGCCGGGGGTGACGGGGGTGCCCGTGGTTTCGGCGGCTTCCGGAGTCGGCGGCGCTTCGGCTGGGCAGTCGGCTTCCTTTACGGTGTGGGCGCTTCCGGGCATGCCCGAGGTGCGGCCGGGTGACGACATCGGCAAGCTCATCGCCGCAGCGGCCACCACGCCGGGGATGCCCGGCCTCGCCGACGGCGATGTCCTCGTCGTCACCTCGAAGATCGTCAGCAAGGCCGAGGGCAGGATCGTTCAGGCTGACGACCGCGAGGCCGCCATCGACGCCGAGACCGTGCGCGTCGTCGCCCGGCGCGGTCCGACCCGGATAGTGGAGAGCCGCCACGGCTTCGTCATGGCCGCCGCCGGGGTCGATGCCTCCAACACCCCGGCCGGGACCGTGCTGCTCCTGCCCGAGGACCCGGACGCGTCCGCCCGGGCCATCCGCGCCGAGTTGCGCGGCGCTCTCGGTGTCGATGTCGGCGTGCTCGTCACCGACACGTTCGGGCGGCCGTGGCGCACCGGTCTGACGGACGTGGCGATCGGCTCGGCGGGCCTGCGGGTCCTGAACGACCTGCGCGGCGGCACCGACGCACACGGCAACCCGCTGGCGGCGACCGTCGTCGCCACCGCCGACGAACTGGCCGGTGCCGGGGACCTCGCCAAGGGCAAGACCGCCGGGTTTCCCGTCGCTCTGCTGCGCGGGCTGCCGCATCTGGTCGGCGACGCGGAGGACCCGGACGCCACGGGCGCCCGGGCGCTGGTGCGCGACGCGGCCGAGGACATGTTCCGGCTGGGGACCTCAGAGGCCGTACGGGAAGCGGTGACGTCCCGGCGTACGGTGCGCGAGTTCACGGCGGCGCCGGTGGACGGCGCGGCGGTACGACGGGCCGTGGCGGCCGCCATCACCGCTCCGGCGCCGCACCACACCACGCCCTGGCGGTTCGTGCTGCTGGAATCGCAGCGCTCGCGCGACGCGCTTCTCGACGCGATGCGGGACGCGTGGACTGCCGATCTGAGCCGCGACGGCTTCAGTGAGGAGAGCATCGCGAAGCGCGTGCGTCGCGGGGATGTGCTGCGGAAGGCTCCGTATCTGGTGGTCCCGTGCCTCGTTGCCGACGGCGCGCACCTGTATCCGGACGCGCGGCGGGCGACTGCCGAGCGCGAGATGTTCGTCGTGGCGGCGGGGGCGGGCGTGCAGAACTTGTTGGTGGCGCTGGCGGGTGAAGGGCTCGGCTCGGCGTGGGTGTCCTCGACCATGTTCTGCCGCGACGTGGTGCGGAAGGTTCTGGACCTGCCGGACGAATGGGACCCGCTGGGCGCGGTCGCGATCGGTCAGGCGGCTACGGCTCCGGCGGAGCGTACGGCGCGCGATCCTTTGGCGTTCATCGAGGTGCGGTAGGCCCTGGCGGGCCGGCGGGATGCGTCTGCTGGCGAGGTGGGTGGGCTCGCTGGGCGGCTGTGCGGGGCCTCGGGAGATGTCGTGGGTGCGGTGCCGGGCCTGCGGGCAGGCCCTGGACCGTATATTTACGGCGCCCTCAGCCGAAGACGTGAAAGTGGGCCTTCTTCAGGCGCCACAAATACACGTAAGCGTCCAGGACCTACCCTCCGGCCCGTCCCCTCCCGTTCGTCGTCACCTGACCGTTTCCCCTGCGTCCCGGTGTGTCCGGTGCGGGTGCTTCCCGGCCTTGACGTGCGCGGGTCGTTGGTTGTGGGGCCGCCTGCCCGTTTCGCCTTTCGGTGGTTCTTACAGGGCTCGGATGTCGTTGACGGAGAAGCGGGGGGCGCGGCGGGGTGGGGTGTGGCCTGAGAGCAGGATCAGGCGGCAGGCGCGGTAGCGCTGGTCCTCGTACGGGGTGAGGAGGTCGAGCATGGCCGCGTCGTCTGTGCCACGCTCGCCGGTGAGCGCGTAGCCGACGATCCGGGGCAGGTGCAGGTCCCCGACGGTGACCGCGTCCGGTGCGCCATTGCTGCGCTGCAATGCCTCCGCCGCCGTCCATGGGCCGATGCCGGGGATCGCTTGGAGGCGGGCCATCGCCTGCGTGAGGTTCATGGCTACCGCTTCTTCGAGGCGGCGGGCCACGCGCGCGGCGCGCACGATGGTGGCCGAGCGTTTGCTGTCCACGCCCGCGCGGTGCCACTCCCAGGACGGGATCAGGCTCCAGGAGCGGGCGTCGGGCATGACGCGCAACCGCAGGTGCTCGGTGGGGCCGGGGGCGGGCTCGCCATGACGCTGGAGGAGGAGCCGCCAGGCCCGGTATGCCTCGTCGCTGGTGACCTTCTGTTCCAGGATCGACGGGATCAAGGACTCCAGGACCAGGCCGGTGCGGATGAGCCGCAGGCCGGGGTTGCGGCGGTGGGCCTCATGGACCAGCCGGTGCCGGGGGCGGAAAGCGGCTGGGTCGTCGTACGCGCCGAGCATCGCGGGCAGCTGGTCGAGCAGCCAGTCACCGCCCGCTCCCCACGCCTCGGCCTCGATCCGGTCGGCGCGTCGCGTGAGCCGTATCGTGCCGGGGCCCTGCGGGGTGCGGCTCGCCCGCCAGATCGCCCCGGTCGGGTCCGTCCGGAATGCGGGATCGCCGGGCCCACGCTGGAGAACCCGCAGGTTGCGGCCCAGATCATACGGGCCTGGCGGGACCCAGGCGCGGGTGGCGGACATCGGCCAAGCGTACGGCCATGGGGTGAGTTTCCCTGCGGGGGTTTCCCTTTCGGGGTTGCCGTCCGGTTCCCTCCAGGTGGTTTCCCCCGGTGGCTTCCCCCGGTGGCTTCCCGCCCTGGTGGGTTTCCCTTTCGGTGGGTTTCCCTTCCGGTGCGTTTCCGACCGTGGGTTCCCGACCTTGGTGCGTTTCCGACCGTGGTTCCTCGGTGGTTTCCCGGTCCGGTGGGGTGCGCTTCCGGCAGGTTTCCCCGGTGGGGCTTCCTTCCGGTGGCTCCCGGCTGCCCGTGTCCGGTGGCTGTCGGCCTTCTGTGCCGGTGGCTCCCGGCTTCCCCTGTCCGACCGCTCTCGGCTGCCCGTGCCCAGGCGCTGTCGGCTGCGGGTTCGCGCTCGTGCCGTCGTTCTGGCCGGTGTGTGCGGGGGTCTCGCCGCGCTTGTTGCTGGTTACTGGTCGGACGAGAAGCGGACCGCGCCTGTGGGGATTGCCGCGCCGCACCAGACGCGGAGGCCGTCGCGGAGTTCGTTGTCGGCGCCGACCGAGGCGCCGTCGCCGATGACCGCGCCGTCGAGGACCGTGCGGGCGCCGATGCGGGCACCGGCGCCGATGAGGGAGTCGCGTACTCGCGCACCCTCTTCCACGACTGCTCCGGCGAGGACCGTGCTGCCGTCCACGCGGGCGCCTGAGCCGATCCGCGCGTCCGTGCCGATCACTGTGCCGCCGGTCAGCTTGGCGTCGTCGGCGACCCGTGCGCCCTCCAGTACGAGGCGGTCTCCGCAGCGTCCGGGGACGGCCGGGGACGGGGCGCGGCCCAGGACCAGGTCGGCTGAACCGCGGACGAATGCCTGCGGGGTGCCCAGGTCGAGCCAGTACGTCGAGTCCACCATCCCCTGGAGGTGTGCGCCGTCGGCGAGGAGGCCGGGGAAGGTCTCGCGTTCCACGGACACCGGGCGCCCGGCGGGTATGGAGTCGATGACGGAGCGGTTGAAGACGTACGCGCCCGCGTTGATCTGGTCGGTGACGATTTCTTCCGGCGTCTGCGGCTTCTCCAGGAACGCCGTGACCCGGCCGTTGGTGTCGGTCGGCACCAGGCCGTAGGCGCGCGGGTCCTCGACCCGGGTGAGGTGCAGGGACACATCGGCCCCTGATGATCGATGCGTGTCCACTAGAGCGGCGATGTCGAGTCCGGTGAGGATGTCGCCGTTGAAGATCAGGACGGGGTCGCCCGGGGCGGAGCGCAGCCGGGAGGCCACGTTGCGGATCGCGCCGCCCGTGCCCAGGGGCTCGCGTTCGGTGACGTACTCCAGGTGGAGACCGAGCTCGGAGCCGTCGCCGAAGTACGGCTCGAACACCTCAGCGAGGTAGGACGTCGCGAGGATGATGTGCTCGACGCCCGCCGCGCGGGCGCGGGCCAGCTGGTGGGTGAGGAACGGCACGCCCGCCGCCGGGACCATGGGCTTGGGCGTGTTGACCGTCAGGGGGCGCAGCCGGGTTCCCTTGCCGCCGACCAGGAGGATCGCTTCTGTCACCTTGTCGTCTCTGCTTCCTGAGGGGGCCGGCTGGTTCCCCCGGGCTGGTGTTCCCGGGGGAAGGTCGGCGGCCAGTGTATGCAGACAGTGAAGGCCCAGCTCGCGCCCGGTCTGGTCTGTTTCGGTCAGCGGCCCTGGAGGCGGGCCGCAAGGCTGCGGGCCGTGCCGAGCTTTTTGTACAGCCGTGCCCCCGGGCAATCTGTGACGAAGCCGTCACGATGTCCGGCGATGACCCGCATTTTGACCTTTTTGCCCTGCGGGTACTTGTTGCTGCCGCCGGACACCAGGGAGATCGTCCCCTTGGGGTTGCGCCCGTGCAGTCCGAGCTTCCAGGCAGCGAGCCTGCCCACGGCTCGTACAGCGGCCTTGGGCGGGTTTGTCCGCGAGTAACTCCCGAGAAGGGCGATGCCCGTGCTGTTGGAGTTGAAACCGAGGGTGTGAGCGCCCCTGACGGGCTTGGCCGGGCCCCCGGCGCGCCCCTCGTAGACGTTTCCACACTTGTCGATGAAGAAGTTGTAGCCCACGTCACGCCAGCCACTGCTCTTGACGTGGTAGCGGTAGATACTGCGGATGAGTGAACGGGCTTGGGCGCAGCGGTAGTTGTTGCCGGTGGCGCTGTGGTGGACGAAGGCCGCCTTCACGGTCTTGGTGTAGCCGAGTTTGCGCTCACGCAGCCGCTCGTTCGCGCCCCAGCCCTTGCGGGTGATGATGCGCGGCCGCGGTCCGGTGTGGGGGCGCAGCGAGGTCCGCTCGGCCACCGCCTCTTCGGGCAGTTCCATGGGGTCGGTCGCGATCCCTGTCCCTGTCCCCGTTCCTGTTTCCTTTCCTGTCCCTGTCGCTGTTTCTGTTTCTGTTCCCGTTCCGGGGTCGCTCGGGGTCTCGCTCTGGTCGGCTGCGCCGGACGGGTCGGGGGTGCTGGTGCCGGGGTCGGTGGGGGTGGCGGCGGGTGGGTCGTCACCGGGTGACACCAGTTCGAGGCTGAGGCCGTTCGGCAGTTTGGGGTCGGGCGCGCGGGCGCCCTTGGGCGGGTGGTGGCGCTGGGCGTCGGGCTGGACCCGGACCTCCACTCCGTTGGAGTCACCGACCCACAGCGGGGCGGTGCTGCCGCGGACGGGCGCCTTCGGCCGTCCTTCCGTGCCGGGGTCGGGCGCGTCACCGCTGTGGGTTTCCACGTCCTTCCAGCCCGACCACCGGCCGGTGCCGGTCGCACGGATGCGCACCTGGACCCGGCCGTGGAGGTCGGCGGCCGCGTCATCCCAGGCGACAC
The DNA here is from genome assembly GCF_059026195.1 of Streptomyces sp. A01. Classification (NCBI taxonomy): domain Bacteria; kingdom Bacillati; phylum Actinomycetota; class Actinomycetes; order Kitasatosporales; family Streptomycetaceae; genus Streptomyces; species Streptomyces sp. A01. Next base: position 113,805 of record NZ_JBWLKN010000020.1, on the reverse strand, counting down.
CGACCAGAGAGAAGGGTTTGACCGTGCGCGCCGGGAGGCCGCGTCCGGCGTTCGCGGCCTCCCGGTCGCCGCCCGAGGCGAGCGGGCGCAGCGGTAGCGACTGGGTGGAACCGGGCTGCCCGGCGGCCTGGGCCGGCGCCGCGGAGACTGCTCGGGGGGCGGCGGTCGCCCCGTGGCTGGTGGTGAGCGGGAGGGCCAAGGCGGCCGTGCACGCGACGCCGACCGCTGAAGCTAGGAATGCACGCATAACAGGAGCGTGTACACGTGTGTGCATATCTGTCTATTCGGGATATGACGGACAGTCGGCTGATGTGTCCGCCACCCGCGCGCCTGGTGGCTCGGGCTGACTGCCCGCCAGCAACCGGGCCGCGTACGCTTGCGGCGATGAACGCCACCGATCGCACCCCTGCCGACCTGCTGCGATCCGCGCTCGCCGCGGACCCGACACGCCCGCTGGTCACCTTCTACGACGACGCCACCGGCGAGCGCGTGGAATTGTCCGTGGCCACCTTCGCCAATTGGGTGGCGAAGACCGCGAATCTGCTCCAGGGCGATCTCGCCGCCGAGCCCGGTGACCGGCTCGCGCTCCTGCTCCCGGCTCACTGGCAGACGACGGTGTGGCTGCTCGCCTGCTCGTCCACGGGGGTCGTCGCCGACATCGGTGGCGACCCGGCCGCCGCCGACCTCGTGGTCAGCGGCCCGGACACGCTGGAAGCGGCGCACGCCTGTACGGGCGAGCGGGTCGCGCTGAGCCTGCGCCCTCTCGGCGTCCGCTTTCCGCAGCCGCCCGACGGCTTCGCCGACTATGCGGTGGAGGTGCCGAGCCAGGGAGACCGGTTCGCGCCCTTCGCCCCGGTGGACCCGGATGCTCCCGCGCTCGCCGTGGGCTCCGGCCAGGGTGGCGACCGGCTGGAGCTGACGGGGGCGCAGGTCGTCGAGCGCGCCCGCGCCGACGCCGCCGCACGCGGGCTCGGGCCCGGCTCACGCCTGCTGTCGGGGCTGTCGTACGACACCTGGGACGGGCTCTCCGCCGGGCTGCTCGCCCCGCTCGCGGCCGGTGGCTCGGTCGTCCTGTGCCGCCATCTCGACCAGCTCGCGCGGCCCGGCCTCGACAAGCGACGGGAGAGCGAGCGCGTGACAGCACTCGCGACCGGCACGCCCAGCTGACTCCGCCCCCTTCCGTCCCGGCCACCGCCGTCACCCGACTGGCCCTGCTTCGTCCGCTTACGTCCCGACCTCCGGCCTACCCGGGCACCGGCGGGGCTTCACCTGCGCACCCGTAGTCCCGCCCGTTCGCCGATCGGCGCCCGCGGGGCCGCCGGTACCGCCGTGCGGCGGACAGCGGGGGCCTGGACGGCAGGCCGTGGCGCCCGTCCCGCGCGATGATCGGGGGGACGTACAACCATGCACGGGGCTCGGATGTCTGCTCCTGTGACCGGCAGCCCCAGCACGCCGCCGACTCCGCGAGGGATGGACGCTGACGTGACTGACCGCCCGGACTCTGTTCTGCCGGAGGACCCGCCCGACGACCCGCCGCGCAAGCGGCGCTGGCTGCGTTGGGTGACCCTGGGCGTCGGTGTCCTGGTGCTGGCCGCCTCGGGTGTCGGCTGGGTGCTCTACGAGCGGCTCGACGGCAACATCACCGCCGACACCGACACCGCTGACCTGCTGCGGAAGTACGAGGCTGAGCGTCCCACCGCCATCGTGAAGGGCGCGCAGAACATCCTGCTCATCGGGACCGACAACCGGGGCGGGCGCAACAGCGGGTACGGAAGGGACAACGGCACCCAGCGGTCTGACACCACGATCCTGCTGCACCTGGCCGCCGACAGGAGCCGCGCCACCGCCGTCAGCCTCCCGCGCGATCTGATGGTGGACATCCCGCGTTGCGAACGACGGAACGGCAAGTCCGGAAAGACCGTCAAGACTGGTAAGGGCAAGAAGGCAGGCACGGGCGGTAAGTACGGAGAAGCGATGTTCGGGCAGTTCAACTACGCGTTCGAGACGGCGGGCGCGTCCTGCACGATCCGCACGGTGGAACGGCTGACCGGCATCCGCATCGACCACCACATGATCGTGGACTTCGACGGCTTCAAGAAGATGGTCAACGCCGTGGACGGCGTCGAGGTCTGCCTGGCCGTCCCCATGAACGACAAGAAGGCGCGCGTGCGGCTGCCCGCCGGGCGGCAGGTCCTCGACGGCCACGACGCCCTCGGTTTCGTACGCGCCCGGTACACCCTCGGCAATGGCAGCGACACCCAACGGATCGCCCGCCAGCAGGCATTCCTCAGCGCACTCGTCCACAAGGTGCGCAGCAACGGGGTGCTGCTCAACCCGACGCGGCTGTATCCGGTGCTCGACGCGGCGACCTCCTCGCTGACGACGGACCCGGGGCTCAGCTCGCTCAGGGATCTGTACGACCTGGTTCGCGGGGTGCGGGGCATCCCCGAAGACAAGATCCAATTCATGACCGTGCCCCGCCGGTCCTACCGGCTCAACGCGGCCCGCGACGAGCTCGTACAGCCGGACGCGGACCGGCTCTTCCGGCAACTGCGCGAGGACAAGCCGGTGACGGCCAGGCGAAACGTCACGGCAGCGGACAGTAAGCGGGGGGCGAAAGAGAGCAAAGACGGCAAGGCGGATGATCCGGGCGAATCTTCGGCGAGCCAGTCCCCCTCGGACAAGAGCACACCAGCCGCACGTGGTCTGTGTGAAAAGAGAAAGTGAAAAGTACGCACGGAGTCAGACGGGCATGAATAGATTGGGCAGATTGCCCAGTTGTAGGGGAGTGGAATTTGTCACCGGCGTCGCTTGACGCTGAACTGGACGGATAGTGTGAGCGATCCGGTGCGCTCGACCAGGCTTTTCCGCGCGCTGGGCAGACGACTGACCGAGCGCCAAGGGGGAGGCGCCGCGTGGCACCGACGGAGGACACAGGCGACCGTGGACGCGCAAGGCCGTGGGCAGGCGGGCGATATCGACCCCGCCGACCAGTGGGTGTTCGACCCGAACACCGGCAGCTATGAGCTGCGACTGCACCCCGCCGGAGAAGGCGACGAGGCCTCCGCGCCGACCCCCGGCGGCAGAGCTGCCGCCAGAGCGGCGAAGCGCCGTCGTGCCGTCCCTGAGCAGCGGGGCCGCCGAGGCGCGCCAAAGGACAAGGCAGCGGCGGCAACCGGGCCCGTCAGCCGCCGCAAGCCGAAGCCGAAGAAGTCCAAGACCAAGAAGGCGCTCATCTGGGGCGGCGGCGGCATGGCCTTCTTGCTGCTGGGCGGGTCGGTCGCGGCGTACCTCGTCTACCAGCACCTCAACGGCAACATCAAGAAGGTCGACGTCGGCGAGAACAACCCGGCGGTCATCGACGGCCCGGTCAACATCCTCGTCATCGGCACCGATACCCGCTCGGGCGAGGGCAACGGCGACTACGGCGACAAGGACAGCGTCGGCCACGCCGACACCACGATCCTCTTCCACGTCTCCGAGGACCGGACGAACGCGACGGCGCTGAGCATCCCGCGCGACATGATCGCCGACGTGCCCGACTGTCCGACGAAGCAGGACGACGGCTCGACGAAGAACATCCCCGGCGAGCGGAAAGTACGCTTCAACACCAGCCTCGGACAGGAGGGCCGCGACCCCGGCTGCACCTGGCGCACGGTGGAGAAGCTGACCGGTCTCAACGTCGATCACTTCATGATGGCCGACTTCAACGCGGTCAAGACGCTCTCGACGGCGGTCGGTGGTGTCGAGGTGTGCCTGGCGCACGACATCGATGACCCCAAGTCGAAGCTGAAGCTCAGCAAGGGGCGGCACAGGATCAAGGGCGAGGACGCGCTGGCGTTCGTGCGGACCCGGCACAGCGTGGGCTACGAGAGCGACCTGGACCGGATCAAGCTCCAGCAGCAGTTCCTCAGCTCGATGATTCGCGAGATGAAGTCCGGCGGCACGTTCACCAACCCGAAGAAGATGTGGAAGCTGAGCGACGCCGCGACGGACGCGCTGACCGTCGACACCGGCATAGGAACGGTCAAGAAGCTGATGGACCTGGGCAAGGACCTCAGCAAGGTCAACATCAAGAACATCACCTTCGCGACGGTGCCTGTCGTCGACAACACCGACGGGGCGACGGTATTGCTGGACAAGCCCAAGGCGGAACCTTTGTTCGCCATGGTCAAGCAGGACGTCTCGCTGACCGAGGTGAAGAAGAAGGAGAAGGCGGCCAAGAAGAAGGAGGCCGCGCGGCTCAAGGGAACCAAGGCCGATCCCGCGAACGTCCGGGTGAAGGTACTGAACGGCAGTGGCCAGTTGGGCGCGGCGCAGAAGACGGTTGACTGGATGCAGAACAGCGAAGGCATGCTCCGCTCCACCAACGGTTCGAACGCTCCGAGCGAGCTGAAGAAGACCGTGCTGGAATACGCGCCGAACCAGGCCGACCAGGCCCGTCGACTCGCCGCGAGCATGGGCCTGTCGGGTGCGGCGCTCAAGCAGGGGACCGAGGAAGCCGAACCGACAGCGGAAATGACCCTCACGCTGGGCGCGGACTTCAAGGGCCCGGGCACTCCCATCAGCGCCCCGTCGAAGGCACCGAACGGTGTGCAGCGTATTGGAGCGGATGACAAGAGCATCTGCGCCAAGTGATCCGCGCTGAGTGATCTGCGAAACGCCTGCCCTTTTGGCCGGCAGTACGACCGAGCAACGGGGGAGGCCCAATGCGGCAAAGCGGTATGCGGGGGAGGCGGGGGCGCCGGCGAGGCGCGCCTGAAGCCCGTGATCTCGGCTGGGACGACAGCCTGTACGAGGGCGCGGACGACGCTCACTCGCTCCACGGAAACGGTGGCGCGCCGGGGCACGGACCAGGCGCAGCCGGTGCTCCCCACCAGGGGCCCGGTGGCGGCGTTCCCGGGCAGGGGCCCCGGCATGGCGTACCCGGGCAGGGGCACGGTGGCGGCCATCCCGCCGACAACGGCAACGGCAGCGGGGCCGGCGACGCGGACAGCGGGGCGGGGAACAGCGCCGGGGGCAGCGGAGTGCCAGGGCCGCGCGCCGGGGGGAGCCGCCGCGCGGGAGGCTCCCGTCGGCGCCAGCGGCCGCGCGGCCGGGGGCGCCGAATACTCCTGTGGTCCTCGGGCGCGCTCGCGGTCGTCATCCTCGGGACGGCGGGCGCGGGTTACCTCTACTACCAGCACCTCAACGGCAACCTCCGCAAGGACGACCTCAACCTCGGGGAGAACCGGCTCGACAAGAGCACGCCGAACGCGAACGGCCAGACCCCGATGAACATCCTGCTGCTGGGGTCGGACAGCCGTAACAGCGAGGCGAACATCCGGCTCGGCGGCTCACGCAAGGACAAGGACCGCAAGCCGCTGGCCGATGTCCAGATGCTGCTGCACGTCTCCGCCGACCGCAGCAACATGACCGTCGTCAGTGTGCCGCGCGACACCCGGGTGACCATACCCAAGTGCATCGACAGCGACGGCACGGTCTACCCCGAGTCCGACGCCAACATCATCAACTCCAGCCTGCAGAACGGCGGACCGGGCTGCACGGTCGCCACCTGGGAACGACTGGCCGGAGTCCCGATCGACCACTTCATGATGATCGACTTCGCGGGCGTGGTGGACATGGCCGACGCGGTGGGCGGCGTCCCGGTCTGTGTGAAGGGCAACGTGAAGGACCCCGACTCGGGCTTGCGCCTGGAGAAGGGCGAGAAGGAGATCAAGGGCGAGCAGGCGCTCCAGTGGCTGCGTACCCGGCACGGCTTCGAGGACGGCAGTGACATCGGCCGCGCCAAGGCCCAGCACATGTACATGAACGCGATGGTCAGGCAGCTCAAGTCCGGTACGAAGCTGAGCGATCCGGGCAAGATGATGGACCTCGCCGAGGCGGCGACGAAGGCGCTGACCGTGGACCGCGGCCTCGGCACCGTGAAGAAACTGTACGACCTGGGCAACGACCTCAAGCGGGTGCCGACCAAGCGGATCACCATGACGACCATGCCGTGGATGCCGGACCCGCGTGACCCCACGGCGCATGTCGTCCCCAAGCCGGGCGACGCCGACAAGGTCTTCGAGTTGATCCGCAACGACATCGCCGTCGACGGCAAGGACAAGAAGAAGCTTCCGGCGAAGGAGACCACCAAGCCGTCCGCACCCGCCGATCCGAAGGACGAGATCGCGGTCACCGTACAGAACGGCACGGGCACCGCCGTCGAGGGGCCGGTCACCCAGCGCGCCTCGGTCATCGCTGACGCGCTGATCGCGGACGGCTTCACCAAGGCCATCGCCGACGCCACTCCCAAGCCGCAGGCGGAGACGACGATCAGCTACCCGGACGGGGCAGCGCGCGGCAACGCGCTGGCCGTGGCCGAGTCGCTCGGGCTGCCCGACAGCGCCGTGCGGAAGTCGGACACCGTAGCGCAGGTGACGCTGGTCGTCGGCGCGGACTGGCGGGACGGCACGGCCTACCCGAAGCCGCCCGGCGGCGAGAAGAACGACGAGGACACCACGGGCGACAAGGACGCAGAGGGCGGCAAGGACCGCAGCGACGCGGACACCAAGGCGCCGGACAGCGCCAACGCGCTCAACGGCGACGACGAGTCGGCGTGCATGAACGTCAACCCGAAGTACTCGTTCTGAGGGCGGGCCGACGGACCCGCTGACCGGCGGGCGGTGCGGGCGGTGAGAACAGCGAGAGGGGTGGGACCCGGTCCGGGTCCCACCCCTCTCGTCGCTTCAGGAACCGGCCAGGACCGCCGGGCGGCGGCTCGCGATAACCTTCTTCGCCAGTGCTCGCGGGCTGGTCAGGAAGCCCCAGCCCCACGACATGTGCATCGTCGCCAGCGCGACCGGGATCTGCGACCGCGCCTTGAGCGGCAGCCCCTTGCCCGCCGGTACGGAACCGGCGGCGATGGCCGCCAGGTAACCGCCGGGTATCACGAAGCCCCACGGGGTGAGGGCGGCGCCCACGACGATGCCCGCGGCGATGGCCACCACGGCGGTCGGCGGTGCCAGGTAGCGCAGGTTGATCGACCCCTGGTGGTAGCGGCTGACGACATGCCGCCAACGGCCGTAGTCCTTGTACTGCTTGGCCAGCGCGCGGACGCTCGGCCGGGGCCGGTAGGAGACCTTCAGCTCGGGCGAGAACCAGATGAGACCGCCCGCCTCGCGGATGCGGAAGTTCAGCTCCCAGTCCTGCGCGCGGATGAACTCCTCGTTGTAGCCGCCCTGTTGCTCCAGCGCCTCGCGCCGGAAGACACCCAGGTACACAGTCTCGGCCGGGGCCGCGTCGCCGCCGGTGTGGAAGGCCGCGTTGCCCACACCGATCTTGGACGTCATGGCAGCGGCAACGGCCCGCTCCCAGTCGTTCTCGCCCTCGGCGTGCATGATGCCGCCGACGTTCTGCGCGCCGGTCTCCGCGAGGAGCCGGACGGCCGTGGCGATGTAGTCGGCCGACAGCATGCCGTGGCCGTCGACGCGCACCACCACGGGATGCCGGGACGCCTTGATCGCCGCGTTGAGCGCGGCGGGCGTGCGGCCGGTCGGGTTGGGCACCGTGTGCACCCGGGAATCCTCGCGCACGAGCTCGGCGGCGATCTCGTCCGTACGGTCCGTGGACGGGCCGAGGGCGATCACCACCTCCAGCTCGCCGGCGTACTCCTGCTCCAGGATGTGCCGGACGGAATTGCGCAGGTGGCGTTCCTCGTTGAGCACCGGCATGATCACGGATACGGCCGGAGGCTGCTGCTCAGACATCTTTCCTCGGGGGTACGGGGGTCGCCCCCCAGAAGACTGCGGGTAGTGAGGATCACGTTACCGCGAATGGGGGACAGCGAGGCGACCCGGGCGGGTGGCACCGGGCGGGATGCGCGGCGTGGGGGCGTACACCGCTCATCGTATGGGCCTACGGTGTCGGCACTGCCCCAGCTTGTCGGAGGTCTCCCCCAGTGACCCCACCGGTCCGCTTCCCCTACCCTCCCCCGCCGCGCCGCCCCCGACAGCCACCGGGTGCCGCCGCCCAGCCGGGACCCGGGGCCAAGGCCGGTCCGTTCGGCATAAGACGCCGCCCCCAGCGGCGGCGCTGGGGGCTGCGGATCGCCACCGGCGTCTCGGCGGCGGTGCTGGTCACCAGCGGGGTCGGGCACGCGGTGGTCACCGGCCTGGAGAGCAAGATCGACCGGGTCGACCCGTTCGACGGCCTGGACAACCGCCCGGAGGGCGGCAACGGCACGAACTTCCTCGTCGTCGGCACGGACGGGCGCGACAAGATCACGCCGGAGCAGAAGAAGAAGTACCGGCTCGGCGGCGCCCCCTGCCATTGCACCGACACCCTGATGCTGGTGCACCTCTCAGCGGACCACCGCCGCGCCAGCGTGGTCAGCCTGCCGCGCGACTCGTACGCCGAGATCCCCGCGCATATCGACCCGGATACGGGCAAACGCCAGCCGACCCACCCCCAGAAGATCAACACCGCGTACGCGGAGGGCGGCCCGAGCCTGACCGTACGGACCGTGGAGCACATGACCGGTGTCCACGTCGATCACTATCTGGAGGTCGACTTCACGAGCTTCATGAAGACCGTGGACGTGGTGGGCGGTGTGCGGGTGTGCACGGCACGGCCGCTCAAGGACAGCCACACCGGGCTCGACCTGCCCGTCGGCCGCAGCGACCTCAACGGCGGCGAGGCGCTGCAGTACGTCCGCTCCCGGCACATCGACGGCGCCGCCGACCTCGGGCGGATGCAGCGCCAGCAGCGCTTCCTCGCGGCGCTCATCCACCGGGCCACGAGCAGCGGTGTGCTGCTGAACCCGGTGAAGTTCAACAAGGTCACCTCCACCCTGCTGGGCTCGGTCCGCGCGGACCGGAAGTTCGGCAGCAAGGAGCTGATCGAGCTGGGCCGGGCGATGCGCGGCTTCACGCCCGCGTCGTCGGAGTTCACCTCGGTGCCGCTCAGCGACACCAGCTACCCCGTGGAGGGCGTCGGCTCGACGGTGAGATGGAACGAGGCCCAGGCCGACAAGCTGTTCCACACCCTCCGCGAGGACCGCCCGCTGGCCGTCCACCACCCCCGGCGCCCCCGCGCGAGGGCGGTCGACGTCGATCCGGCGCAGATCCAGGTCCAGGTCATCAACGGCACCCGCCGCTCCGGGCTCGGCGAGAAGGCCGACCGGGCCCTGCGCGCCACCGGCTTCGCCACGACCCGCGCCCCCAGCGAGGCGGGCGGCTCCGCCAGGCCCCGCACCGTCATCGCCCACGACCCGAACTGGGACCGCTCGGCCCGCTCCCTGGCCGCCGCCCTGCCCGGCGCCGTACTGCGCGAGGTCGCGGGACAGGGCAAGGTCATGCGGGTCACGGTCGGGGATGACTACAAGGGCGTACGCGCGGTCCGCCCGGAACAGCCGCCCCCCGGCAAGAACGACGGCGCCGCGGCCGTCACGGGAGACCAGGTGGGGTGCACCTAGCCGGGTCCGGCGGATCGTGCTGGGGGGAGCGCGGGAGCTTTCGTCCGTGCGTCGCGGACTGCGGATGCGTCGTGGCTGGTCGCGCGGTTCCCCGCGCCCCTGACCAGGGCACTCCGCTGCGCCGCGCCAGGGCCGCTTCGCCTGGGCAGTCGGCGTCGCCAGCCGTCTGACGCCGTCAGTCGTTGATGCCCTCAGCCGCTCGCCGGTCGCGCAGTTCCTTGATCGCGCGGCGGCGGGCCAGCCGGTGGGTGCGGCGGATCTGCGCCTCCTGGTAGCGCCGCTTGTCCCGCTCGGTCTCCGCGATCACCGGGGGCACTGGGCGGGGCTTGCCCTCCTCGTCCACGGCGGCGAAGACGAGATAGGCGCTGCCGACCTGCGTCGCGGGGGTCGATTCGTTCCAGCGCTCGGCGAGCACCCGGACGCCGACCTCCATGGACGACCGTCCAGTCCAGTTGACCTGGGCCTTCACATGAACCAGGTCGCCCACTCTGACCGGCTCAAGGAACACCATCTCGTCCATCGACGCGGTGACGGCGGGCCCCTCGGAGTGCCTGCCCGCGACGGCCCCCGCCGCGTCATCGACCAGCTTCATGATCACGCCACCGTGCACGGTGCCGAGAAGGTTGGTGTCACTGCCGGTCATGATGTGCGAGAGCGTCGTACGCGAAGCAGCGGTCGGCTTGCCCGGTATCGATGCCTCCGGGGCCTGGGCCTGAATGGTCATGCCCTCCACCTTATGCGCCGCCGGATTGCATCAGCTCTGCAACAGCCCTGGCCCGATCCCGCACCCGACCTGTGAGCCACCTGGTCCGACCATGCAGACTTCGGCTATGAGCAATTGGCCCGAGGGGCGGACCAGCGACAACGGAGACTGGGATCGGCACGGACGCGGAGGCCGCGGTGCCGAGCCCGAGGCCGCCCGTGCCATGCCGCACGTGCGGCGCGAGCCCATGGCCCCTCCCGCCGGTGGCGGCCACCGTGCCGAGCCGCCGCTCCCGCCGGGGCTGTCCCCGCGCGGGTCCGTTCCTCCGCAGGCGCGGGGACCCCAGCAGCCGGATGGCTACGACGACGGGGCGCCCGGCGACGGATATGACAATGGTTACAACACCGGCCAGGTCTACGGCGCGGGCCGGGGCCCGGCAGGAGGGGGCGGCGACGGCACCCTGCCGCCCGGTGGTGCTCCCGCCGCGCGCCCGAACTGGCGGCGGCGCATCACGATAGGCGCCATCTCCTTGGTCGTCCTGCTGCTCGTCGTCTCCATCGGCACGTATTTCTGGGCCGACGCGAAGCTCAAGCGCGAGGTCGACCTGAGCAAGGTCGACGACCGGCCGGACGGCGGCAAGGGCACGAACTACCTGATCGTCGGCTCCGACAGCCGTGAGGGCATGTCCGACGCGCAGAAGAAGGACCTGCACACCGGCTCCGCCGGCGGCAAGCGCACGGACTCGATGATGATCCTGCATGTCGGCGACAACGGGAACACGATGATCAGCCTCCCCCGCGACTCGTGGGTGACGATCCCGGAGTTCACCGGCTCCGAGAGCGGCAACCGCATCCCGCCGCAGCAGCAGAAGCTCAACGCCTCCTTCTCCATCCAGGGCCCTGAGCTGCTGGTTCGTACCATCGAGTACAACACCGGGCTGAAGATCGACCACTACGCGGAGATCGGCTTCGGCGGCTTCGCCGAGATCGTGGACTCGGTCGGCGGCGTCGAGATGAACATCCCGCGCGACATCAAGGACAAGAACTCCGGCGCCGACCTCAAGAAGGGCAAGCAGACGCTGGACGGCAAAGAGGCGCTGGCCTTCGTCCGCAACCGCTACGAGGCGGGCAGCGACCTGGAGCGCACCAAGAACCAGCAGAAGTTCCTGTCCGCGCTCGCCTCACAGGCCGCCACGCCCAGCACGATCATGAACCCGTTCCGGCTCTACCCGACGATGAGCGCGGGCCTTGACTCACTGATCGTCGACAAGGACATGAGCCTGTGGAAGCTGCGGTCGATGTTCTGGGCCATGAAGGGCGTCACCAGCGGTGACGGCAAGCAGATGAACATCCCGATCGCCAACGCCGGCTACAGCACCCCCAAGGGCAGCGCGGTCCTCTGGGACATGCCGAAGGTCAAGAAGCTGATGGCCGAGCTGAAGAACGACGACAAGGTCACCGTCTCCGCGAACTGAGCACGGCCGCCCCGCCCTCCCGGGCGGGACCGCCCCCTCCTCCGCAGGGCCCCGGGCAGCCACACCGCCCGGGGCCCTACGCGCGCGTGCGCACGCGGGGCGGCGCGGCCCGCCGCCACCGTGGCGTCTCCCGACCGGCCGGAACCGCGGCGCTTGAGTGGCCTTGAGCAGCCCTGAGCACGGGCGCGAAACGGGCGCGGATGCGGGGGCTGCCCCCCTCGGTGATCCTGAGAAGAAGAGCACAGCCAGCCTGTTCGGCAAGGAGGACACCATGTCCATGCTCGACAAGATGAAATCCATGCTCAAGGGCCACGAAAGCACCGGGAGCAAGGGCGTCGACAAGGCGGGCGACACCGCCGACCGCAAGACCGGCGGCAAGTACGGCAGCCAGATCGACGCGGCCCAGCAGAAGATGAACGAGCAGCTCCGCAGGCGCTCCGGCGGCAGCGACCGCTGACGCCCGGACCCACACGCCCATCGCTCAGCGGAGCGCCCACCGGCTGCCGACGTGACGCGTGGAGCGCGCTGCTCGACGCGTGCCGCGCGCCGTCTCCCGGCCGGGGAACCCCCATCCTCTGCGTGCGGCCATCACCACTGATCAAGCCCTCTCCTCGTACGCGAAGCACTCGGTGCGCGCAGCGAGGGGAGGGTGACTCCGCAGGCTGCGGGTTGCGTGGGGCGAACCCCTGCTACGGCGCTACGGCAGGTTCCGCGCCATCACGACGCGCTGGACCTGATTCGCCCCTTCGCATATCGGGGCGCTTTACGAGACTCAACGCTCTCGCCTGCGAGAACATCTCCTTCCGAGGCGCCTCCGCAGGATTTCCCGTGATCGCGCAGCACGCCCATGAGCCCGGGGTTGTCATGGAAAGACGCGATACACGTTGGGAGTGGCTGCTCGGCAGTTTGGGGGACCGAGTGTGCCTTTCACCAAGGCTAAGCTCGGGCCATGGCAGAGGCTTTCGTCATCGGTGACGAACACCATCCCGCGTGCGGCATCTGCCCGTCACGCCGCTTCGCTCTCGGAGAGTTCGACGTGTTCGAGCGCCCCTCACGGGAGTGCCCGTTCGATCCCTCGGACGGCCACCGGTATACGGCTGACGGTGTGCCGGTCTGTGTCCACCCCGACAAGGTGGGATTGCGCGCTGGCCGTTACAAGACCGATGGCGTTCCGCTCATGCCGGAACTCATTCTGCCGAGTGACGCGGGACAACTGGTTCCCTACTTGCGAATGGTGCTGTACGGCGCAGCGCCGGGGTTGCTCGACTCGCTCATTGATCAAGCCACTGTGGAGATCCCCCGTGCGTTCCCTGACGTGGATGTGATCACGACACTGCGCCGCGCTCTCAGCTAACTACTCGTCGGGAAACCGGGGACAAAACGGCGACCACCGTCGAGAATCCCCACCGGTTCATACTTCGCCATCACAGCCGCACGCCGCTTGGCTGTCTCGTCCTTGCCGAACCAGTACCGATCGGGCGTCGGTCCCCACGCGGCGCGATAGACCTGGTGGGTGTAGTCGCCGTGGTCCCACTCGCCGATTGCCTCCCGGTCTGTGGCATGGACGAACTTGATGCCGGTCCGTTCCTGGACGCGGCTGAGGACCGTGAACTGTGCGGCCAGGGCGTGGATCATCTCGTCCACAGGAACCGCTACGGGCACCTCGGCGGCGTGCTCGTTGCCCTCCGTCATCTCGTAGACGGCTGACTTGATGGCCATGGCGCGCATGGCTTCCGGGAACAGGGGTTCGGTGTCCGTGGCGATGTCGAAACCGTCAACGAGGGCGTACCCCATGAACGAGGTCCAGTCCTCGTCATACTTCGCACACGCCGTACGTAAGCGGCTGAACTCCGGGTCAGCCTCAACGGCAGCCAGGATTTCACGGGCCCGCCCCGCTACCTTCTCAGGCTCAGGACGGGCGAGGATCACGTCATTCATTCCCTACTCTCCTCTTCGTTGAGGGGTGCGCCAGTTGCCCGCCCACGGTTGGGGCGGGAGTCGGTGAGCGTGCTGCGACCCTGACCCGATTCGGTCGCCATGGGTGATGGTGGAGAAGCCCGCCCCGTGCCGGGGACGGATGAAGGGGGAGCCTCACCCGTTCTCATCCAGCAGGGAGCGGGAGCTTAGTTAGATGTGCCGCCATTACGAGACTCGGTCCCCGGGGTTCTCGCACTACCTGAGGACAGGCCAACCCCGTGCGAGAACCCCGGGCCCGACCATGGGAGGTGGCTGCCTGGCACCAAGGTCGGGAGCTTGGCCCTGCTCCACCCCACGACAAAAGTGGAGCAGGGCACCCCCGCCTTCTATGCGAACCGGTCCTGCTCGCGGAGGTGGGGCTTCGCGGCGCTGACTGACGCGAGGTTGACAACCAGCGCCCCGGGGGTACTTCCGGTTTGACGGCGCCACTTGCTATGGGGAGGCTCGTCGTCCCGGAAGGGGGATCACAAGAAGGTGGTGACCAGAAGAAAGGCCAGCCCCCAGATACAGATCATGAGAGCCCAAGCTAGGCACCACACCTTGGCGTTCGGGTGCACCGGATTACGCGATCGGGTGCCTGCGGTGTTCTCGCGCCACCAGCATGCCCGGGGGTACGTACGAGGTTCCGCCGGTCTTGTCGGCACCGGCCACCAAGCTCAAGAAACGGTTCGAGCCACCGCTTCCCGCCATGAGTCGATTGATCTGAGCGGCGTGGGTCTCCGCTTCAGAGGGTGCAAGTACTAACTCGACGTCGGCCTGATGCTCGCCATTCCGCAGGAGGGACAGCGGAACGTGGATGTGCCCCGACTGGTCCTCTCTGTACGCAGGGAGACCGGGGATGGGGTCAACCCGGAAACACTGGTTCATCTTGGGCACCTGCCTTACTGGCTCGGTTGCTGGCTGTTACTAGATAACCACCGGCCGAGCGTGATCAGTTGACACAGGAGCGACACAACGGGTTCCGGCCACGACAAGTCATTCGGAACCGTGAGAGTGGGACAGTGACGACATGACTACGACCACCATGACAAGCCCTCCGCCAGGCGAGAACATCCAGGTTCTCCGGATGGCCAGGGACATGAGCCAGCAGCGGTTGGCACACCTGACGAGCTATTCAGTGTCGTACCTGACCAAGATTGAGAACGGGCTACGACCAGCAACCCCCGCTTACGTGGCACGCGTCGCCAAGGCGCTTGGCGTATCTACGGCGAGAATCTATGGGCAGCCGTATGCCGACGCCTCACAGCAAAGCGAGCTACTGGATGACCTGCGAGCGGCGGTCAGGCGGCACAAGCTACCCCGCACGGACATCCCACCAGCGGGGGTTGTGGCCGATGGCCTGAAATCCGCGCTAACGCTTCGTACCGGTACACGGTACGTCGAACTGCTGCAAAGCCTGCCTGAGCTTCTGGACCAGGCAACCGCGTCCGCACTGTCCACCGGATCATCACCGGAAGACTGGGAGGCTCTGGCGGAGCTGTACGGGTGCGCGTATGTAGTCGCGCATCGGATGGGTCAATACGATCTCGCCGACACGGTGGTTGGTCGGCAGCAGTGGGCGGCAATGCGAGCCGACAACCCAGGGGTAGAAGCGGCGGCCGCCTGGAGTGAAGTCGGTACGTACCAGTCAGCGGGGCAGTACGACGACGGCCTAGCGGTGGTTGAGCGCGCCGTGACCGAGTACGAAGCGGACGCTCGGCGTACCAAGCGGGAAGATCCCGGCATGGCTGTACTCCTGGGTTCGTTGCACCTACGCGGGGTCACACTCGCGTCCCGCGCGGAGGATAAGCAAGCGACAGCGGAGCATGTACGCAAAGCCCGGTCGTACGCGGATCGGATCGGCTCGCGTGACCTGGTTCACCGCGCCCTGACGTTCGGCCCTGGGAACACTGATCTTCACGAGCTAGCGGCCCTCGTAGACCTTGGCAGGCCGGATGAGGCTTCGACCATGGCAGCCCCATTGCTCAAGAATCCTCCGGCAGGTCTGCGCCCCTCACGCGTGGGAAACCTCGCCATAAACACAGCTCGGGCGCGGCTAGCCCTGTGCGACTACGACGGCACGGAAGAAGCCCTGGACAGGGCATTCGCGGTCGCACCACAAATGGCCGAAGTCCACCCCATGGCTAAGGAAGCGATTCGCGTGCTGTTCGTCAGGCATCAACGGGCTAGGCCCAAGCTGATGGACATGGCGAAGCGGATCGGCCTCACAAACTGATGAAGTGCCGCATCACCCCGAACGAACAAAGCCTCGGTCGAAGTGTTCCGGGACCGGGGCTCTGTGTTTGGTTCGCCAGAGCAGACCAGGCTGGCGCTTGGGGAAACTGAGCGGCTGGCGTTTGGTGGCCTTGGTCCCTCTGCTGGCGTCTGGCGCCGACGCCCGCTCCGAACGGGCGCAAGTGGCCTGACAGCAGCCCATGTGAACGGCCCCCGGCGATGCCGGGGGCCGTGGTGTCAGGAGTCGTGCGTCGCCCAGTGTCAGCGCAAGTTTCCCCGGCATGACGCTCAGGAACGGCCCGGAACAGCCACAAACAGACGGGAAGCTCAGACCGGCGCGCAGACCGCTTACGACCTGCTCTGACCTGCGAAATCCCTGCTACGGCAGGTTCCTCGCCATCACGATCCGCTGCACCTGATTCGTACCTTCATAAATCTGCGTGATCTTGGCATCGCGCATCATGCGCTCGACCGGGTAGTCACGGGTGTAGCCGTAGCCGCCGAGGAGCTGGACCGCGTCGGTGGTGATCTCCATCGCGGCGTCGGAGGCGTAGCACTTGGCCGCGGCCCCGTAGAACGTCAGGTCCTCGTCCGCGCCGCCGAGGGAGACGCGCTCGGACTTCGCGGCGGCGGCGTACGTGAGCTGACGCGCGGCCTCCAGCTTCATCGCCATGTCGGCCAGCATGAACTGGACGCCCTGGAAGTCGCCGATCGGCTTGCCGAACTGCTTGCGCTCCTGGACGTAGCCCTTGGCGTAGTCGAGGGCGCCCTGGGCGATGCCGAGGGCCTGGGCGGCGATGGTGATGCGGGTGTGGTCCAGGGTCTTCATCGCCGTGGCGAAGCCGGTGCCCTCTTCACCGATCAGACGGTCGGCGGGGATGCGGACGTTGTCGAAGTAGACCTCGCGGGTCGGCGAACCCTTGATGCCGAGCTTCTTCTCGGGGGCGCCGAAGGAGACGCCCTCGTCGTCCTTCTCGACGACGAAGGCCGAGATGCCCTTCGAGCGCAGCGACGGGTCGGTCACGGCCATGACCGTGTAGTAGTCCGAGACGCCCGCGTTGGTGATCCAGCGCTTGACGCCGTTGAGGACGTAGAAGTCACCGTCCCGTACGGCCTTGGTCTTCATGCCCGCCGCGTCGGAGCCCGCGTCGGGCTCGGACAGACAGTACGAGAACATGGCCTCGCCCTTGGCCAGCGGGCTCAGGTACTTCTTCTTCACGTCCTCGGAGCCGGCGAGGATCACCGGCAGCGAGCCCAGCTTGTTGACGGCGGGGATGAGGGAGGAGGAGCCGCAGACGCGGGCCACCTCCTCGATCACGATCACGGTCGCGAGGGCGTCCGCGCCGGCGCCGCCGTAGGTCTCCGGGACGTGCACGGCGTGCAGGTCGCTGGCGACCAGCGCGTCGAGGGCTTCCTGCGGGAAACGGCTCTGCTCGTCGACCTCGGCCGCGAACGGCGCGATCTTCGACTCGGCGAGCGCGCGCACCGACTCGCGGAGCATGTCGTGCTCCTCGGCCGGGCGGTAGAGGTCGAATCCGGCGCCAGTGGCTTTTTGCGCGGAGGCCAAGGTGTCCTCACTCCCCTGAGTGTTAATAACCGTTAAGTAACCCAATCTTAGGGGCGCGCCCCTGGCCGGGGTACGTGAGTTTGCCGACAGCGGCTCAGATGCCCGGCCCGCGTCCCGACTATGCTCGGTCAGCGCAGTCCCGCCCTTTCGTACCATGGAGCACCGCATGGCCCCCAAGATCACTGTGATCGGCACCGGCTACCTCGGCGCCACGCACGCTGCGGCCATGGCCGACCTCGGCTTTGACGTGCTGGCGCTCGACATCGTGCCCGAGAAGATCGAGATGCTGTCCTCAGGACGCGCTCCGATGTACGAACCCGGACTCGACGACCTGCTGCGGCAGCACGCCGCGGGCATCGAGGGCGCGACCGGGAGGCTGCGCTTCACCACGTCCTACGAGGAGGTCGCCGAGTTCGGCGATATCCACTTCGTCTGCGTGAACACCCCGCAGAAGCAGGGCGAGTACGCGTGCGACATGAGCTACGTGGACAGCGCCTTCACGTCGCTCGCGCCGCTGCTGCGCCGCCCGGCGCTGGTCGTCGGCAAGTCCACGGTCCCCGTGGGCAGCGCGGCGCGGCTGGCCGGTCTCCTGGCCGAGCTCTCCCCTGCGGGCGAGGACGTCGAGCTCGCCTGGAATCCGGAGTTCCTGCGGGAGGGCTTCGCCGTACAGGACACCCTGCACCCCGACCGCATCGTCGTCGGCGTCACCAGCGAGCAGGCCGAGAAGCAGCTGCGCGAGGTGTACGCGACGCCGCTCAGCGAAGGGTCGCCGTTCGTCGTCACCGACTTCCCGACCGCCGAGCTGGTCAAGACCTCGGCGAACTCCTTCCTGGCCACGAAGATCTCCTTCATCAACGCCATGGCCGAGGTCTGCGAGGCGGCCGACGGGGACGTCGTGAAGCTCGCCGAGGCCATCGGCCACGACGAGCGGATCGGGAAGAAGTTCCTGCGGGCCGGGATCGGATTCGGCGGCGGCTGCCTGCCCAAGGACATCAGGGCCTTCATGGCCCGCGCCGGTGAGCTGGGCGCCGACCAGGCACTGACCTTCCTGCGCGAGGTCGACTCGATCAACATGCGCCGCCGGGGGCACATGGTCGAGCTGGCCCGCGAGGCGGTCGGCGGCAGCTTCCTCGGCAAGCGGGTCGCCGTGCTCGGCGCGGCGTTCAAGCCCGACTCCGACGACGTGAGGGACTCCCCCGCGCTGAACGTCGCGGGTCAGATCCACCTCCAGGGCGCCCAGGTGACGATCTTCGACCCGAAGGGCATGGAGAACGCGCGCGCGGTCTTCCCGACCCTGCGCTACGCGCCCAGCGCGCTGGAGGCCGCGCGTGGCGCGCACGCGGTGCTGCACCTCACGGAGTGGCGTGAGTTCCGCGACCTCGACCCCCACGAGCTGGGAGCGGTCGTAGACGAGCGCCGCATCCTCGACGGCCGCAACGCGCTGGACCCCGAGGTGTGGCGCGAGGCCGACTGGACGTACCGCGCGCTGGGCCGCCCTCGCGCGTAGCGCGCCCGCCGTCAGCCCGATGGCCCAGGAGAAACGCCCTGGCCCGGTCCCTTCGTACCCGCCGGGCGGCTGCCCGCTGCCCGGCCCGGCTTGGCCACGCGCTTCGCGCGGTAGGCGCGCATCTTCGCCCGGCTGCCGCAGATCGCCATGGTGCACCAGCGGCTGCGTCCGGCCGGGCTGCGGTCGTAGTACACCCAGCGGCAGTCATCGGCCTCGCAGGCCTTGAGCCGCGGCCAGGTGTTTTCGGCGACCGCCGTGGTGATGTCAGCGGCGATACGGGCCGTAAAGGCGTCGGCGCCCGACAGGCCGGGGGCGGGCCGCAGCGCCGCACCGCCGTGCGCGTCGATGGCGAGGACGAGCGGGGCCCGGGCCATGAGCGCGTCCAGGGCCGTGGCCGACGCGGACGGCATGTCCACGCCCGTATGCGCCAGGCACGCGTCCCGCAGCGCCTCACGTAGCTCTCGGACAGCCGGCAGCTGGCGGTCGGTGAGACCGAGATCGGTCAGCCCGTGGGCACCGAGGAACGCGTCGAGGCCCCCTGCGACGGCCAGCGCGTCATGCCCGCTCTCGGTGTCGAGCGTGTTCGCGAGGTCCTGAACCAGGACGAGCGGTTCAGGCGCGGGTTCGCGATGGCCGGGCTGCTGCACATCGGCCACATTACCGGTTGCCGCGTTACCAGTAACCCGCCATCATGTGGTTACGGTTACTAGTGAATGCTCTCTACCGGTAACACCCCGGAGGGGGCTGTCCTCTGAAGGGAACAAGCATGGCTATCGCCACTTTGGGCGCGGTCGTCCTCGACTGTCCCGATCCCATGGCGCTCGCGCGTTTCTACGCGGAGGTGCTGGGCGGCAAGCCCGAACCCGGGGACGAGGGGTGGGTGGACCTCGTGGGGAACGAGGGAACGCCGCTCGCCTTCCAGGAGGCACCCGAGTTCGTACCGCCGGTCTGGCCCCGGCCGGACGGCGCACAGCAGTTCCATCTGGACCTGCGCGTCAGCGACATGGAGGCGGCGCAGGAGCGGGTACTCGCGCTCGGCGCGCGCTTGCTCGACGACAACGGCGGCGAGCCCCGCACCTGGCGGGTCTACGCGGACCCGGCGGGGCATCCTTTCTGCCTGTGCATGTGCTGACCGGCCGACGCACGCACGGGCTCAGGGGCTGGTCGCTCAGGAGCTGACTCAGGAGCTGGCTCACGGTCTGGTGTGCTCGTGGCTGATCCGTTGGCGGCCCCGTACGAGCTGGCGGTACAGCCCCGTACGGGGGCGCCTCCCGGTCGGCGCCGGGAGTGAGTCCGGGACGCGGGCGGGGGATGCCCAGTGCCGCCGGGCTGGCCTCAGGCGTCCAGCTGTTCGATCGTGGCACGGGAGGGGCCACGGACGGACCGCAGGCCGCGGGCCACGTCCTCCGCGCCGCGCAGCGTGCGCACCGCGTTGTGCCAGGTCAGCTTCGCCAGGTCGGCCTCGGACCAGCGGCGGTCGAGGAGTTCGGCGACGAGGTTGGGGTAACCGGAGACGTCCGCGAGGTCGGCCGGGGTGAACGCCACCCCGTCGTAGTCACCGCCGACACCGATGTGATCGACACCGGCGACCTCACGCATGTGGTCGAGGTGGTCGGCGACCGTGGCCGCGGTGGCGAGCGGGCGCGGGTGGGCCGCCTCGAACGCGCGCTGGACGCGCTTCCCCTCCGCCGTGCTGTCGAGCGGGTGCAGATCGTGGGCGCGCATGTTGGCGTCCGCCGCCAGCGTCCACTCGATGGCCTCGGGCAGGATGAACTTCGGTACGAACGTCGCCATCGCGACGCCCCCGTTGGCGGGCAGCAGCTCCAGCACGTCGTCCGGGATGTTGCGTACGTGGTCGCACACGGCCCGGGACGAGGAGTGCGAGAAGACGACGGGAGCCTCGCTCGTACGCAGCGCCGCCCGCATGGTCTCCGGCGCCACGTGGGAGAGGTCGACGAGCATGCCGAGCCGGTTCATCTCGCGGACGACCTCGTGGCCGAACGCGGTGAGGCCGCCCACCCGGGGCTCGTCGGTCGCCGAGTCGGCCCACGGGACGTTGTCGTTGTGGGTGAGCGTCATATAGCGGACGCCCAGCTCGTACAGCGCCCGCAGGGTCGCGAGCGAGCAGTTGATGGAGTGGCCGCCCTCCGCGCCCATGAGCGAGGCGATGCGGCCCTCGGCACGCGCCGCTTCCATGTCGTCGGCGGTGAGGGAAAGCCGCAGGTCGGCTGGGTACCGGTCGACGAACTGCCGGACGATGTCGATCTGTTCCAGGGTGGCGGTGACCGCGTTGTCGCCCGCGAAGTCGGAGCGTACGTAGACGGACCAGAACTGGGCACCGACGCCGCCCGCGCGCATGCGGGGGATGTCGGTGTGCTGGTGCGCGCTCAGGTCGGCGGCGAGATCGCGCTGGTCGAGGTCGTAGCCGATCTCGCGCAGCACCCACGGGAGGTCGTTGTGGCCGTCGACGATGGGGTGCTCGGCGAGCAGCTCGCGGGCACGCGTGAGGTGGCGCGCGGCTCTTGTCGCCGGAGCCCCGGGACCGCCGGGCGCTGGGCCGTCCTCAGTGGCCTCGCCGCCGACCTCGTCCGTGGCGACACCTTTGCTGCCTGACATGGTCACTCCCCCATCGTCCCGATCGTCCGCATGGTGACCGCCGGCCTGCCGCTGCCGCCGCTCCCGCCGATTACCGAACCACTGGCTGCTGGACATCGCCATCGGCCACCCGGCCGGCAGCCAATGGCTGAGGCGCGCGTCGTGCTGCCGCGTCCTCCCAGCAGCGCCCTTCCCGGCTGACCGCCGACCGGCAGACCGATAGACCGGCAGACCCGCCGACCGGCTGACCGGTCGCGCGTCGGGCGGCTGCCCGAGCCGACCGGTTACTTCCCGAATCCGAAGCCGCCGGAACCCTCGACCTTGGCGCGCAGCCGCTTGCCCTTGTCGGTGGCCTGCTCGTTCAGGTCCTCCTGGAACTGCCGCATCCTGCTGAGCAGGTCGGGATCGTGGACCGCCAGCATCCGGGCGGCGAGCAGGCCCGCGTTGCGGGCTCCGCCGACCGAGACGGTGGCGACGGGGACGCCCGCGGGCATCTGCACGATCGACAGCAGCGAGTCCATGCCGTCCAGGTACTTCAGCGGCACCGGTACCCCGATGACCGGCAGCGGCGTGACGGAGGCGAGCATGCCGGGGAGGTGGGCGGCGCCTCCGGCGCCCGCGATGATCGCCTTGAGACCACGGTCAGCGGCCTGCTCGCCGTACGTGATCATTTCGCGCGGCATGCGGTGCGCGGAGACGACGTCGACCTCGTAGCGGATCTCGAACTCGTCGAGGGCCTTCGCCGCTGCTTCCATGACGGGCCAGTCGGAGTCGGAACCCATGACGATGCCGATAAGGGGCGAGCTCATTCCGTGATCGTTCCTCGCAGGTAACCGGCGGCGTGGCGGGCGCGCTCACGCACGTCGGACAGGTCGTCGCCGTAGGTGTTGACATGGCCGACCTTGCGGCCGGGCTTCACATCTTTACCGTACATATGGATCTTCAGGCCAGGGTCGCGCGCCATGCAGTGCAGATACGCCGCGTACATGTCGGGGTAGTCACCGCCGAGAACGTTGGCCATCACCGTCCAGGGGGCACGGGGCCGCGGGTCGCCGAGCGGCAGATCGAGCACGGCGCGCACATGGTTGGCGAACTGGGAGGTGACGGCGCCGTCCTGAGTCCAGTGGCCCGAGTTGTGGGGGCGCATCGCCAGCTCGTTGACGAGGACGGCCACCCGCTGCCCGTCCCTGACCTCGAAGAGCTCCACGGCGAGATGCCCGGTGACGTTCAGTTCGTCGGCGATCCTGAGAGCCAGCTGCTGAGCCTGCGCCGAGAGGGCCGGGTCCAGGCCGGGAGCGGGGGCGATGACGGTGTCGCACACGCCGTCGACCTGGATCGACTCGACGACGGGGTAGGCGACGGCCTGGCCGTGCGGGGACCGTACGACGTTGGCCGCGAGCTCCCTGACGAACTCGACCTTCTCCTCGGCGAGCACGGGCACACCGGCGCGGAACGGCTCGGCCGCCTCCGCCTCGCTGCGGATGATCCACACGCCCTTGCCGTCGTAGCCGCCGCGCACCGTTTTCAGGACGACCGGGAAACCCTCACCCTCCGCAGCGAAGCGCGCCACATCCGCGGGATCGGCCACAATCCGGTGCCGCGGGCACGGAATACCGATTTCGTCCAGCTTTGCCCGCATTACACCCTTATCCTGGGCATGGATAAGGGCTTCGGGGCCCGGACGTACGGGAATGCCGTCGGCCTCCAGCACCCGCAAATGCCCCGTGGGGACATGCTCGTGATCGAAGGTGATCACGTCGCAGCCTTGTGCGAACCTACGAAGCGTCTCCAGGTCGCGGTAATCCCCGACGACCACATCGCCCACGACCTGGGCCGCGGAGTCCGCCGGAGTGTCACTGAGAAGCTTGAACCTGACGCCGAGGGGGATGCCCGCCTCGTGCGTCATGCGAGCGAGCTGGCCGCCGCCGACCATGCCAATTACAGGGAACGTCACTCAGCCAGGGTATCCGCCCCGGCGGATAGTCACCCTCCTGGGTTTGTAGGATCATCCATGGCCGGAACGGCTCCTCATCTTGAATACCCGGACGCGAACGGCAGAACGGCTGGTTAGCATGAAGCAGTTGGAGTAAAGCCGACCACCGCCGAGCTACGGAGTAAGACGATCACTATGAGTGAACGGCACGCCCTGCGCATGCGGCTGGATCAGCTGCTGCGCGAAGTCGCCAAGTTCGGCGTGGTGGGCGGTGTGGGTTTGCTCGTCAACCTCGCGGTCTTCAACCTCGTACGCCACACGACAGAGCTGCCCGTGGTGCGCGCCAGCATCGTGGCCACCGTCGTCGCCATCGTCTGCAACTACATCGGCTTCCGGTACTTCACCTACCGGGACCGGGACAAGAGCGGGCGGACCAAGGAACTCAGCCTGTTCCTGCTGTTCAGCGCGGTCGGCCTGGTGATCGAGAACGGGGTGCTCTACACGGCCACCTACGGTTTCGACTGGGACAGCCCGCTGCAGAGCAACATCTTCAAGTTCCTCGGCATCGGCATCGCCACGCTCTTCCGCTTCTGGTCCTACCGCACGTGGGTCTTCCGGGCGCTGCCCGCACGCGAAGCGGTGCAGACCGCGGAGTCCTTCCTCACCGACTCGCAGGCGCGCCCCCACCGGGTCAAGTAAGCCGCTTCACCCCGTGGCCGCGGGGCTCGGTACGGCCGCGGGGCTCAGTGGCCCTGATGCGGGTGCTGATCCGCTTCCCGGCTGAGGAACAGCGCGAAGACCGGCGGATGCTGCTGGAGCAGCTCCAGGCGGCCGCCGTCCGCCTCCGCGAGGTCACGGGCCACCGCGAGGCCGAGTCCGGTGGAGTTACGGCCGCTGACCGTACGCTCGAAGACCCGCGACCCCAGATCCGCCGGTACGCCGGGGCCCTCGTCCGAGACCTCCACCACCGCCTGGTTCCCGGTGACCCGGGTCCGCAGAGCCACAGTGCCGCCGCCGTGCATGAGCGAGTTCTCGATGAGGGTGGCGAGCACCTGCGCGACCGCCCCCGGCGTGCCCACCGCGCGCAGCCCCTTCTTTCCCGACCGGACGATGGCCCGCCCCTCGCTGCGCGAGGCGGGGCGCCATTCCTCGATCTGCTGCTTGACGATCTCGTCCAGGTCGAAGGCCACGGCCGAGGCGGAACGCGGATCGCGGGAGTTGGTCAGCAGCCGCTGCACGACATCCGTCAGCCGCTCCACCTGGGTGAGCGCGATGGTCGCCTCCTCCTTGACCGTCTCCAGCTCCTCGGTGACCGTGATCTCCTCCAGCCGCATGGAGAGCGCGGTCAGCGGCGTACGCAGCTGGTGCGAGGCGTCGGCGGCGAGGCGGCGCTCAGCCGTGAGCATCCGGGCGATGCGCTCGGCGCTGGCGTCCAACACGTCGGCGACCCGGTCCAGCTCCGGGACGCCGTAGCGCCGGTGCCTGGGCCTGGGATCACCGGAGCCGAGCCGTTCCGCGGTCTCCGCCAGGTCGGTGAGCGGGGCGGCGAGCCGGTGCGCCTGCCGTACGGCGAGGATGACAGCGGCGGCGATGGCGAGCAGCGCGACCGCCAGGATGATCAGCAACGTCCGGCCGATCTCCCGGCCGACGGTGCGGTGCGACTCCTCGACCCGGACCTCGACCCCCTGCGTGCCCTTCTCCTCGGCCGCGATGACGCCGCCCGAGGGGCGGTTTCCGAACTCCAGGGGGCGGGGCTGGCCGGGGAGGGTGATCCTGGCGTAGCGGTCGGTGGTGATCTGCTCGCTCAGCACCTTGGGGGTCACCGACTCCCCGCCGATGAGCCGCCCGTCAACGATGCTCACCAGCCGCAGCGCCTCGGACTCCACGCTTTCCTGAGCGCTGTTCTCGATGGTGCGGGTCTCGACGATCACGAGGGAGACGCCGAAGACGGCGATGACGACGAGCACCACGGCGAGCGTGGAGTTGATCAGGCGGCGGCGCACTGTGCCCTCCGGGCGGTCATGCTGCGGTCTTGCGCGGTGCTGGTGGTGCTGGTGGTGCCTATCGCGGGAGCTTGCGGGCTGCTGCTTGGTGGTGGCTCCGACGCTGGTGCTCTGGTGCCGGTGCTGGCGCCGGTGCCCGTACTGGTGGCTGACCGCTCCGCCGTCCGCAGAGCCGCCGCGTGACCGGTCTGCCGACGGCCGGTCCGCTCATGACCGGCTCAGCTCATGCTCAGCTCTTCTCGAACCTGAAGCCGACGCCGCGCACCGTCGCGATGTACCGCGGGTTGGCCGCGTCATCACCGAGCTTCTTACGGAGCCAGGAGATGTGCATGTCCAGCGTCTTGGTGGACGACCACCAGGTGGTGTCCCAGACCTCGCGCATCAGCTGATCGCGGGTGACGACCCGGCCCGCGTCCCTGACCAGGACGCGCAGCAGGTCGAACTCCTTGGCGGTCAGCTGAAGCTCCTCTTCGCCCATCCAGGCCCGGTGCGACTCGACGTCGATCCGCACGCCGTGCGTGGCGGGCTGCGGCTGCTGCGTCTCCGACGCGCCGCGGCGCAGCAACGCCCGCACGCGGGCGAGCAGTTCGGCGAGCCGGAAGGGCTTGGTCACATAGTCGTCGGCACCCGCGTCGAGCCCGACAACGGTGTCCACCTCGTCGGCGCGAGCGGTGAGCACCAGCACAGGGAAGGAATGGCCCTCGTTGCGCAATCGCCGGCAGACCTCCAGGCCGTCGATGCCCGGCAGGCCGAGATCGAGGACGAGCAGATCGACGCCGCCTTGCAGGCCGGCGTCGAGCGCGGTGGGTCCGTCCTGTCGCACCTCGACCTCGTACCCCTCGCGGCGCAGAGCGCGGGCAAGCGGCTCCGAGATGGATGCGTCATCCTCGGCGAGCAGTACTCGGGTCATGCGGGAATGGTAGTCCGCGTCCGGCTGAGCCCGGCGCCCGCGTGCGACTTTGCGGTTCTTCGCCCGGTTATCAGGCTCATTCAAATGGCAGGCAAAATATTGGTGCATTGTACCGTGAGTTACGTCTCATGGCCTTCCAATCGTGCCCCCGGTGTGGCGTATGGTGACGGAACGTCTGTCGCACTGCCCTGAGACCTTTGGATCGCAAGACGCGCCAAAGGTTTCTGTTGTGCCCGGGGCTGGAACCACCAGCCTCACCAGCACAGTGAATGACCTGTCGGCCGGGTCCGCCGCGTGAACCTGCGCGGGGGCGTGGAGATCCCGGTATGCCGCCGTCCTGTCGGTCCCTCGTGGGCTGAGCCCCCCTGGGACGTGGGGGTGAGGGCACGGCAACGCCGGTGCCGGCCACCCGACCGGGCGCGTGGTCTTGTTCCGGCTAGCCGCCTTGACCCCGCGTCCCGTAGCCCCCCAAGGAACCACCATGGCGTCCAGCCTGACGAAGGGCGCGGCCAAGCAGGGAACCCCTGCGGACGGCGGCAAAACCTTCTTCGGCCACCCTCGCGGCCTGGCCACTCTCTTCATGACCGAGATGTGGGAGCGCTTCAGCTTCTACGGCATGCGGGCTCTGCTCGTCCTTTACTTGATCGCCGGCGGGCCGGACTCCAAGGACGGCAGCCAGGGCGGCGGCCTGGGGATGTCCGAGGCCAACGCGGTAGCCATCTACTCCGTGTACCTGGCCATGGTCTATCTGCTGGCCATGCCCGGCGGCTGGATCGGCGACCGGGTATGGGGGCCCCGGAAGACGGTCGCCATCGCCGCGGGCATCATCATGGCCGGTCACCTCGCGCTGGCCGTGCCCGGCCAGGGCATGTTCTTCGCCGGTCTCGCGCTCGTCGCGCTCGGCTCGGGCCTGCTGAAGGCCAACATCTCCACGATGGTCGGCCAGCTCTACGACGGTCCGCAGGACCCTCGTCGGGATGGCGGCTTCACCGTCTTCTACATGGGCATCAACATCGGCGCGTTCGCCGCGCCGCTGGTGATCGGCACCGTCGGCCAGGAGGTCAACTGGCACCTCGGCTTCGCCATCGCCGCGCTCGGCATGGCGTTGGGGCTGGCCCAGTTTCTGATCGGCACCCGCCACCTGAACCCGATCTCCAGCGAGGTCCCGACCCCGCTCGCCGCCGAGGAGCGCAAGAGCTGGCTGCGCAAGGGCCTGATCTGGACGCTGATCACCGCCGCGTTCTACAGCGTGGTCGTCGCCACCGGGCACTTCACCCTCAACTGGGCGCTCGTCCCCATCACCATCCTCGGCCTGATCATCCCGACCGCGGTCCTGATCCGCATCAAGCGGGACAAGGAACTGACCGATCTTGAGCAGACCAAGGTCAGCGGTTACATCTGGTTCTTCGCCGCGGCTGCCGCCTTCTGGATGATCTTCGACCAGGGCGGCTCGACGCTGTCCGCCTTCGCCGAGACCAAGACGGCGGACTCGGTGTTCGGCATCCGCTTCCCGTCGTCCTGGTTCCAGTCCGTCAACCCGCTGTGGGTGATGGCCCTGGCCCCGGTCTTCGCCTGGATGTGGCTGGCGCTGGCCCGCCGCAACCGCGAGCCGAACACCACGGTGAAGTTCGCGATGGCGCTGGTCCTGATCGGTGCTTCGTTCTTCGTCTTCGTCGTTCCGATGGGGATGGCTGGCGACGGTGCGAAGGTCAGCCCGATGTGGCTGATCTCGATCTACATGCTCCAGACCATGGGCGAGCTGTGCCTCTCCCCGGTCGGCCTCTCGGTGACCACGAAGATGGCCCCCCAGAAGTACGCCAGCCAGATGCTCGGCGTCTGGTTCCTCGCCGTCACCGCCGGTGACTGCACCACGGGCCTGCTCTCCATCGGAGGCGTCGACCTCAGCGGTGAGGGCGTCGTCGCCATCGAGGCGGCGCTGGCCATGATCGCCGGTATCGGCGTATGGAGTTCCCGCAAGAAACTCGTGGCGTTGATGGGCGACGTCCGCTGACGTCCGCCCGCCGCCGCCACTGAGGCGGTCGCCAGGAAGCCCGGTGCGCGAGACGCGCACCGGGCTTCCGGCGTCTTACGGCGCCTTCTGGCTTCTTCCGGTGCCTTCCGGCGTCCTTCTGGATGGCTCACGTGTACTTACGTGTCCTACGCGCCTTCCGGCGTTCTACGGGCCTGCTGGAGGCGATCCCCTTCTGCGGCCTCTCCGGCCTCTCCGGCTTTTGCCGCTTTCGCGTCCGGGTCCTGCCGGACGCGTGGGCGCACCGCGTCCACGGCGAGCATGCCGAGCCGGAACACCAGTGCGGCCGCCACGACGCACAGCAGGGCCCAGAACAGCGTCACACCCCACGGCCGCCCGACCTCCCAGGGTTGCGCCACCAGCACCCCCCGCCCGTACTTCAGTGACACCGTGTAGTCCCCGTGGGCTGCGGCCGTCAGCTCGACCGGCAGGCTGACCTGTGTCGTCGTTCCCGCCTTGAGGGTCCCCCGCCACTCCTGGGCCTCCCAGGACGGGGCGAACACGCCGTTGGCCGTGCCGACCTGGAAGACCGGCTTCCGCACCGGTGCCGGGCCGGTGTTGCTGACCGTCATGACGAGCCGACGGCGTGGCGGCGCGCCGAACCAGGTGAGCAGCCCACTCGACCCGTCCAGCCGCGCATCCAGCACCCGCAGCCGCCCGCTTCCCCGCTCCCTCGGCAGCGGCTTCACGGGGTGCCCCGCGACGCTGAACGCGACGTCAGCCGCCGCGGGCCTCCCGGTCGTGGTCGCGACATGCACGACGCACGGGCACGGCTTCGGCGGCTCGGTGACGCGCAGCCGCTTGCTGAAGGCACCGCTCGCATCGGTGGTGACGGCTCGCCCGTCCCCGTTGGCACACGCGTCGCTTCCGCCGATCATGTTCTGTCCGCAGACGACGAGGGTGAGCAGCGCCCTGGGCCGCCAGCCCGTTCCCCGCACGGTGACGCTGCTTCCGGCGCCCGCCTCCTGCCGCGACACGGTCGCTGCCGGTTCCTCCTCCGCGGCGGCCGCACCGGTCGGCGCCACGCCGAGAGCCGCTGCCAGGAGGGCGACAGCCGTAAGGAAGCCGACGAGGAAGGTGGCGGGAAAAGTGACGGGGAAGGTCACGGAGTGTGCGCGCTTACGCGCGCGGGCGTGGGCGTCGGCGCGGGCCCAGGTGCGCATCGGCATCGGCTCCTCCCCTTACGGGCGCGCGGCCCGGGCGCTGGGCATCGGGTGCGGTGGGGGCGCGGGCCGGGGCACGGGACCAGTCGCAGCCGGACGTCCGCTGAACGGCGCACGGCCACACGGCCACACAACCGCACGACCCCGCGCCTCAGCGCGCCGCGCTCCGCTGACGTCGGGTCAGCCAGAGCGCTCCGCCCACCCCGGCGAGGAGCACCGTGCCGCCGAGAGCGCCGAGGGCAAGAGCGGAATCAGCTGGTCCGGTGTTCGGGAGTTCGCTGTCTCCGGGGGCGTCCTGCGCGCCACCGGAACCGTTGGCACCGCTGGAGCCACCGGTCCCCGACGCCCCGTCATTACCACCCGTACTGCCCGTACCACCTGTACCGCCCGTACCGCCGGAATTGCCCGTACCGCCGCTGTTCGAGCCGCCCGTGCTGCCGCCGGAAGCCTTCACATCGAGGCTCAGCGAGGGCTCCGGGCTGTTCTTGGGCGTGCAGGTGGTCGTCGTACCCAGCGCCTTGATCGTGAGGGTGGACGCCGTGAAGGTGACCGTGCCGCTCTTCTTCGGGGTGTACGTCCCCGTCAGATCGCTGATCTTGATCGGGGTGTTCGGCGGGATCGCCTGGTCATTGGCCGGTCCCGCGACAGCGACCGTGCCCTGCTCCGCGCCGCCCAGCTTGATCAGCGCGCTCGGTGTCATCGCGCCCTTGCCCAGCTCTATGGGGCTGGAGGACACGCCCTTCTCGAAGCTCATGGTGAGCTTGTACGCGGCACCGCTGCGCTTGCTGACGATGTCGATGGGCGACACGGCACCCTTGTTCCCGATGGGCGTCTTGCACTGGTAGTCGACGTCCACGGTCTTCGCGTGCGCGACCGGCGCGGTGAGGAGAGCCACCGAGCAGGCGGCCGAAGCGGTCAACGCGACCACCCCGCAGCACCGGGTCAGGTGGCGTTTGGTGTAGGTCACCTCGGGTTCCCCTCTCGTCGCACACGGCTGAGACCTGACGGGCCATCAGTTTGGGCGCGACGGTACGCCGGAGACCTTGACGAAGGAAGACACAGAACGCGCCGGATCGGCGCGAGGCCGGAAAACCCTGCCCGAGGCGAGGATGGACAGCCGTTCCGGGCGAGGCCCGGACGGGGCATGCGGGGCGGGGCGAGGAGAGGAGCCACCGGAGGGCGCGGCGGGGGGGCCATGCGCCGGGCGGTGCGCGGTGGAGCGGGCTGACGCGTCACGTCAGCCGGGCGCGGCGAGTTCCGCGCGCTTCGGGTCAGCTGGGCGCGGCGAGTTCCGCCCAGACGGTTTTTCCGGCACCG
Source organism: Streptomyces sp. A01 (assembly GCF_059026195.1). NCBI lineage: Bacteria > Bacillati > Actinomycetota > Actinomycetes > Kitasatosporales > Streptomycetaceae > Streptomyces > Streptomyces sp. A01. The sequence continues at coordinate 82,956 of NZ_JBWLKN010000020.1, read as the reverse complement.
TCGGCGTTGCGTATGACTCCCCAGTCCAGACAGAGTCGCTGCACGATGAACATGCCATGGCCGCCAGGCCGCCCCGCGCGGTGCGGGTTACGAGGAGCGGGGGTGCCCGCGCCCCGGTCCCTGACTTCGAGTCGTAGCGACTTCTTGTCGCAGCTGACCCGCAGTTCCTCGGGGCCGTCGGCATGCAGGCAGGCATTGGTGACCAGCTCGGAGACCACCAGCAACACGTCTTCCGCGGCGGCACGCCGATCAGCGGTAGCGGCCGGCAGCCAGCCCCAGTCGCGCAGCGCCTCCCGCGCGAAGTCGCGCGCGCGGGGCACGGCGCCGCTGGCGTCGATGAGGGCGAGTCGGCGGATCTGCCCAGGCGACGGGCGGGCCGGAGCAGTCGCGCCGGCTTCCGGGCCGCGGTCGCCCGGCGAGTACGGCCGCGTGGTGCTCATCAGCGCTTCACCTCACCGATTCACCGTTCTCAGGACAGGGAATGCCTGTCACGTCGTGCAGATTCAGCTGTCTCCTGCCCGAGAGTGGCGTGAGAACACCCACTTCTTCCCCCCAGGCCGTGTGACTCACGTAACGCATGCATTACGCACAAGCGACAGGCGTGCCGCTTCTCACTCGACCAGCGCCTCGTCGAGTGTCTCGTGAACGGTGAACACGGCATCAGCCCCGGTGATCTCAAAGACCCTGGCCACCACCGGCAGCATCCCGGCCAGGTGAACCCCGCCACCGGCGGCCTCGGCCTTGAGCCGGGCACTGAGCAGCACGTTGAGGCCGGTGGAATCACAGAATTCCAGCTGCGAGCAGTCCACAACCAAGCGCGAGCGCCCGTCGTCGACGCATCGCTCCAACGGCTCGCTGAGCAACTCGGCGGTGTGGTGATCGAGCTCACCCGCCGGAGTCACCACAGCGCTCGTTCCCTGGTGCCGTACTTCGACTCGCAGTCGGCCCCTGCTCGTGCTGCCGACCATCCCGCGGTCCATGCACGCACCTCTTCTGGTGTCTCGTGGCTTTCGATTGCGCGCGTCGAACCCTACGCCTTCAGTACGACGTACGGTAGCCGAACAACTGCCATATATCACCAAATACGGACAACACGCACTTGCCACTTCCGGGTCAATGCGGGTAGGCGTAGAAGGACACACCCGAACCGGCCCGGCTTTGGAGGCGCCGCTCACCGCAGCAGCCGTATTGGCTCCGGCAGCCATATGCCGAGAACGATGGAGGACACCATGTCACCCCGGCTCGACGAATCGCGTACCGAACATCCTCGGGAGACCGCCTCGTCGGCTACCTCGCCAGAGCAGGTAGACACCGCGCCGCCCGCTGACGCCGAGGCTTCCATGACGGAAGACCCGATGACCGTCGGCACCTTCGAGGGCCTGCCTGACATCCCGCCGTACGACGAGGTGGGACCTGTTGACGCGAGGGCCCTGTCCAAGACCCTCTTCCAGCGCCTCGAATCGCTTGAGGAAGGGACCCACGAATACGCGTACGTCCGCAATACGCTGGTCGAGCTCAATCTCGCGCTCGTGAAGTTCGCCGCCTCCCGGTTCCGCTCCCGCAGCGAGCCAATGGAGGACATCGTCCAGGTAGGCACCATCGGCCTGATCAAGGCCATCGATCGCTTCGAGCTCAGCCGTGGTGTTGAGTTCCCCACTTTCGCGATGCCCACCATCGTCGGCGAGATCAAGCGTTTCTTCCGCGACACCAGCTGGTCGGTACGCGTTCCGCGCCGCCTTCAGGAGTTGCGGCTCGACCTGGCGAAGGCCGGCGACGAACTCGCGCAGAAGCTGGACCGCGCGCCCACCGTGAGCGAACTCGCCACGCGACTCAGCATCTCGAACGACGAGGTCATCGAGGGCATGGCCGCGAGCAACGCGTACACCGCGAGCTCGCTGGACGCCCAGCCGGAAGAGGACGACACCGAGGGCGCGCTGGCCGACCGTATCGGCTATGAGGACCACGGCCTCGAAGGCATCGAGTACGTCGAGTCCTTGAAGCCGCTCATCGCTGAACTTCCGCCGCGGGACCGCAAGATTCTCTCCTTGCGCTTTGTGGCGAATATGACGCAGTCGGAAATCGGTGAGGAACTGGGCATCTCCCAGATGCACGTCTCGCGCCTGCTGTCGCGCACCCTCACCAAGCTCCGCAAGGGGCTGATGCTGGAGGAGTAGGCGGGTGAGCGCGGGTGAGCGCCCTCTCGGCGCGGACTCGCACTCATCGGAGCAGGGCCCGCCCCGTACGCGTTGCGCACACGCGTTACGGGACGGGCCCTGCTCCTTTTGCCGCCTCGGCCCGGGGACCGGGGCGGCACAGGCACGTCGCGGCCCCGGAAGACCCGCAGCAGCGCCCTGGGGCGGCTCGCGCGGGTTTTCCGCGCAAGGACCGCGATCGCCCCTCCCGAGGACTGGAGAGCGGCATCAGAGTGCGTCGAGCGCCCCGTGGGCGCCAGCTGGGTCGGGTGGGGCATCGGCGGGGCGCCGCGCGAGCGCTGTGGGGCGCGCTACGGAGCGTACGAGTGCGCCTGCGCCGGGGGAGTACGTCGAGCGCCGTACCTACGCCGTAGCGCCGTGTTGACGAGCGCACGGGGCGTGCGCAGCTTCGCGCGCTCCCGGAAGGGCGGCCGAGAGAACCGACGCGGCCCCGCCACCGGCACTGCGTTCGTCACATGACGCGGCCTGCACGCGGTGCGCTCGGAAGATGCATAAGCGCCTTGCAGGCTTATGCCACTCAGTGGCACTATCTCGCTGTCGGCGGGTTCCCGCAGCGTTTCTCCGCTGCCCCTGGTCGGCTGTTTTCCCTGATCGTCTGTTCCTCCGCGAGAGAAGCGAGTCAGCCATGCGCGCACTGGTGATCGACCACAACGCCCCGGGCCACCTGCGGCTGGCGGAGGTCGCCGATCCCGACCCCGGCCCCGCACAGGCCCTGGTCCGCGTGGAGGCGTTCTCCCTCAACGGGGGCGAGGTGGAGTTCGTCGTCCCCGGCGGGGAAGCGGGCACGGTCCCCGGCTGGGACGCGGCGGGCACCGTCGTACGAGCGGCCGCCGACGGGACGGGCCCCGCCGAGGGCACCCGGGTGGTCACCCTCGCGGCCGCCGGGGCCTGGGCCGAACTCCGGGCCGTTGACACCGACTCGATCGGCACGGTGCCGCCCGGCGTCGACCTCGGCGCGGCCAGCACGCTGCCCGTCGCGGCGGGCTCGGCACTACGCGGGCTGCGCCGGATCGGCCCGATCGTGGGCAGCCGCATCCTGGTGACGGGCGCGGGCGGGGGTGTGGGGCGGTACGCGGTGCAACTCGCCGCGAGGGGCGGGGCACATGTCATCGCCACCACGAGCGATCCCGCGAAGGAGAGCGCCCTGCGCGCCCTGGGCGCGGCCGAGGTCGTGGTGACAGCCGGGACGGCGGCGACGGACGCGGGGACGGGCACGGGCACAGGGACGGGGACGCTGCCGGGCGCGGAGACGGCGGGTATCGGCGGCGGCCTGGTGCCGACCGGGCCCGTACGCGGCGTGATCGACCTCGTCGGCGGTGACCAGCTCGTCGCCGCCTTCGGCGCCTTGGCCCCGCACGGCACCCTGATCACCATGGGCCACTCGGCGGGAACCGGCGAGACCTTCGCGTTCGGCGCGCTCTTCGGCGACAGCGGCCGCCACAACCGCTCGCTCACCACGTTCTTCCTGCTGGAGGACATGGAGGGGATCGGAGCCGACCTGACCTGGCTCGCCTCCCTCATCGGCACCGGCGACCTCGACCCGCAGGTCGCCTGGCGCGGCGACTGGACACGCGTCGAGGAGGCGTCCAAGGCGCTGTCGGATCGTCAGGTCCCGGGGAAGGCCGTGCTGGAGCTGTCGTAGTCGGCGCGCCGCACGCGCGCCCCGCTGGGCCCCGGCGCCCGGGCCGCCGGCATCCGGAACGCGGCCTCCGGGACGACTTCGGTGATCTGTGCGGGCGCGCGCGTACGGGCGTGCGCGCGGAGGCACCGGCCTCCCGTGACGGCTCAGGCGGGGCGCGCGCCGTCAGCGGCCGCCGCGTCGAGCAGCGCTTCGGCCGCCTGTCTGGCCTGGCGGGCGGGTTCGGCGGAACCGGAGATGGCCGCCGTGGTGATCGCCCCCTCGGCGAGCAGAGCGAGGTGGTCGGCCAGCCGGTCCGGGGCGTCAGCGGCGGCCACCAACTCGGCGAGATACCGGCGTACCGCTTCCTTGTGACCGCGGGCAGCCTCGGCCACCGCCTCAGAGGTGCCGCCCAGTTCGCCGAAGCAGTTGATGAAGGCGCAACCCCGGAAGCCTGGTTCGCTGAACCACAGATGCAGCCAGTCGAAGACGGCGAGCACGCGCTCGCGGGGCGAGGGCCGCGCGTCGGCGTAGCGCGTCAGCGCGGCGCGCCACGCGCGGTCCCGCTGCGCGAGGAACTCGGCGACCAATCGCTCCTTGCCAGGAAAGAGCTGGTAGAGGCGCTTGAGGGGGACACCGGCAGCCGTGCGTATGGCGTCCATGCCGACCGCCTGGACACCGCGTTCGTAGAACAGCTCCTCCGCCGCTTCGAGCACCCGCGCTCTCGCCGTCGGCTCGTCCATGGCGCTCCCCGTCCCGTTCGGCATTCCCACTCCTCCACTCCACGCGTCCACTCCCCTGGGTCACCCGGCTTCTCGCGCGACCACGGCTTGCCCGGCCCGACCGGCACCACCGGTCTCACTGGACCTATCGCTCACACCGACCCCCCTGGTCCCACCGATCCCACCGATCGCCGATCGCCGATCAGAACCTGCCTGATCTCCGCTCGCCCGGTCGCGACTTGCGCGGAGAACGACCGTTCTCCTACCGTACCCGCAAGACCAGAGAACGTACGTTCTCTGGTTCGTGTCCCGGATGAGGAGACCGCCATGTCACAGCGCCCGCCCCTGCCTCCGTTCACGGAGGAGACCGCACGGCTCAAGGTCCAGGCGGCCGAGGACGCCTGGAACTCCAGGGACCCCGAGCGCGTGGCGCTCGCGTACACCGAGGACTCCGAATGGCGAAACCGCGATACGTTCCTGCGCGGCCGCCACGAGATCCGGGCCTTTCTGCGCGCCAAGTGGAACCGTGAGCTGGAGTACCGCCTGCGCAAGGAGTTGTGGGCCTACACCGGCAACCGGATCTCGGTCCGCTTCGAGTACGAGTGGCACGACACCGCGCAGCAGTGGTGGCGCAGCTACGGCAACGAGCAGTGGGAGTTCGACGCGGACGGGCTGATGCGGCGGCGGTACGCGAGCATCAACGACCTGCCGATCGAGGAGAGCCAGCGCCGCATCGAGGCATGACCGACCGGCGGCGGCGACCGGTGATGGGCCGGTGACCGACCGGTGGTGGCGGCCGGTGATGAGCCGGTGGCGGCGGACCCGCGCCTGGGCCGCCCGGGTCGCGCCCGGCCGGGTCCGGTCCCCGTGAGCGGGGCGGGCCCGGGCGAACGGGGCGGTCAGGCGTGGGTCATCCGCCACAGCGAGGTGACCTCCGCGGCACGGGCCGCGTGCAGGGGGTCGTCCTCATCGGAGGCCCGGCCATGCCTCGGCCGCATGTCGAGCCGGTCCAGCACGCGCAGCCCGGCCGCGTCGATGGCGGCGAGCAACTCGTCACGGGTGCGCAGGCCGAGGTGTTCGGCGAGGTCGGACAGGATCAACCAGCCCTCGCCGCCGTCCGGTTCCAGGTGTGTGGCAAGGCCGCCGAGGAACCCCCGCAGCATGCGGCTGTCCGGGTCGTACACCGCGTACTCGATGGGTGAGCTGGGCCGCGCGGGCACCCACGGCGGGTTGCACACCACGAGCGGCGCACGCCCCGGCGGGAAGAGGTCGGCCTCCACGACGTCCACCTGGGCGGCCACGCCCAGCCGGGCGGCGTTCTCCCGCGCGCACGCCAGCGCGCGCGGGTCCTGGTCGGTCGCCACAACGCGCCGCACTCCCCTGCGCGCCAGCAGCGCGGCCAGTACGCCGGTGCCCGTCCCGATGTCGAACGCCAGCTCGCGCGCCCGCTCGGGGAGCGGGGCCTCGGCCACCAGGTCCACATACTCGCCCCGCACCGGCGAGAACACTCCGTAGTACGGGTGGACGCGGTCGTCGCCGAGTGCCGGGATCTCCACGCCCTTACGGCGCCACTCGTGGCCGCCGATGAGGCCGAGCAGTTCCCGCAGCGAGATCACCGCGGTCTCACCGGCGCCGTCGGGGCCCCACGCCTCCAGACACGCGTCGTGCACCTCCGGCGCGCGGCGCAACGGAACGACATACCCCGCTTCGACCGGCACCAGCAGCATGCCGAGAATCCGGGCTCGCTGCGCCTGCGCCTTACGGTGCAGGTGGAACGCCTGGGCGGCGGCTGAGACGGGCGTACTCCCATCCTGGCCCGGCGACCCGGCGGACGCTGCGACGGCGCTCGTGGCGGGTGGCTGCGCGGCGGGCTTGCGGCGTGGGCGGCCACCGGTCCGCTTGCGGTCGATACGCCGGGCCATCGCCTGGAGCAGCTGACGCGCGTTCTGGTAGTCCCCGCGCCACAGCAGCGCTGTCCCCTCGCAGGCCAGCTTGTACGCGGCGTCCGCCGTCAGCCGGTCGTCAGCGACCGCCACCCGCTTGGGCGGCGGTGCCCCGCTCTCGGAACGCCAGCGCGCGCCGCGGGCCGCGTCGTCTTCGGTCCACTCGACGGCGGGTGGAGGAGGTGTGGCGGGCTGCGCTTCGGCTGACCGGTCGGGGTGGGGCGGCGGGGTGCGCATCAGTTCCAACTTCGCGGGGAGTGGCGGGCGAGCTGGGACCACGATCCCACGCGCGAACGCCATTCCGTGATCGCCGCCCAGCGCGGGCCGTCCAGTGCGGGGCGGCGTCCCGCCCAGGGCAGGCGCGGCAGGACAGGACCGCCGGTCCCCGGCCCGGACAGGGCGGCAGCCTTCGGGCAGGCGACAGCCTCCGGGCGGGGCGGCGGCCCACATCCCGTCCCTGGCTCGGCCCCGGTCCCAGTCCGGCCGCCCGCCTCCTCCGCGTTACGGGCCGACGCGCTTGCCCGACTGCCAGACGGCGGTGACCAGCGGGACGCCGGGGCGGTAGGCGAGATGGACGTGGGAGGGCGCGTCCAGCAGAGCGATATCGGCGCGCGCGCCCGGCGTGAGACGGCCGATGTCATCGCGGCGCAGGGCGCGCGCGCCACCCGCCGTGGCCGACCAGATCGCCTCGTCCGGCGTCATCCTCATGTCGCGCACGGCCAGCGCGATACAGAACGGCATGGAGCTGGTGAAGGACGACCCGGGATTGCAGTCGGTGGACAGCGCGACGGTCGCGCCCGCGTCGAGCAGGCGGCGGGCGTCGGGCCACTCGGCGCGGGTGGAGAACTCGGCGCCCGGCAGCAGCGTCGCGACCGTGCCGCTGTGCGCGAGGGCGTCGATGTCCTCGGTGGTGAGGTGCGTGCAGTGGTCGGCTGAGGCCGCGTCCAGCTCCACGGCGAGCTGGACACCGGGGCCGTAGGAGAGCTGGTTGGCGTGGATGCGCGGCGTCAGACCGCGTTGCTTGCCCGCGCTGAGGATGGCGCGCGCCTGGTCACCGTCGAAGGCGCCCTTCTCGCAGAAGACGTCGATCCACCGGGCGTACGGCGCGCAGGCTTCGAGCATGGGCCCGGTGACGATCTCCACGTAGGCGGCGGGGTCGTCGGCGAGTTCGGGGGCGACGATGTGCGCGCCGAGGAAGGTGGTCTCGCTGGTGTGCGCGGCCGCGATGCGCAGGGCACGGGCCTCGTCGTGCGGTGTGAGGCCGTAGCCGGACTTCGTTTCGAGGGTGGTGGTGCCCTGGCGCGCCGCCTCGCGGAGGTAGCGGAGGAGGTTGGCCTCAAGCTCCTTGTCGGTGGCGGCGCGGGTGGCGGCCACTGTGGTGCGGATGCCGCCCGCTGTGTACGGCTCGCCCGACATCCGGGCGTTGAACTCGGCGGTGCGGTCGCCGCCGAAGACGAGGTGGGAGTGAGAGTCGACGAAGCCCGGGATCGCGGCCTGGCCGCCCGCGTCGAGGTGATTGTCAGAGGCGGGTGCTTTCCTGGATTCACCGACCCAGACGACGCGGTCACCGTCGATGACGACGGCCGCGTCCTGGATCAGACCGAGCACGCCCGCGCCGAGGGAGGGGTCGTTGGTGACCAGGCTGCCGATGTTGGTGATGGCTGTGCTGCCGCTGTCTGCGGCGCTGGTGGCCTCGCTGGGGCCGGGGGCGTGGCGTGGGCTCTGGCTGGCGGGGGATGTCATCGCGGGGGTGTTCTCCTTCAGCCGAGGACGGCTGCGATGGACTGGGCAAGGGCGGCGGGAACGTCCGGAAGCAGAGTGTGTCTTCCCTCTTGGACGATGTGACGGCCTCCGACGATGGTGTGCCGGATATCCGCGTTGGAGGCCGCGAATATGGCGGTCTCCGCGCCCAGCGACGGTGGCGGGCCCGCGGTGCGCACCGAGTCCAGGGTGATCGTGGTGAAGTCGGCCAGGGCGCCGGGCTGAATGCGGCCCGCGTCGTGCCAGCCGAGTGCGGCGTGACCGTCGGCGGTCGCCGCGCGCAGCAGCTCGGCCGCTGTCCAGTGACCCCGGGCGCGGGTGCGGAGCCGCTCGTCGAGTTCCATGGCGCGGGCTTCTTCGAGGATGTCGATGACGGCGTGGCTGTCGCTGCCCAGGGACAGGGGGGAGCCCGCGCGCTGGAGGGCGACGGCGGGGCCGATGCCGTCGGCGAGGTCGCGTTCGGTGGTGGGACACATACAGACGCCGGTGCCGGTGCCGCCCAGCAGGGCGATGTCCTCGGTGGTGAGGTGCGTGGCGTGTACGGCGGTCACGCGCGGACCGAGCGCGCCATGGTCGGCGAGCAGTTGGGTGGGCGTGCGGCCGTGGGCGGCCTGGCAGGCGTCGTTCTCGGCGGTCTGCTCGGAGAGGTGGACGTGGAGGGGCGCGGCACGGTCGGCGGCCCAGCGCGCGACCGTGGCCAGCTCATCGGCGGGCACGGCGCGTACGGAATGGATGGCGGCACCGATCCGGGCGTGCGGCGACGCCTGGAGCGCCGTGGCCCGCTCGGCCCAGGCGTCGGCGGTGCCGTCGCTGAAGCGGAGTTGAGGCCGGGCCGGGGGCTTGCCGAAACCCGAGGAAAGGTAGGCGGTATCGAGGAGTGTGATGCGGATGCCCACTTCCGCGGCCGCCGCGATCAGGGCCTCGCCCATGGCGTTGGGGTTCTGGTAGCGGGTGCCGCCAGGGCCGTGGTGCACGTAGTGGAACTCGCCGACGCTGGTGATCCCGGCCAGGGCCATCTCGGCGTACGCGGCGCGTGCGAGGGCGAAGTAGCTGTCCGGGGTGAGCCGTTCGGCCACGCCGTACATCACCTCGCGCCACGTCCAGAACGAGTCCGGCGCCCGGTCGCCATACGACGCGCCGCCGCCCGGCCCCGTGCCGGCGGCTGAGGCGGTGGGTGACGTGCCACTGGCAGGGCTGGCGGTGGCTGAGGTGCTGGTGGTTGGGGTGGTGCTGGTTGAGGTGGTGGGCGTGACCGCCGGGCGGGCCGTTTCCGGTGCTGGGGCGGCGGCGCGCCGGCCGGGGCGGTCGGTCGTCACTCGCGGTGGGGAGACCTGGGCCGCTCCGCGCAGGGCGCGGTGGAAGGCGTGGCTGTGCGCGTTCGCCAGTCCGGGGATGGTGAGGCCGCGCAGCGGCACGGCTCCCGGCGGGGGCGTGCCCACTCCCCGCCGGACGGCGGAGACACGGCCGTCGGTCACCTCGATCACCACGCCCGCCGCGACGCCCGCCGTCATGCCCGTCGCAACGTCTGTCGTGGTGCCGGAGTCCGTGCCGGTCGCGGCAGGGGGCGCGACGCCTGGCGCGGTCGGCGCCATGGCTCCCGCCGTGCCACCCGGCCCGGTGGCGGCCGCCCCGGGCGTCGCCGTCGGGTCCGCTGCCAGCCAGGCGTACTCCGCCCAGTACGTCACGCGCACGCCAAGCCCTCCAGTACGTCAGCGAGTGCCATGACCCCGGCGACGCAGTCGTCCTCGCCCGCCGACTCGGCCGGGGAGTGGGAGACGCCGGTGGGGTTCCGTACGAACAGCATGGCGGTCGGTACAGAACCGGACAGGATGCCCGCGTCGTGTCCGGCGCCCGTTCCGAGGACCGGGATGCCGCCACCGAGGAGGCGGCCGAGTTCGTCGCGAAGGGCGTGTTCGAACTCCACGACGGGCGTGAACGATTCGCGCGTGACGCGCACGTCCACGCCGTCGCGCTCGCCGCGCTCCCGCGCCGCCCGCTCGATCTCCGCGACGACGGTGTCCAGCGTCTGCTGGTCAGCGGCGCGGGAGTCCAGCCAGCCCCGGACGAGGGACGGGATGGCGTTGACGCCGTTCGGTTCGACGCTGACCTTCCCGAAGGTGGCCAGCGCCCCGGCGAGCTTGGCCTTCTTGCGGGCGGCGAGCACGGTGTTGGCGTAGGTGAGCATCGGGTCGCGGCGGTCCTCGACGCGGGTCGTCCCGGCGTGGTTGGCCTCGCCGTGGAAGTCGAACCGCCAGCGACCGTGCGGCCAGATCGCGGAAGCGATGCCGACCGGGTCGCCGGAGAGGTCGAGGGCGCGTCCCTGTTCCACGTGCAGTTCCACGAAGGCACCGATACGGGCGAGGCGTTCGGGGTCGGGCCCGATCGCCTCCGGATCGTGCCCGGCCCGCTCCATGGCCTGCGGCAGGGTGGTGCCGTCGGCGTCACGCAACTTGTGCGCCGCCTCGGCGGTGAGCTGCCCGGCGGCCAGCCGGGAACCCACGCAGGCGAGGCCGAAGCGGGCGCCCTCCTCGTCACCGAAGTTGACGATCGCCACCGGCTTGATGAGCTCCGTTCCCCTCCCACGGAGCTCATCAAGCGCGGCGAACGAGGAGACGACGCCGAGCGGCCCGTCGAAGGCCCCGCCGTCCGGCACGGAGTCCAGGTGCGAGCCGGTGACGATGGCCTCCCCGGCCGCCACCTCCCGGTACCCGGCCGCCCCCAGCCACGCCCACTGGTTGCCGTTGCGGTCCTGCTCGTAGGCGAGTCCCCGGGACTCTGCCTGCGTACGGAACCAGGCGCGGCAGTCGGTGTCGGCGCTGGTCCAGGCGTACCGGCGATAGCCGCCCGTAGCCGCCTCCCTGCCGATGGGCAGCAGGTCCCGCCACATCTCATGGAAGGACGTGGCACCTGCGGCAGCGGCGGGACGCCCGGAGTCGGCGGCGGAGCCGACGCAGGTGGTGGTGCTGCCGGAGGCAGCACCGTTTCCCTTCCCGGCCCCGGTGCCGTTCCCGGTCCCAGTCCCGTTCCCGGCCCCGGCCCCGACGCCGTTCCCGTTCGCAGCCCCGGTGCCGTTTCCGGTTTCGGCGCCGTTTCCGGTTTCGGTGCCGCGAACTGAGTTGCCGTCCGGGGCGGTCACGCGTCGCCCTCGCGCATGGGGACGCGGACGCCCCGTTCCCGGGCCACCTCGTCGGCGATGTCGTATCCGGCGTCCACGTGCCGGATCACGCCCATCCCTGGGTCGTTGGTCAGTACGCGGCGGATCTTCTCCCCGGCGAGCGCCGTGCCGTCGGCGACGGTGACCTGGCCCGCGTGGATGGAGCGGCCCATCCCGACGCCCCCGCCGTGGTGCAGGGACACCCAGGACGCGCCCGAGGCGACGTTGACCATGGCGTTCAGCAAAGGCCAGTCGGCGATGGCGTCGGAGCCGTCGAGCATGGCCTCGGTCTCGCGGTACGGGGAGGCGACGGAACCGCAGTCGAGGTGGTCGCGGCCGATGGCGAGCGGGGCCTGGAGCGTGCCGTCGGCGACCATGTCGTTGAAGCGCTCGCCCGCGCGTTCACGTTCCCCGTAGCCGAGCCAGCAGATGCGGGCGGGCAGCCCCTGGAAGTGCACCCGCTCCCCCGCGAGCTTGATCCAGCGGGCCAGCGACTCGTTCTCCGGGAAGAGGTCGAGCATGGCCTTGTCGGTGGCGGCGATGTCCTTCGGGTCTCCGGACAGGGCCGCCCAGCGGAACGGGCCCTTGCCCTCGCAGAAGAGCGGCCTGATGTACGCGGGGACGAAGCCGGGGAAATCGAACGCCCGCGAGTATCCGGCGAGCTGGGCCTCGCCCCGGATCGAGTTGCCGTAGTCGAAGACCTCGGCCCCCGCGTCCTGGAAGCCGACCATCGCCTCGACGTGCTTGGCCATCGACTCGCGGGCCCGGGTGGTGAAGTCGGCGGGCTTCTCGGCCGCGTACGTGGCCATCTCGTCGAAGTCGATGCCGAGCGGGAGGTAGGCCAGCGGGTCGTGGGCGCTGGTCTGGTCGGTGACGATGTCGATCGGGGCGTTCGCGGCGAGCAGTCGCGGCAGCAGGTCGGCGGCGTTGCCGAGGACGCCGATGGACAGCGGCTTGCGCTGGTCCCGGGCCTCGACGGCGAGTGCGAGGGCGTGGTCGAGACTGTCGGCCTTGACGTCGAGGAAGCGGTGTTCGATGCGGCGCTCGATGGCGCGCGGGTCGCAGTCGATACAGATGGCGACGCCGTCGTTCATGGTGACGGCGAGGGGCTGGGCGCCGCCCATGCCGCCGAGCCCGGCGGTGAGGGTGATGGTCCCGGCAAGGGTGCCGTTGAACTTCTTCGCGGCTACGGCGGCGAACGTCTCGTACGTGCCCTGGAGGATGCCCTGGGTGCCGATGTAGATCCACGAACCGGCGGTCATCTGCCCGTACATGGTCAGGCCCAGCTGCTCAAGGCGGCGGAACTCCTCCCAGTTGGCCCAGTCACCGACGAGGTTGGAGTTGGCGATGAGGACCCGGGGGGCCCACTCGTGGGTCTGCATCACACCGACGGGACGGCCGGACTGGACGAGCATCGTCTCGTCCTGCTTCAGGGTCCGCAGCGTACGGACCATGGCGTCGAAGGACCGCCAGTCGCGGGCCGCCTTGCCCGTGCCGCCGTAGACGACGAGCTTGTCCGGATGCTCGGCGACCTCCGGGTCAAGGTTGTTCTGCAGCATCCGGAGGGCGGCTTCCTGCTGCCATCCCAGCGCGCTCAGTTCCGTGCCGCGCGGTGCTCGTACGGGTCGCGGTCCCGACATGGGTGCTGCCTCCCTGGCCTTGACTGGATTAGTTCATTCACATAGTCCAGGGATGAATACTCGTAGTCAACAGACGGAGGGAGCGCGTCGCCGGGAAGGGCCCGGACTGCCGCAAAGCCCCGGGTCCGCCTCGTAGCAGCCGACATCCTTGAATGATGTAGTGCTGTCATGACCTCCCCAGAGACGGGCCAAGGGCAGCCGGACGATGGCGACGGCGAAACGGTGCACCGAGACCGCACGACGGACTCGGTCTCAAACGCCGACGCGAACTCGGTCTCAAACGCCGACGCGGACTCGGACGCGGACGCGCCACGCCGCACGAAGGCACCCGCCAACGCCGACCCCCTTACGGATGTCGACGCCGCGCCCGGTACGGACATCAGCGCCAATACCGTCGCAGATACCGGCACAGATGCCGTCACAGGCACCGGTGCGGATACCGGCACAGGCACCGGTGCGGATATCCACACCGAAATCACCGGCATCTCCACGAGCACCGATGTCGGCAGCACGGTGGACGCCGTGGCGCGCCGCCACCGAGCAGTGCGGGCCGCCGTGGAGCAGGGCCTCATCGGACCGGAAACACCCGTGATCGGCTTGCTCGACGTGGCCGCTATCCGGGCGGCCGCGGCCGAGCTGCGGACGGCCTTCGCCGAGGTCACAGCGCCGGGCACCCCCGTTCTGCACGCCTTCGCCGTCAAGGCCGCCCCCTTGGCGCCCGTGCTGCGGCTGCTCGCAGACGAGGGCTTGGGCTGCGAGGTCGCCAGCCCCGGCGAGCTCGCTCTGGCCCAGAAGGCGGGCGTCGAACCGGCGCGTATGGTGCTGGACTCGCCCGCCAAGACCGTCGCCGAGCTGCGTCAGGCGCTGGCCCTCGGCATCGCCGTCAACGCCGACAACCAGCAGGAGCTGTCCCGCCTCGATGGACTCGTGCGGGCCGCGCCGACCGCTTCCCCGCTGGGGCTGCGCGTCAATCCGCAGGTGGGCGGCGGCGCCATCGACGCGTTGAGCACGGCGACGACGACCTCCAAGTTCGGTGTGCCGCTGGTTGACGACGGGCCCGGCGGAGGCTCACCCGCCGAGGTCCGGGCCCGGCTCGTACGCTCCGTACTCGACCGGCCGTGGCTGTCCCGGCTGCACGCCCATGTGGGCTCCCAGGGCGTGCCGCTGGAGCTGATGGCGCAGGGCGTCGCCGAGGTCTACGAACTGGCCGAGGAGATCAACCAGGCCGGCGGCCGACGGCGGATCACCAGCCTGGACCTGGGCGGCGGGCTGCCCGTCAACTTCACCTCGGACGCGGTCACGCCCACCTTCCACGAGTACGCGCGGGTGCTCCAAGCCACCGTTCCCGGGCTGTTCGACGGGCGGTACGGGCTGGTCACCGAGTTCGGGCGGGCGCTCCTGGCCAAGGCGGGGACGGTCCTCGCGCACGTGGAGTACGCGAAGTCCGCGGGCGGCCGCCGCATCGCCGTCACGCACGCGGGGGCGCAACTCGCCACCCGTACCGTCTTCGCCCCCGAGTCGTGGCCGATCCGGGTGGCGGCATACGACGCGTGGGGACGGCCGAAGCGCGGCGAACCCGTCGTCCAGGACGTCGCGGGACCTTGCTGTTTCGCTGGTGACCTGGTCGCCAGGAACCGGGCACTGCCGCCGCTTGACGCGGGCGACGTGGCCGCGCTGCTCGACACCGGCGCGTACTACTTCTCCAACCACTTCGCGTACAACAGCCTGCCCCGGCCCGCCGTTTACGGCTTCGTGGCAACGGCCGGTGGCGTGCGCTTCGCAACGGTTCGCGCATCACAGACGGTGGAGGAGATCGTCGCCGAGAGCGGAGGCGCACTCGCCGAAGCGCTCACCAGCCTCTGACGTCGCACGCGGCGGACGGAAGAGAAGGCGGACGGAAGAGAGGGCGTGCCGGTGAGAAAGGGACATCGACGGACCCCGTCCGGGGTGCGGCGCGACCGGAGCGGGTAACCGTTGTCCATGCGGACGCCACAGCCTCCCGGCGCGTCATCAGCCCCTGACCCGTCCGCCGGAGACGGCGCTCCGGCCGGTGGTGACACCGGTGACGGTGCTGGTGACGGCCCCGGTGACGGCGCCGGTGGCACGCCGCTCAAGCGGGTCATCGGGCCGAGGCTGCTGATCCTGTTCGTCATCGGCGACATCCTCGGCACCGGCATCTACGCGGCGACCGGCAAGGTGGCGGGCAAGGTCGGCGGCGCACTCTGGCTGCCGTTCCTGATCGGCTTCCTCGTCGCCATCCTCAGCGCCGCCTCGTACGTCGAACTCGTCGGCAAGTACCCGAAGGCGGCGGGTGCGGCGCTCTACGTCCAGAAGGCGTTCAAGGTCCCCTTCCTGACCTTCATCATCGCCTTCATGGTGATGTGCTCCGGTCTGGCGTCGGCGAGCGCGGCGGCCCGCGCGTTCGGTGGTGACTACCTGGCGGAGTTCGTCGATCTGCCGCCGAAGCTCGTCGCCGTCGTGTTCGTCGTCGCCCTCGCCGCGCTCAACCTGCGCGGGGTGTCCGAGTCGGTGAAGACGAACGTCGTGCTGACGCTGGTCGAGGTGAGCGGCTTGCTGCTCATCATCGCCATCGGCGTGTACGCCGTCCTCACCGGCGACGGCGAGCCGGGCCGCCTCACCGAGTTCCACACCGACGGCTCCGGGTTCGCCCTGCTCACCGGGGTGCTGGGAGCGACGGCGCTGGGCTTCTTCGCCTTCCTCGGGTTCGAGGACTCGGTCAACATGGCCGAGGAGGTCAAGGACCCCGGCCGCACCTTCCCGCGCGCGATCTTCATCGGTGTGGGGGTCACCGGGACGATCTACGTCCTGGTCGCCATCGTCACCTCGCTCCTGGTCGACTACCGGACGCTCGGCGCCTCGTCAGGGCCCCTGCTTGAGGTCGTCAAGGCGGGCTGGGCCGACTTCCCGCCCCGCCTGTTCGCCCTGATCGCGCTGTTCGCCGTCACCAACTCCGCGCTGATCAACCTGATGATGGCCTCGCGGCTCTGCTACGGGATGGCCAACGAGCGCATCCTGCCGCGCGCCATGGGCCGCCTGCTGCCACGCCGCCGTACGCCGGTCACCGGGGTGGTCTTCACCTCCGTACTGACCATCGGGCTCGCCACCACAGGCGAGATCGCGGGCCTCGGCGACACCGCCGCGTTGCTGTTGCTGTGCGTCTTCGCGCTGGTCAACGTGGCCGTACTGGTGCTGCGCAAACGCCCAGTCGCGCACCGGCACTTCCGCGCCCCCACGGCTCTGCCCGTGCTCGGCGCGCTCTGCGCCCTCACCCTCGCCAGCCCGCTCGCCGACCGCCCCGCGGACGTCTATATCCGCGCCGGGGTGCTCATCGCCATCGGTGTCGCGCTGTGGGCGGTGAACAAGCTGGCGCTACGGGCTGCCACGCGGAAGGAAACCGGGCATGCGTAAGGAAACCGCGCGTAAGGAGCCCCGGTCAGGCCCGGCGGCCTGAGCCGACCGGGCCTACGACCCACCGACGCGTACCAGTCGGCACAACCGCGGGGCCGCCTACGGAACCGGCCTGGTCCCGATGTCAGCCCAGCGGGACCGCCTACGGAACCGGTCTGGTCCCGATGACGACCGTGGCGTCCAGCTCATCGCACGTGGCCACCCGCGGGATGAGCCCGTTCTCGGCGACGGTGGCGACGGTCTGGCGCGCCTGTCGCTCGCTCGTCTCGATCAGCAGGTGACCACCCGGGGCGAGCCACCATGCCGCCGCTGCCGCCACCCGCCGCTGTACGTCGAGGCCGTCCATGCCTCCGTCGAGCGCCACCAGCGGCTCGTGGTCGCGGGCCTCGGGCGGCAGCGTGCCGATCGCCTCGGTGGGTACGTAGGGCGCGTTGGCGACCAGGACATCGACGCGGCCGCGCAACGAGGTGGGCAGCGGCTCGTAGAGGTCGCCTTCGAACACCTCACCGCCACCAGCGGTCACATTGCGGCGGGCACAGCGCACCGCTGCGGCGTCGATGTCGGCGGCGTACAACCCGATGTGCTCCAGGGTCGCGAGGAGTGCCGCCCCCACCGCTCCCGAGCCGCAGCACAGGTCGACGACGACGGGCCGGGGTCGAACGAGGGTCTGACTCCGGCCGAAGCGGTCACCGGACCCCCGTCCCGCCCCCGCACCCGCAACACCGGCGGCCTGGGTGGCGGTGCCGGCCGCCTGCCGGATGAGGGCGGTGGACTGCTGGACGAGGAACTCGGTGCGGCGGCGGGGCACGAAGACCCCGGTGTCCACAGCGATGCGCAAGCCACAGAACTCCGCCCAGCCAAGAACGTGTTCGAGGGGCAGTCCGCCGACTCGCTCTTCCACCATGGAAGCCAGCTCGGTCGGCGTCCGCGCCGTGGAGGTGAGCAACTGCGCCTCGTCCTCAGCGAAGACACAACCGGCGGCACGAAGCGTGGTGATGATGGTGGAACGAGAGAGGGCTGGCGGGAAATTCGACATGGAAACCTTTCGGGAAGCCAATGGGGCTCCCTCGGTCACCTATGTCAGTGAGACCGCACGGCCGTGAGAGGGGAGCACCCGACCTGATACCGCGGTAATGGGTCCCACCTCCTCAGAAAGTCCACTGCTGAAGTCCGTAACAGTACCTGACGCAGGTCACCGCAGATATCCCCCGGTCGTCTCATCGGCACCCAGCCCGTCGGCCTTCAGCCGACCTCCGACCGGTTCCGATGCCGCCTCCCCTCCGCTTCCGTCGTCTCCGCTTCCGGCTCAACTTCCACGATCACCAGGATGCCCGTGCTCCCGGGCGTGACCCGGTGCGGCGTACGCGCCGGAACGACGAACAACTCGCCAGCCTGTACGAGTACGGGCTGGCCGGCCACCTCAAGGGCCAGCCTGCCGTCGAGTACGAGCAGCGCCTCCGGGATGTCGTGACTCTCCTCCACGACAGGCAGCTCGTTCATCCGCAGCACCTTCACGCACGCGGGGCCCACCCGGCCCAGCACCCGAGAGCTCCACGCCGTCGGCAGCGCGTCCGCCGCGCTCCGCAGCCCGACAACATCCCCCGCGTGCAGGGCGTCAGCCGCACCTGCCCCCGAGCCCATGCCCATGCCCACACTCGTGCCCCGAGTCCCCGCCGCGCTCGCGCTCGTCACACCGTTCATCTCCACCCCTGCCACCTGTCACTTGTCACGTATCAGCACCTGGCATCTGGCGGCTGCCTGACACCTGACACGGACGCTAACGCCCAGGTGGGATGGGGTGGCTGACCGTTCGGCAAAAACCTGCGGACCGGTCGGGAAAGCCGGCAGGGGGCGCGAGAAAGCCTCGCGCCCCCTGCTACCTGCCTCGCTGGAAGCCACCACGCCACGCAGTCCGCACACTCCGAGAGTTCGTAGAGCAGCAGCCCGGCGAACGCGGCGCGGCGCGGCACCCTGTCAGCCTGCGGCGACCGCCACCAAGCGCCGCTGCTTCGCTCCGCCCGGCTGGGCGTCGCCCGCGGCGACGCCGGTCGTCAGATAGCCGCGTACGGACGCGGCGGCGGGGCCGCCGCCGGTCCAGCCGCCCGGCAGCGCGTCGGTACGGACCCAGAGCAGGGCCTCGTTCGACTCCTCCCAGCGGCCCAGCCACCCGGCCTTCAGCCACAGTCCGACGCCGACGCCCGCGAGCAGCATTCCGCCCGCGGTGGGGAGGGCGAACGACGAGCCGACGGCGACCACGAACGCCAGCGCCAGCCCCCAGCGGCGGGAGAGCCGGAACGCCCGCAGGGTGACCGCGCGGTCCTGCAGGAAGACGGACTTGCCCGCGCGCGAGGCGGCTCGCGCCAGCCCCTCGTAGCGCTTGCGCCGCACCATGGCGGCCACCGCCGCCGCGATCAGGAACAGTGCCGCCCCAGCCAGCGCACCGATGCGCCGACCGGTGAACCCGGGAACCAGCGCTCCCAGCGCCGCCGCCACGATTCCGAGCCACCACAGCCACCCGGCGGGCGCCCGTACCAGCACCGCCACCCGAGCCACCGCGTACGCGCCGTGTCTCACGACAGACCTCCTCACCACCACGCGTATGTCTGATGACGGGACTTTAGCCAGGACATATGAGAGATCGCTGAGACGGGCTGGAAGCCCGGACGCTCAGTCCTCGAACAAGCCCCGGGCCGCCGCCTTCGCGTCGAACTCCTCCAGCCGGGCCTGCGCGTCCGGCAGCGCGTCACACATGGCCTCCAGCAGCACCCGCCCCAGCAGCATCGGCGCGCAGGCGGTGTCGAAGGCGAGCCCGGTGCCCACGGCCGCCGGGAGCAGCAGGTCGCTGTGGGCGGCCACCGGGGCGAACGCGCTGTCGGCCACCGTGACGACGGTCAGGCCGACGGTCCGCGCGTACTCCAGGGCCGTCACGACCTCACGCGGGTGGCGGGGCAGCGCGAAGCAGAGCAGCGCGCTGGCGCCGGCCGCCGTGGCGGCGTCGATGCGGTCAGCGAGCATCGTGCCGCCCTCGTCGAGCAGCCGGACGTCCGGGTGGACCTTGCGCGCGAAGTAGCTGAAGCCGCCGGCCTGGGCGGACGCGGCGCGCAGTCCGAGTACGGGCAGCGGGCGTGAGGCGGCGAGCAGCCGCCCGGCGCGGACGACGGGCGTGGGGTCGGCGAGCATCGTGGCCAGGTGCCGCAGGTTGTCGATCTCGGCCTCTACGGCCTGCTGGTACTCGTTGTACGAGTCCACCCCCGTGGCCCGTTCCGCGGGCCCGACGTCCCGCAGGTGCTTGCGCAGCCCCGGGTACCCGTCGAAGCCGAGGGCGACGGCGAAGCGTGTCACGGAGGGCTGGCTGACCCCGGCGAGTTCGGCGAGTTCGACACTGGAGAGGAAGGGCGCGTCGGCCGCGCGGCGGACCATGCAGTGCGCGATGCGCCGCTGGGTGGGAGTGAGCCGGTGGCCCTCGAAGAGCTTCTGCAGGCGTGCGGCAGCCCCCGTGGTGTCCCGCGTCTCGTCCATGGCGCCCTCCCAGAAGCCCACGGTGGGGCGGACCGACCCGGCCGCCTCCCCCCGCCCATTCACTCACTCTTGACTCTGCATGAATATATGCAGCGGGGGCAAGATCTCACGCCCCGGGCGGGTCACCACCACCCCAGCCGCCCAGCCCGCCCCAGCGGGGCGGGCGGCGGACGGCCGGGGTGGGAGGACGGGGCGGGTGCTCCCCGCGGTGCGTTACGCCGGGGGCAGCAGCCGCTTCTGGGGCTTGCCCATCGCGTTGCGCGGCAGCGCCTCCAGAAAACGGACCTTGCGGGGCCGCTTGTGGGCGGAGAGCCGGCCCGCCACGAAGTCGATCAGCTCGCGTTCGCTCACTCCGTCAGCCACCACGTACGCCACGATCTCCTGCCCGAGATCGTCATGTGGCGCACCGACGACGGCGGCCTCCCGCACGGCCGGGTGGTCCAGGAGCGCGTTCTCCACCTCGCCCGCGCCGATGCGGTAGCCACCGGATTTGATCATGTCGGTGGAGGCGCGGCCGACGATGCGGTGGGTGCCGTCCGGGTCGATGGCGGCGATGTCGCCCGTACGGAACCAGCCGTCAGGCGCGTACGACTCGGCTGTCGCCTCCGGGAGGTTCAGATAGCCGTCGAACAGGGTCGGCCCCGACACCTCCAGCTCGCCGATCTCCGCTCCGGCCTCAGCGACCACACGGGTCCGCACGCCGGGCAGCGGGACGCCGACACATCCGGGACGCCGGTCGCCGTCCGCCCGTGCGGCCACGGTGATCAGGGTCTCGGTCATGCCGTACCGCTCGGCGGGCCGGTGCCCGGTCAGCTCCTCCAGCTTGCGGAAGACCGGGGTGGGCAGCGCCGCGCTTCCGGAGACGAGCAGCCGCGCGCCGCGCAGCGCGCGGGCCGCCGTGTGGTCCTGGGCGACGCGGCTCCAGACGGTGGGCACGCCGAAGTACAGGCTGCCGCCGGCCGCCGCGTACGCCTCCGGCTTGGGCCGTCCCGTGTGCACCAGGCGGCTTCCCACCCGCAGGGCGCCCAGGACGCCGAGCACCAGGCCGTGCACATGGAACAGCGGCAGCCCGTGGGCGAGGGTGTCCTCCGGCGTCCAGGCCCAGGCGTCGGCCAGCGCGTCGAGGTCGGCGGCGACGGCGCGCCGCGAGATCAGCGCGCCCTTGGGCGCGCCGGTCGTCCCCGAGGTGTAGAGGATGAACGCGGTCGCCGCGCCGTCCGGCTCGGGCTTGCTCCACTCGGCACGCTCATCGGCGTCGACACGCAGGATCTCGACCGGCGCGCCAGCGCCCGTGCTCCCCGGCCCTCCGGCCTCGCCCGGTTCTGCTCCCGGTCCGTCCGGTCCCGTCAGCAGCAGTGCCGCGCCCGAGTCCCGCAGGATGTGGTCGCGTTCCGCGGGCCCGGAGTCCGGCGGTACGGGCACCACCGGCACCCCGGCGAGCAGTCCGCCGACCACGGCGACCACTGTCTCCAGCGTCGGTTCCGCCCGCACGGCGACCACCGGCGCCCCGGCGACGCGGGCCGCCACCGCACCCGCGGCGGCCATGAGCTGTTCACGGGAACAGGGACGCCCGGCGATGGACAGCGCGTCTGGGCGGTCATCGGCCGAGCCTGCGAGGGCCGACAACAGGGGCTTGCTCACCAGCGGATTCCTCTCCTTCAAGGTCGCGAGACGCGCCCTCGTCCATGGGTCATCAACACCGTGTGATGGCTGTCAGTGACGTTACCCACCGGGTCAAGCACCCTATGCGGCCGGGTGAACACAGCCCGGCCCGGGGCGTCTTGGACCCCCCGGGCCACCGCGCCGGCGGGGGCCGGGTCGGGTCGCCCGAGGTCAGCGGTCGGATCAAGGGCAGGTCAGGGGGCTGGCCCCCCGTTCCGATAGGGGGGTTGTCCCTACTTACACCCCGCCCCCTTACCCGTAGCGTATGCACCATGGACGCCCGCGACCCTGAGCTGAAGAAGGAACTCGACGCGACCCTCCAGACCCGTAAGGAGCTGGGGCCGGAGTACGAGTCAGAGCTGGTCGATTCCTTCCTTGAGAAGGTCGAACAGCGGTTCAACGACACCGCCGACCGGCATGTCCGGCGGCAGTTGGCCGAGCAGCAGATGTCGGCGGCGCGGGGGGTGCGCCCGCAGGGGGCGGGGAATCCCGCGCACGCCACCGGGATCG
This sequence comes from Streptomyces sp. A01, assembly GCF_059026195.1. Classification (NCBI taxonomy): domain Bacteria; kingdom Bacillati; phylum Actinomycetota; class Actinomycetes; order Kitasatosporales; family Streptomycetaceae; genus Streptomyces; species Streptomyces sp. A01. Next base: position 60,785 of record NZ_JBWLKN010000020.1, on the reverse strand, counting down.
GCCTCGGAGAGCGCTTCGGGTTCGTGGCGGTATCGCTGGTGCTGGCCATCCCGCTGTCGGCGATCGGCGCGGCCCACGAGGGCCTGGCCGGCCTGCTCGTCGCCTGGGGCGGCATTTTCGGCGTGAACGCGGTGCACTCGCTCGGCGGCTTCGCCTTCCTGCGCCGTGACAAGAAGTCGCAGAGCGACTGGGACTAGGTGCCGTGTCCGGCCGGACCGTGCCGGAGCCCGGCCGGGCCATGCTGGGGCGGGGTCCCTGTCCGTGCGTCGCGGATTGCGGGTGCTTCGTGGTTGGTCGCGCAGTTCCCCGCGCCCCTGACGGGGCCTCCTGCGCTGGGGGCAGTGGCAGACGCGGCTCGCCCCCGCCCGTCACAGTTCGGCGACCGCCTGCCTCAAGGCCGCCAGCCCGGCGACGACCACCGGCCGGGCCGCGTCCCCGGCCCGGTGCACCACCAGCACCTTCCGCCGCAGGACGGGTCGCGTGGCGAGCGCGCACACGCCCTCGGGCAGCGGCCCCCGCCCCAGCCGGGGCACCAGCGCGGCCACCAGCCCGGCGGACACCAGGACCAGCTGCGCCGGGTACCCGGCGACGTAACAGCTGATCTTCGGCTCGAAGCCCCGCTGGCGGAGCGCCTGTACGAGGAACTGGTGACAGACTCCGTCGCCGGTCCAGGAAGCCCAGTGCGTGTCCGCCAGCTCGGCCAGGTCCACGGTGTCCAGGTGCGCCAGTGGATGCCGTACGGACAACGCCACGTCGGCGACATCCGACAGCAGCTCCACGGATGTCAGCCCGGGCGGGAACACCGTGGGGAACCCTTCCCAGCTCTCCACGATCGCCAGGTCCAGTTCGCCCTTGCGCACGGCGGGCAATAGATCGTCGGCCTCGCCCGCGTGCACCGTGGTGCGTACGCGTGGATGCTCGTCTCGCAACGTCAGCAGCGTGGGAGTCAGGAAGGTCGAGATCGCCGTCGAGAAGGACCCGATCCGCAGCGGTCCCGCGACGGCGGAGCCCAGCGCGTCGAGGTCGGCGCGCGCCGTGGCGATGCCGTCGAGGATGCTTCCGGCGTGACCGGCCAGCACTTCCCCGGCCGGGGTGAGCCGCACGCCGCGCCCGTCGGGCTCCAGCAGCGGATGCCCGGTCTCGCGTTCCAGCTTCGCCAGTTGCTGACTGACCCCGGAGGGCGTCACGTGCAGGATGGCGGCCGCCGCGGCGACGGAGCCATGGGTGGCGACCAGATGCAGCGCCCGGAGTCTGTCGAGATTGAACCACGCCGGCTCGGTGCTCATCGTTCCTCCGCCAACTCGCCGATGAACCGCGTGCACTCTCCGGGGGCCCTGGCCGAGCCCCGGGGCCGGAACTCACACCTCGGTGGGGAGCTCCCGCGCGAACGACACGAACGACGCCCACGCGGCAGCCGAGAACGCCAACTGCGGGCCGGACTTGTCCTTGGAGTCACGGACGTGGACGGTGTGGGGGCAGGCGGCGACCTCGACGCAGGCCCCGCCCTGGTCATCGCTGTAGCTGGACTTGTGCCAGGTGACGGCTACCTCGACGCAGGCACCGCCCTCAGAGTTGCTGTAGCTGGACTTAAACCACGCCAACTCGGTGCTCATAGTTCCTCCGCCAACTCGCCGATGAACCGCGCGGACTCTTCAGGACTGAGAGCCTTTCGGAGGATCATGGCATGACGTTGCGAAACGATGCTCACCTTCTCTGGGTCCGCGTACAGCACGCCTGTGGTTTGGCCTTCCTCGTAGGCGAGATGCCCGTGCTCCGGTGTCTCCAACAAGACAAATGGGCCGAGAAGCCCCGGATGGGCGCCCCGGCCTTCAGGCATCACCTGAATATTCACGTTGCGCCGCCCGCTCAGAGCAAGGAGATGCAGCAGCTGCCTCTCATGCGCCTCCCGACTTCCAAGCTGATGCCGAAGTGCGGATTCCTGAATGACGAAATTGAACGACTTTGTCTGCTTGTCTAGGAGGGACTGCCGCGCCATCCGTCCTGCGACTCGCTCCACAATGGTCTCGTCGTCCAGCGGTGGCCAGTGGTCGCCGATTAGCTGGCTCGCGTACTCCTCGGTCTGAAGCAGTCCGGGAGTCAGTTGCGACTCGTACCAGCTGACAACGATCGCCTCAGCCTCGTACCGCATGTAATCCTGCGAGTACGAAGCGAACTTCTGAGGCTGCAAATATCCTTGCGCCGCCAGCAGCAGCCCCTTCGCCCCGCACACCTCGTCCGCGATCTCCAGCAGTCGCAGGGTCGGGCGGCGGCGCCCCTGTTCCATCGACTTGACGGTCTCGACCTCGTAGCCCGCCTGCTTGCCCAGCTCCTCGCGGCTCACGCTTGCCTGCGTACGCCACAGCTTGATCTGATTGCCGCAGTACCGCCACGCCATCGGCAGCTGAGCAGTTCCGTCCGTCACCGCGCCCACCCTTCGGTACCCGGTGGGTACGTCTACGCTGCGTACCCACACCGTTACTCTGCAAGAGTAGGTTCGCGCCAGCAGAGTTTGCGCCATGAACGACGGAACTCCCCCACCACCGCATGTCGTTGAATGGCGGCTCACCCGCCACCGCCGCAGCGTCGGCCGTGCCCGTCAGCTGCTGCGAGCCCCCCATGGGGACGCGAGCGCACCCGCCGGATCACCCGGGAGACCGGGGCCGCCGACTGCGGATGGCCCGCGACCAGGAGGTCGCGGGCCATCCGGTGAGGCGTAGCGGGGACCGCCGCACCCCGGTGTCGCCACCGAGGGCGGGACGACGACGGTCCCCGCGGGGACGCGGGCCCGGCCAAGGCCGGTCTCTCCGCGTCCTGGCGACCATGGAGGTCCGGGAGCCGCTCCGGAGGTCCGTGTCGCCGTACTCGGGTGTCGGTGTCGTCCTTGCCGACACCCACCAATGTGCCGGACCTGTGTTAAATGCGTGCTGCCGGAGCGTGACGCATACGTACCGCTTACGCGAATGCGGTCCCCACCCGGCTTTTCCTTACGCCTTGTTGGCGTTCTTCGCGAGGTAGGCGAGGAGGTCCTGACGGCTCACCACACCCTTCGGCTTGCCCTCCACGAGCACGATGGCCGCGTCCGCTCCGCCGAGGACGGCCATCAGGTCGGCGACCGGCTCTCCGGAGCCGACATGCGGCAGCGGCGGGCTCATGTGCTTCTCCAGCGGGTCGCTCAGCGCCGCACGCTGGGCGAACAGCGCGTCGAGCAGCTCGCGTTCGACGACCGAGCCGATGACCTCGGCGGCCATCACATCGGGGTGCCCGGCGCCCGGCTTGACGATGGGCATCTGCGAGACGCCGTACTCACGCAGGACGTCGATCGCCTCGCCGACGGTCTCCTCGGGGTGCATGTGCACCAGCGTCGGCAGCCCGCCCTCCTTGCCGCTGAGGACGTCGCCTACGCGCACGGCGGGACCTGCCTCCTCCAGGAAGCCGTAGTCCGCCATCCACTCGTCGTTGAAGATCTTCGACAGGTAGCCGCGGCCGCTGTCCGGCAGCAGCACGACCACCACGTCGTCCGGGCCCAGCGGCTCCGCGACGCGCAGCGCCGCGACCACGGCCATCCCGCAGGAGCCGCCGACGAGCAGGCCCTCCTCCTTGGCGAGGCGGCGCGTCATCTGGAAGGCGTCCTTGTCGGAGACGGCGACGATCTCGTCGGCGACGGACCTGTCGTACGCCGAAGGCCAGAAGTCCTCGCCGACGCCCTCGATCAGATACGGGCGCCCGGAGCCGCCCGAGTACACCGAGCCCTCCGGGTCGGCCCCGACGACCCGGACCCGGCCCTCGCTCGCGTCCTTCAGGTAACGGCCGGTGCCGCTGATGGTCCCGCCGGTGCCGACGCCCGTCACGAAGTGCGTGATGCGGCCCTCGGTCTGCTCCCACAGCTCGGGGCCGGTCGACTCGTAGTGCGAGCGCGGGTTGTCCGGGTTGCTGTACTGGTCGGGCTTCCACGCGCCGGGCGTCTCGCGCACCAGACGGTCGGAGACGTTGTAGTACGAGTCGGGGTGCTCGGGGTCGACCGCGGTCGGGCAGACCACGACCTCGGCGCCGTACGCGCGCAGCACGTTGATCTTGTCCGTGGACACCTTGTCCGGGCAGACGAAGATGCACTTGTAGCCCTTGCGCTGCGCGACCATCGCGAGTCCGACGCCGGTGTTGCCGGAGGTCGGCTCGACAATCGTGCCGCCAGGCTGGAGCTTCCCGGAGCGTTCCGCGGCCTCGATCATCCGCACGGCGATCCGGTCTTTCACCGAACCACCGGGGTTGAAGTACTCGACCTTGGCCAGGACGGTCGCCTGGATGCCCTCGGTCACGCTGTTGAGCTTCACCAGCGGGGTGTTGCCGACGAGCTCAATCATCGATTCGTAATACTGCACGCCTACTCCAGATTCGGCGGGATCTCCGCGGTCAAGGGTGTCCGCCAGCGCGGGCCCGTCAGCAAGCCTATTGCGCCACGGCCCACAAGCGGCCCTCCTGTGGATAACGCGGATCGCCCCGCCGCGGGCAACCGGGGGTAACCCGGTGGCGAGCACTAGCCCATCAGGGCGGTGCCGCCCCGCGCCGGGCGAAGTGCCACGTCGAGGGCGCGCGGGCAGGCGGCCGCGCCGTGGCCGGCGGGCGAACGGGCCGTGCACGGCGTTCGCCCGCGGCGTGCCCCCCGACCGGCGCGTTGCGGCGCGCCCCCGACGGGGCAACACAGCTATGACAGCTATGAAGGAACCCGGTCGGCCAGGTCAGGGCGCCCAGCTCGCCCACGACACGCCACGGGGAACGCACACAGGAGGTGAGTCGGGCCCATGTCAATGTCGAGAGCGCGGGTAGCGCGGCGGATCGCTGCCGCCGCGGCCTACGGGGGTGGCGGGATCGGATTGCTGGGCGGAGCGGCCGTCGGGCTGCTGCTCACCGAGGTACGGCTGGCGAGACGGGTCGTAGGCGGGTCGGATGACCAGCCGCCGAACGCCGACGGCCGGTACGGCATGGCTTTCGACCGCGACCCGGCCGCCCGCCCACTGCGCCTTGGCCTTCTCGGCGATTCGACGGCGGCGGGCCAGGGCGTCCAGCACGCTCATCAGACACCGGGCGCGCTGCTGGCGTCGGGGCTCGCCGCCGTGGCCGAGTGCCCGGTGGAGCTGCGCAATGTGGCACAGCCCGGCGCCCAGTCCGACGACCTGGACCGCCAGGTCGCGATGCTGCTGGGCTACCCACCGCCGCACAGCGCGGCGGCCGGGCCGGAGTCATCGGGGGCCGAGTCGGCGTCGGGCCCACTGATGGGCCTGGGCGGACCGGGTGAGCTGTCCGGCGTGACGACGCTGCCGACACCGCCTGGGGGGAGCCCACACACCGGCCCCGGCAACCTCATCAGCCCTGTTAGCCCTGTTAGCCCCCTCGGCCCTGCCAGTCCCCTCAGCCCCTGTGATCCCGTGGGCTCCCGCGGTCCTGTCAGCTCTGGGAATCCCGCTGATCTCGCCAGTCCCGGAAATCCCGGTGATCCCGATGGCCTACGCCGCCTCGGCAGCTTCGCCCTCTCCGGTGGTCACACCGGCTCCGCCGGGCCGGATCTGGCCGAGGCCGACGTGGGACCCCGCTGGGTCCCGGACGTCGTTGTGATCATGATCGGCGCCAATGACGTCACGCACCGGATGCCGCCCGCCAAGTCCGTCAGGCTGATGACCGACGCCATACGCACGCTACGCGCGACAGGCTGCGAGGTCGTCGTCGGGACCTGCCCCGACCTCGGCACCATCGAGCCCGTCTACCAGCCGCTGCGCTGGGTCGCCCGGCGGCTGAGCCGCCAGCTCGCCGCAGCGCAGACGATCGCGGTGGTCGAGCAGAACGGGCGCACCGTCTCGCTCGGTGATCTCCTCGGCCCCGAATTCGCCGCCCACCCCACGGAGCTGTTCGGCCCCGACAACTACCACCCGTCCGCCGAGGGCTATGTGACGGCCGCGATGGCCATGCTGCCCACGCTGTGCGCGGCGCTCGGCCTGTGGCCGGAGGAGGAGCGGCCCGACGCGTCACGCCGCGAGGGTTTCCTGCCCGTCGCCCAGGCGGCGGCCGAGGCGGCGTCCGAGGGCGGCACGGAGGTCGCCGCGGCCCGGGGGCCCTGGGCCCAGCTGCTGCGCCGCCGACGCCGTCGGCTGCCCGCCGACCCGGAATCGGCGGAGCCGTCGCCCCGTACGGCAGCGAGCTGACAGCGGCCGGGACCGTAAGCCGCGAGCATCATCCGAGGCCGACGCGGGGTCCCGAGCCGCGTCGCGGCCTTGCCGCTTTCACCGCGCGCCCGCTTCGCCCCGCGCCCGCTCCACCGCGGTCCGCTCCACCGCGCGCCCGCTTCGCCCTACGCGGTCGCCTGCGGCTGGGCCCGCCCGTACTCCGCCCGTACTCCGCCCGTGGCCCTCCCGTGCCCGTCCAGGGCGCCCTCTGGACGCGGGCGAGTCGATCGGGGTGCCAGCGACGACTGAGGCCCGCCGGGGAGCGCCTGCGACCACCGGGAGACGGGCTGGGCCCACCCCCTGGCCCGTCCGTGGCACAACCGCGGCGTTCCAGGGCACGCGCGGGCGCGCCCGCCCTGGCGTGGCGCGGCACCCAGCCGCTGAGCAAGCGCTTAGAAAAGAGTTCCGCATCACAGCGCGCGGCCCGTGACCCAGGGGGTACGTCCGGGTAACTTCCACCTCAGTCCTGCCTTCTTTCGCCCCATGGAGCCGTGATGCCCGAAGCCGTGATCGTCTCAGCCGCCCGCTCCCCCATCGGCCGCGCCTTCAAGGGCTCGCTGAAGGACGTCCGCCCGGACGACCTGACGGCCGAGATCGTGGGCGCCGCGCTCGCCAAGGTGCCCGAGCTCGACCCACGCGACATCGACGACCTGATGCTCGGCTGTGGTCTGCCCGGTGGTGAGCAGGGCCACAACCTGGGCCGGATCGTCGCCGTCCAGATGGGCATGGACCACCTGCCGGGCTGCACCGTCACCCGGTACTGCTCGTCGTCCCTCCAGACCTCGCGGATGGCGCTGCACGCCATCAAGGCGGGCGAGGGCGACGTCTTCATCTCGGCCGGTGTCGAGATGGTGTCCCGCAGCGTCAACGGCACCTCCGACGGCATGCCCGGCACCCACAACCCGCTGTTCGAGGACGCCGAGGCCCGCACCGCCGCGCGCGCCGAGCAGGGCGGCGAGGGCTGGCACGACCCGCGCGAGGACGACCTGCTGCCCGACCCGTACATCGCGATGGGGCAGACCGCCGAGAATCTGGCCCGGCTCAAGGGCGTCACCCGCCAGGACATGGACGAGTTCGGCGTCCGGTCCCAGAACCTGGCCGAACAGGCCATCAAGAACGGCTTCTGGGAGCGGGAGATCACCCCGGTCACCACCCCGGACGGCACGGTCGTCAGCAAGGACGACGGCCCGCGCGCGGGCGTGACGCTGGAGGCCGTCCAGGGCCTCAAGCCGGTCTTCCGCCCCGACGGCCTGATCACCGCGGGCAACTGCTGCGCGCTCAACGACGGCGCCGCCGCCCTCGTGATCATGTCCGACACCAAGGCCAGGGAGCTGGGCCTCACGCCGCTCGCCAGGATCGTGTCCACCGGTGTCTCCGGCCTGTCCCCCGAGATCATGGGTTACGGGCCGGTCGAGGCGTCCAAGCAGGCGCTGAAGCGGGCCGGTCTGTCGATCGGTGACATCGACCTGGTCGAGATCAACGAGGCGTTCGCCGCGCAGGTCATCCCGTCGTACCGCGACCTCGGCATCGACCTGGACCGGCTCAACGTCAACGGCGGTGCCATCGCCGTGGGTCACCCCTTCGGCATGACCGGCGCCCGCATCACCGGCACGCTGATCAACTCTCTCCAGTTCCACGACAAGCAGTTCGCTCTGGAGACCATGTGCGTCGGTGGCGGCCAGGGCATGGCGATGGTCATCGAGCGCCTGAGCTGACCCGGCACGGCGGCCGGGCCCGGCCTGTCCACGACACGGCCACTGGCCCGGCCGCCGGAACGACCCGCCCGCACGGCCCCCCTGGCGCGACTGCCGCGTGTGCTGAGCCCCCCACGGCACGGACGCCGTGCCGTACGGGCGGTCACCGGCGCATCGCCCAGAGTGTGCCGCGCTCAACGTGCCAGCGCGCGCCCGGCGTTCCCGCGAACGCCGGGCGCGCGGGGCGTAACGAGCGCCGGGCGTCGCGCTCTGCACCCGGCCACGGAAGGCTCCAGCCAGGCCTGCGGACTTCAGGGCGAGCTCCAGCGGCCCCCGTACGACCTCCAGCAGCCTCGCCTCCCACCAGCCGCTACGCAGTCCCCTGCGGGCCTTCACCAGGTCTCCGGCAGCCCACCAGCCGGACTGGCCGCGCTCGCCAGCTAGTTCCGCGACGCCCCCGCGCCCTCTATCGTGGTGCGCGAGGGGCGGGCGAGCCCACCGGGCCGTGACCGAATCTCCCCCAGGATGTGACCAACGTCCCGAGGGAGCGCCGATCGTGCAGGTCAGGGACGTCCGGTACAAAACGTCCGGGCCTTTATACCCACTCATTTGGTGACGTTTTGCACTGACAAGAGTCTGCGGCACACGCCAAGCTGAGATAGGAATTCGGGGGATCAATAGCAACCGGGAGTCTGTCAGTGAGCGCTACGTCCCTAGCCGTCCTGCTGGCCGCGGGCATCGCCACGGCCGTGGGTGCCGCGGCCCTGCACACCGCTCGCGGGTTGCGCCGCCAGATCGCCGCCCTGCGCGCCGAGGTCGTGACCGCCACCACCGTCGCCGCTGAGGCGTCCGGCTCGGTGGGCGTGCCAGCCGCGCGCCAGACCCCCGCCGCCGAGATACGCGCAGCTGTCGCCGACGCGCTCGCCGAGGAGCGCGAGCGGGAACTGGCCGAGGCCCGCGCCTTCTGGGCGGCCCAGGAAGCTCGCGACTCGGCCAACGCGGCCGACACTCCGACCCTGCTCGGCGGCCTGACCGGGCTCGGCGACGAGCCCACGCTCGACACGACGCCCTATGTGCCCCGCCAGTCCGACTTCGCCGGTCTGGAGCCGCTGATCGACTCCGAGCTGCTGGACGCCGCGCTCGAAGCGGCCCTCGATCCGGCGCTCGACCCGATGCTCGACCCGGCCCTTGACCCCGCGCTCGACCTGGCCGGTGAGCCGGACGTCACCGAGTCGCCCGAGCTGGCCGCCGCACGCCGCCGCCATCCCTCGCATCCCTCGCACGCCGCCGCGCAGCCCCCGGCGATCATCGACCACGAGCGCACCGTCGCCCTCCTCGGTGAGCTGGCCGACGCCTGTACGCCGCTGGCCGATGTGCGCCCCGGCCCCCTCGGCACCCTCGACGTCTATGTGTTCGCCGACGGGACCACGGTCTGCATGACCCCGGGCCACCGCGAGACCGCCGACCAGCTCGCGCAGGCGCTGCGCGACGGGAGCGTCCCGGTGCTGCTCGGCGGTTCCGGCGTCTCCGGCGCGTACGCCCTGACCTTCGGCTACGGCGAGGAGAACGTCTACGTGCTCGCCGACCGGGTCATCGCCTCACTCTGACCGCCCCGCCACCGCGCCGCCCACTCACGGCAGGCGGCGCGCACGGCGCTCCGGCCGTTTCCCACGGACGTCCGGACCCCCGCACCTACGGCACGCCCCGGGCTCAACGCCGGGGCGTGCCGCGTTCGTCTCATCGCACCGGCCGTCCCCCGCCCGAGAGGCCCCGAGCACCGGGCCGAACCGCCTGCCCAGCCGCCCGGCTCGGCCCCGTCCGCCGGGAGGCTCGCGCCACCGCTCAGAGGCCGCAGCGAGCCCGTACCGCCTCGACGAGCGCGGCCGCCTCCTGCGCCTCCGACGCGTGCCTCCCCGTAGGCCCGGCTGCGGACCCTCCCGCACGGACATCCCGCACACCGTCCGTTTTCGGCCCCGTATCGACGTCCGCTTCCCGTTCCGTTCCGGCCTCCGCCACCCGCTCCGGCCCGTCGTCGGGACCACCGTCCGGTCCGGCGTCCCGCCCGCTGCCCGCTGCCCGCTCCGCGTCCACGGCGTCGCCACGGTCGTCGGCGGCGGCGGACGGCGTGCCGCCCGCCAGCGCGTGGGCCAGATCGTGTCCGGCGACGGCGACCTGGTCAGCGACCGCGAAAAGCCCCACGTCGGGCATCGTCCGCGGGGTACGTCCAGGCTCTTCGACACGCTGCGCGCGGGCCGCCAACTCGCGTGCAAGCGCCAGCCCTTCGACCGCCGCACCCTGCCTCAGGCGCGACTGCGGCAAGGCGCGCAGCCGGTCGGAAAGTCGGTCTACGGCGGCCAGAAGAGCGGTCACGTCATTCACATCGCGACTCTATGCGCCACCCACAGGCTGTTGCCAACGACCAAAGCCTCAGGCACGGTGAGGTGAAGGACCCCCTTGGCCACGAACAAGTGGTACAGCGACAGGACACGCCGGAGGCGCCGATGTCCCAAGTCTTCTCCGAAGAGACCCACCGGAACCTGCTCTCCCGAATCCCCCACTGCACCGGCCGTGAAGTCGCCGACTGGCTGCGCACGGTGGATGAAGGCCCCGCCCTCTTCCGTTTCGAGGAGAAGGTCAACTGGCTACGCGGCGAGCACAAGCTCGCCTATGGACACGCCAAGGCGATCGTCCACGAATACGATCTGCGGCGCGCGGCGCGCAAGCTCTTGTAGCGGGCAACGCACGGCAGTCTCCACGTCGGACAACAACGCGCGGCAGGGTCCGCGCCGGACAGCAACAACGCAGGGCCCCGGAGATGATCCTCCGGGGCCCTGCGGCGGGTTGCTGTGGGCCTCGTCCGCCGACGCTGCCCGGGCGGGATGGCCGCGCACGGCGGCCATCCCCGGGGTCAGTCCCTGAAGATGGCGATCAGCCGCAGCAGCTCCAGGTAGATCCACACGAGCGTCAGCGTCAGGCCGAACGCGGCCAGCCACGACTCCTCGCGCGGAGCGCCGTAGCGGACACCGTCCTCAACCTGCTTGAAGTCCATGGCCAGGAAGGCGGCACCAAGGACGACACCGACGATGCCGAACACGATGCCGAGCGGACCACTGCGGAAGCCGAGACCGTCGCCGCCACCGAAGGCGGCGAACAGCAGGTTGACCGCCATCAGCAGCACGAAGCCGATGGCCGCGGCGAGCACGAAGCGCTGGAAGCGCGCGTCGACGCGGACCAGCCGTGTCTTGTAGGCGATCAGCACACCGAAGAAGACGGCCATCGTGCCGAGCACGGCTTGCATCGGGATACCGGACCAGCGGGAGTTGAACATCTCGCTGATGACGCCGAGGAAGACACCCTCGAACGCGGCGTAACCGATGATCAGGGCCGGGACGGCGGTGCGCTTGAAGGCCTGGGTCAAGCCGAGCACCATCGCGATCAGCGCGGCGCCGATGGCGATGCCGTAGCTCTTACTGGAGACCGGCAGTGCCGCCCAGGCGACGATGGCCCCCACGACGACGGTGCCGAGCGTCATGGCACAGCGCATGACGACGTCGTCCATCGTCATACGGCCGGCCTGCGGCGGGGCCGCCGGGCCCCCACCGTAGAGCTGCTGCAGCTGCTCGGGGGTCAGGTCCTGCGCGCCCGGGGCGTACGGGTTGGCAGGCTGCGCGCCAGCGGCGTACGGGTTGCCCTGGGTTGCGGTGGGGCCCCCGGCCTGCGGCGGCGTGTTGAAGCCCGCATAGGCGTTGTCGCGGCTGAAGCCCCGTCGCGAGAAGACCGGGTTGCTGCTCCTCATCTCACTCCTCCATGGCCGCCCTGCGCGACCTTGAGTCAAGGGTAATGGGTAAGCAAAACAATCACCCTAGTGCCGAAGGAGGATCTTTTCTCCCCTTCGTGGCCGGTACATGGCCCTCTGCTGGACCGTGGGCGACGTCGCCCTTACGCAGCGTACGCGCGAGGCACCCGGCCGCGTCCGGAGCCTGGCCGAATCATTCACGGAACCTCCCTCCCCACCGTCCCGCGCCCTGCTCTTCCCCCGGTCTCAACGGCGTGACCTGCGCACATGCCTCCGGTCCGGCCGCTGGGCCCGGCCTTTGCGCCGCGTACATCCGCTGTACCGGCCGCGCCCGGTCAGGTGATCCGTGTGTCCTGCGGAGTGGCGGAGTACCCGTGGGGCCCTCGTTCACGCGGTCGGCCCAGTGGGCCCGGCCGCGGCCCGGCCGCTGCCCGCCCCGGCGAGCCGCGGTGCCGGGGTCTCCGTCCGGCTGACGCCGTTGTGCCGGGCGGACCAGGCGTCCAGCGCGGTGCGGCAGGCGTGGTCAAGGTGGCGCAGTCCGGTCAGGTCCAGCTCGACGGGCTTGTCCTGAGGCAGTGCCTCCAGCGCGTCGAGGATCTTGGGCAGCTGGAGGAAGGTGGCGTTTCCGCTGATGGCGGCGATCATCCGGCCGCCGGTCAGCTCGGTCACCTCGACCTGGACCTTGGACGTCTCCCAGGCCGTCTTGACAACGGCGAGCAGCAGCCCGAGGAGTACGCCCTCGAACATGTTGGCCACGGCGATGGCGACCGCCGTCACCCCGAGGATCACGGCCTCGCCCCGGTGCTCCCGCCACAGCGGGAGCAGCTGCCGCACGGGCACGAGCTTCGCCCCGGCGTGCACCAGGACGGCGGCGAGCGCGGCGAGCGGGACGACGCCGAGGGCGGCGGGGAAGAGGGCGGCGAACAGCAGGAGCCAGGCGCCGTGCAGGATGCGGGAGAGCTTGGTGCGGGCACCGGCTTGGACGTTGGCCGCGCTGCGGACGATCACCGCGGTCATCGGCAGTGCGCCAAGGACGCCGCAGACGGCGTTGCCCGCCCCCTGGGCCATCAGCTCCTTGTCGTAGTCCGTACGGGCCCCGTCGGTCATGCGGTCGACCGCCGCGGCGCTGAACAGGCTCTCCGCCGACGCGATCAGGGTGAAGGCGAGCACCGTGCCGATCACGGACAGCTGAGCGAGACCGCCGAGGTCACCGGCGCCGGGCGGCTGGATCGACGCCAGCAGGCCGTGCACCTCCACCTTGCCGAGGGGCAGCCCGAAGACCGCTGTCGCGAGGGTGGCGGCGGCGATGGCCACGAGCGGGCCCGGCACCATCCGCACCTTCTCGGGCAGCCGCTTCCACAGCACGAGGACGGCCAGCGTGCCGAGGCCCACCGCGAACGCCGCACGGGCCCCGCTGCTGCCCGCGACGTGGGCGGCGAGCCCGGGCAGCCCGGCGATCTTGCCGAGGCCGCTGTCGGGCTGGTCGGCGTCGGCCATGGCGTAGACCTGGCCGAGCATGAGGATCAGGCCGATGCCCGCGAGCATGCCCTGGACGACGGCGACGGAGATCGCGCGGAACCAGCGCCCGCAGCGCAGCGCGCCGAGTACGAGCTGGAGCACACCGGCGGCCAGGACGATGGCCCCCAGGGACGCGAGCCCGTACTGCTGCACGGCCTCGTGCACCAGGACGGTGAGGCCCGCCGCGGGCCCGCTGACCTGGAGGGAGCTGCCGGGCAGACAGCCGACGACGAGCCCGCCGACGATGCCGGTGATCAGCCCGAGTTCGGCTGGTACGCCCGAGGCGACGGCGACGCCGACACACAGCGGGACGGCGACGAGGAAGACGACGAGCGAGGCGAGGACATCGCGCCGGACGGTGGTGGGACTGAGGCTGGACAACCGTGTGGAGAACATGGAATCTGCGATTCCTCCGGAAGCGGTGAGCGGATGCGCGCACGGCGAGGGACGCCGCCGGGCACGGGGACGGTGGAGGGCGCCGGGAAGGGGGACGGAGGGAAGAGGACGGAGCCGCGCGGGAGCGGCGGGCGCGGGGGTCACCCGTCCGGGCGGCGAGGCCGAGCGCAGGGGGCGCGTGAACGCCCCTACTACAGCGGCTGGAAGGTGTCCGTCTCCGGGCAGTGCGCGCGTACGGCCCCGGTGTGGACCTCGTAGAACCACGCGGTCAGGGAAAGCCGGCCGTCCGCGACCCCTTCGCGTACGCAGGGGTAGGACCGCAGCCGCGCCAGCTGGGCGAGCGCGTGCCGCTGGATGGCGTCGGTGAGGTCCGGCGAGGCACCGGCCGCGCCCGGCCGCCTGCCGCGCAGCCGCTGCGAGACGGTGGTGTGGAGCCAGTCCCGTACGGCGGGAACGGCGCGCAGGTCGTCGTCGCGGAACACGGCGCCGACCGCCCCGCAGTGGGAGTGTCCGCAGACGACGATGTGCCGTACGCCCAGGACACGCACGGCGTATTCGATCGTCGCTGTCTCACCCGCGGGGTGCCCGTGGCGGTACTCGGGGACGATGTTGCCCGCGGTGCGCAGCTCGAAGAGGTCGCCGAGGCCCGCTCCGGTGATCAGCGAGGGCACGACGCGCGAGTCGGAACACGTGATGAAGAGGACCTCTGGCGCCTGCCCGTCCCCGAGCCTGCGGAAGTCCTCACCGCGCTCCGCGCAGTGGCTCTCGAAGGAACGGGCGTGCGCGATGAGTTGCTGCATGGTGGCCTGCCTCTTACTCGCCGTGGTGGGCGCGTGGTGTGGTCGGGTCAGGGGTCCGGCCGCTTCATCAACGTTGACGTGGCGACGGCGGGGCCCGGCGGCGGGAGGACCCGGCCACCGGGGAGCGCTCGGTGAGCGCCTGCGGCACACCCTCGCGCAGTGATCCTGAAGATGACCTGAAAATCCGTCCGGCGCGGCACCGGGCGGCGGATCACGGCCTTGACCTCAAGTGCGGTTCATGTCCGACCGTGGTCATCACGCACACCACACACGCTGGTGGCCCGACTTCAGGAGCGTCACAGATGCACGCGATACGGCTGCACGCCTTCGGCCCCGCCGAGAACCTCAGTTACGAGAAGGTCGCCGACCCGGTCCCGGCCGAGGGGCAGGTGCGGATCGATGTGCGGGTGAGCGGCGTCCATCTGGTCGAGACCACGCTCCGCCGGGGTGTCGGCGTCGGTCCGCATCAGCCACCGGAACTGCCGCACACCCCCGGCGGTGAGGTCGCCGGGGTCGTGGGGGCGGTGGGCCCCGGAGTCGGCGGGGAATGGCTGGGCCGCCGGGTCGTGGCGCAAGTGGCGGACGGGGGGTACGCAGAGCAGGCGATCGCCACCGTTGACGCGCTGCACCTCATCCCCGAGCACGTGGACGACAGCACCGCCGTAGCGGTGGTCACCACCGGAGCCGCCGCACAGGGCGTGCTCGCCCTGGCCCAACTCTCCCCCGCCGACACCGTCCTGGTGATGTCGGCCGCCGGGGGGCTGGGCAGCATCTTCGTCCAGGCCGCCCGGCAGGCCGGTGCCCTCGTCGTCGGCGTGGCCGGAGGCCCGGCGAAGGTGGCCCGTGTCCGCGCCCTCGGCGCCGACATCGCCGTGGACTACCGTGACCCCGACTGGCCCGCCCACGTCCGCGACGCGGTGGCCGACCGCCCGGTGAGCGTCGTCCTGGACGGTGTCGGCGGCCCCTCCGGCCGCCAGGCCCTGGAACTCCTCGGCCCCGGCGGGCGCTTCCTGCTGTACGGCTGGGCCTCGGGCGAGCCCACCGAGATCAGCACCCGGGACCTCATCGAACGCCAGCTGACAGCCACCTGGGCGATCGGCCCGCACATGCTCTCCGCCGACGGCTGGCAGAACCTGACGACCCGGGCACTGGCCGCGGCGGCGGAAGGCCGGCTGATCCCGCCGGTCACCCGGTTCCCCCTCCACCGGGCCGCCGAAGCGCACGCGGCCCTGGAGGCCCGCGAAACGGAGGGGAAGGTGGTTCTGACGGCGTGACGGTGTGATGGTGTGGCGGACGCGGGTCCCACGCGGAGGATCGGCTGATCCTGCGGGGCCCGCGTACGACGAGGACCACTGAACCCGAGCTGGTGAGGGCGTATCAGGAAGCCACGGACGCCATGGACGCCAGCGCCGGCATCGCACCGCCACCGCAGACCCCTTCTCCCCGCTAGGAGCACGTGATGACCGACGGCCCACCCCCTGAGCTCGACCTACGCCCCGATCTCCCCCACAGCGCCCGTGTGTGGAACTACTGGCTCGGCGGCAAGGACCACTACCCCGCCGACGAGGAGTTGGGGCGGCAGGTCGTAGAGCAGTACCCCCAGGCCCAGGAGCTGGCCCGCGCCTCGCGCGCGTTCCAGGACCGCGCGGTGCGCTACCTGGCCGGCCAGGGCATCGACCAATTCCTGGATCTGGGCACGGGGCTGCCGACCGCGATGCCCACGCACCGCAGCGCCCAGGAGGTCATCCCCCGTGCGCGGGTCGTCTACGTCGACAACGACCCCATCGTGCTCGCCCACGCCCGCGCGCTCCTCACCAGCGCCCCCGAGGGGGCCACCAACTACATCGACGCTGATCTGCGCGACGCGGACACCGTGCTCACCGAAGCCGCCGGCACGCTCGACCTCGACCGCCCGGTGGTTCTCCTCGCCCTCTCCACCCTGGGGCATTTCCCCGCCGACGAGGCGAGCGCCCTCATGCGGCGCTACCTCGCTCAGCTCGCGGTCGGCAGCCATCTCGTGACGTGCGACACCATCCGCACCCCGCAGACCCTCCAGGCACAAGAGGCGTACGCCAGCGGCGACACCCCGCCCTACTGGGTCCGCGACCCCGAGCAGATCACCGCCTGCGCACAAGGATTGGACATCCTGCCGCCGGGGCTGGTCCCGATCAGTCACTGGCACCCCGAACCCGGCCCGACCCCCGAGCCGGTGGACCAGTGGGGCCTGGTCGCCGTCAAACCCCGGTCCTGACACCCGTACTACTGGCAGGCGCTGTCCGCGCCGGGTTCCGGTCGCGGACGGGGGTTTCCCCACCGTCCGCGGCCTCTCCCGAGGCCCCGGCTGACGCGTCGTCACCGAAGGCCGCCGACCCCGTCTTGGTGTAATTCGCGCCCCCTGGGGGCCACCGCACGCGGTAGCCGGTTACGTTGCCCTTGGGGCCTTCGCGCTTCCGCGCGTACGCCATGCGGCGAGATGAGAGGACGGTGCGCACGCGCCGCGCACACGACGCGGAGGAAGCACGGCGGATGCTCGCCGATTGCGCAGGTCAGACGCCCTGAGCGCGGTGGTGCCCGGAGCCGGACTTGAACCGGCACGGCCCGTAGGCCAGCGAGGTTTAAGCTCGCCGTGTCTGCATTCCACCATCCGGGCAGGGGCGCTCCCATCGCCGCACGTACGGTGTACGGCCCGTCCCCCAGAGGAGAGCAGGACGAGCCTAGCCGGGGAACGCTCCACGGACGGCTGAACGGCTGATCGCCGTTGTCTTATTTTATGGGCAACTGAGGGTGCATCAGCAGGGTGGCTATGCCTGTGGCACATGCCAATGGCCCATCAACGCTGCTCGCATGGCACATAGGGCCGGTTACGCTGAATTGACGAAATCTCGACGCAGCGTGTGGGCCGTTCGCCGCCGCTCCGCCGTGAAGGGGATCGGCGGCCGCTCTTCCCGCCGGTTCCGGCCGCTTCCCGGAGGTGGTTCCGGAGTGGGTCATTCCGCTGGCGCGGACTCGTGGTCCGGCCGCGGTCCGGCCGCGGTCTGATCTTGGTCCGGTCACGCTCCGGCCGGAGGTCGGCCGCTCTGGTGCCCGGGTGCCGAGGACGTCCGTACGCCGCCGCCCGGACGTCCTCGCCTCCTGCTCTCTCGGGGTCGCCCTCCTCCCCAAGGAGGACACGGCACGCACGGTGTACCTCGCGAGTCTCCCCCAGGAACGGGAGCAGGGGCTGATGGTCCGGGGCAGTTCGCCCGGAAGGATGGAACCGTCCCCAGGCACCGCACCGACAGGAGTTCGACAGTGACCACCCCCACCACCGCCACCCGCAGCACCGCGGTGGCAGCCCGCGCCACCGATCTCAGCAAGGTCTACGGACAGGGCGAGACCCAGGTGGTCGCCCTCGGCGGGGTCACCGTCGACTTCCGGCAGGCTGAGTTCACCGCGATCATGGGCCCCTCCGGCTCCGGGAAGTCGACGCTCATGCACTGCATGGCGGGGCTCGACTCGGTCTCCGGTGGCTCGGCCCGCATCGGTGACGTGGAGCTGACGTCGCTGAAGGACAAGAAGCTCACCCAGCTGCGCCGCGACAAGATCGGCTTCATCTTCCAGGCGTTCAACCTGCTGCCGACACTCAACGCGCTGGAGAACATCACGCTGCCGATGGACATCGCGGGCCGCAAGCCCGACAAGCAGTGGCTCGACATGGTCGTCGAGACCGTCGGCCTGTCCGGGCGGCTCAAGCACCGGCCGAACCAGCTCTCCGGCGGCCAGCAGCAGCGCGTCGCCGTGGCGCGCGCGCTGGCGGGCCGCCCCGAGATCATGTTCGCGGACGAGCCGACCGGAAACCTCGACTCCCGGTCGGGCGCCGAGGTGCTCGGCTTCCTGCGCAACTCCGTACGCGAGCTCGGCCAGACCGTCGTGATGGTCACCCACGACCCGGTGGCCGCCGCGTACGCGGACCGCGTCGTCTTCCTCGCGGACGGCCAGATCGTGGACGAGCTGTACGAGCCCACGGCGGACACCGTTCTCGACCGTATGAAGCGCTTCGACGCCAAGGGCCGGACCAGCTGAGCTCCGGCAGCCGCTCGATGACCACCGGCCCACTTCCCCAGGACTGACAGACCCATGTTCCGTACCGCCTTGCGCAACGTGCTCGCGCACAAGGCCAGACTGCTGATGACCGTCCTCGCCGTTCTCCTCGGCGTCGCATTCGTCTCCGGCACTCTGGTCTTCACCTCGACCATCTCCGACGCGTACCAGAAGAGCTCCGAGAAGGGGTTCACCAACGTCGACGTCGCGATAGAGCCTGACAACTCCGACGACGCCAAGGAGAAGCCCGGCGCCGCCCCCAAGCTGAGCCAGGCGCTGCTCGACGACGCGAAGAAGCTCCCCGGAGCGGCTTCGGTCACCGGCACGCTCAACGGCTTCGCCGCCATCCCCGACGAGGACGGCAAGCTCGTCGGCGACGGCTTCGCCTCCAACGGCGGCAACTACTTCCCGGGCAAGGACGGGCAGGACGCGCGCTATCCGATGAAGGAAGGCCGCGCCCCCGCCAACGCGAAGGAGGTCGCGCTCGACAAGAAGACCGCCGAGCGCGCGGGCTACGAGGTCGGCGACCCGATCAAGGTGTCCGTCGACGGGCCGGTGCTGAAGCAGAAGGTCGTCGGCATCTTCACCACCGATGACGGCAACGTCGCCGCGGGTGGCAGCCTCGCGCTGTTCGACACGGCCACCGCACAGAAGCTGTACGCCGAGCCCGGCCAGTACACCGGCATCGAGCTGAAGGCCAAGCCCGGCACCTCGCAGGCCGCGCTGAAGGCGCAGGCCGACAAGATGCTGCCGAAGCAGGCCGAGGCGACCACCGGCGAGAAGCTCGCCGACGACCAGGCCGAGGACATCAAGAGCCAGATGAGCGGCATGCGGACCGGCATGCTTGCCTTCGCCGGGATCGCGCTCTTCGTCGGCATCTTCATCATCGCCAACACCTTCACCATGCTCGTCGCCCAGCGCACCAAGGAGCTGGCGCTGATGCGCGCGGTCGGCGCCAGCCGCCGCCAGGTGACCCGCTCCGTGCTCTTCGAGGCGACCCTCGTCGGCGTCATCGCCGCCGCCACCGGCCTGCTCGCCGGCGTCGGCATCGGCGCCGGGCTCCGCTCGCTGCTGAACTCCACGGGGGCCACCGTCCCGGACGGCCCGCTGGTCGTCACGCCGAGCACGGTCGGCATCTCCCTCTTCGTCGGCGTCGTCGTCACCGTGCTCGCCGCCTGGCTGCCCGGCCGCCGTGCGGCGAAGATCCCGCCGGTCGCGGCGATGGGCAGTGTGCACGCCCCGCCGACCACCCGTGGCCTGGTCGTCCGCAACACCATCGGCGCGATCTTCGCCGGTGTGGGCGTCGCCCTGGTGCTGGCGGCGACCGGCATGGACGACGGCAACGCCCCGATGGGCCTCGGCGCCGGTCTGCTGCTGATCGGTGTCTTCGTCCTGACCCCGCTGCTGTCCCGGCCGCTCATCGCCGCCGCGGCCCCGGTGCTGCGCGTCTTCGGAATGCCCGGCAAGCTCGCCCGGCAGAACGCGGTGCGCAACCCGCGCCGTACGGCGGCCACCGCTTCCGCGCTGATGATCGGCCTCACCCTCATCACCGGTCTGACCGTGATCGCCGGCGGTGTCCAGAAGGCGATCGACAAGATGGCCACGGACTCCCTGACAGCCGACTACGTCGTCAGCATGGCCAGCATGACCCCGCTCTCCCCCGATGTCGGCAAGACGCTGGAGAACCTCGACGAGGTCACCGACAGCAGCCCGCTGCGCATGTCGCCCGCCCGGATCGGCGGCGAGAAGGAAGAGCTGGTCGGCGTCAACGGCAAGACCATCGGCAAGCTGACGCGGCTGGACTTCAAGGAGGGCTCGTTCGCCGGGCTCGGCGGCAACAAGGTCGTCGTGGACGACGACATGGCCAAGGACCGCGGCTGGAAGGTCGGCTCGACGTTCACCACGACGTTCGAGGACGGCAAGAAGAGCCGCCTCGCGGTGTCGGGCGTCTACGACGGCAACATGATGATCAACGGCGTCATGCTCGACAACGCCACGCTCACCCCGCACCAGGACGACATCACCGACTTCCAGGTGATGCTGAAGACCAAGGACGGCGTGTCCGACGAGGCGAAGGAGTCGCTGGAGAAGGCCCTCGGCGACAACCCGGCCGTCAAGGTGCAGGACATGGACGATGTCTCCAACGACATAGCCAAGCTGATCAGCCTGATGCTGAACATGCTGTACGGGCTGCTGGCGATGGCCGTGATCGTCGCGGTGCTCGGTGTCGTGAACACCCTCGCGATGTCCGTCTTCGAACGGTCGCAGGAGATCGGCATGCTGCGGGCCATCGGCCTCGACCGCAAGGGCATCAAGCGGATGGTGCGGCTGGAGTCGCTGGTCATCTCGCTCTTCGGCGGGGTGCTCGGGATCGGCCTGGGTGTCTTCTTCGGCTGGGCGGCCGGTGAGCTGATCGGTTCCAGCCTGACCACGTACGAACTGGTCGTGCCCTGGGGCCGGATGGGCATCTTCCTCGGCCTGGCCGCCGTGGTCGGTGTGCTGGCCGCGCTGTGGCCCGCCCGCCGGGCGGCGAAGCTGAACATGCTGGACGCCATCAAGGCGGAGTAGCGGAGCGCCGGAGCGGTTCGCCGGGCGTCTGGGACGACGCGTCACGAAGGGGCCCCGGGCCCGCGGTCACCACCGCGGGCCCGGGGCCCCTTCACCGTCGCGCCGGGCGTCGGCCGCTGGTCGGCGGCGATCCCGTGCCCGCCCCGCTCAGGCCGGCCACTCCCGCGTGCGCAGCGGCAGGCCCGACTCGCCGGACTCCGGGGTGCGGACGGCGAGGACCTGGTTGACGCCGATCCGGTTGCTTTCGAAGGACAGCGCGCAGGCGGCCATGTAGAGCCGCCAGACCCGGGCCCGGCCGACCGAGGTGTGCCGCACCGCCTCCGTCCAGTGCTGCTCCAGGTTCGCCACCCAGCGGCGCAGCGTCAGCGCGTAGTGCTCGCGGATCGCCTCCACGTCGCGCACCTCGAACCCGGCGTCCTCCAGCTGGCTCACCGTCCTGCCCACCGGGGCGAGTTCGCCGTCGGGGAAGACGTACCGGTCGATGAACTCGTCGATCTGGTAGGCGTCCTCGTCGGGCTCGGGGCGGCGGGCGATCTGGTGGTTGAGCAGCCGGCCGCCCGGCCTCAGCAGCCCGTGCAGCAGACCGGCGTACTCGGCGTAGCCGGCGGAGCCGACGTGTTCGGCCATGCCGATGGAGGAGATCGCGTCGTACGGACCGTCGGCGACGCGGCGGTAGTCCTGCACCCTGATGTCGATCCGGTCGGTGAGCCCGGCCTCGGCGACGCGCTTACGGGCGAACTCGGCCTGCTCCTGGGACAGGGTGATGCCGACGACGTGTACGCCGTACTCGCGCGCCGCGTGCAGCGCCATCGAGCCCCAGCCGCAGCCGACGTCCAGCAGCCGCTGGCCGGGGCGCAGCCCCAGCTTGCGGCAGACCAGATCGAGCTTGGCGCGCTGGGCGTCGTCCAGCGTCGAGTCGGGGCTGTCCCAGTAGGCGCACGAGTAGACCATCGACGGGCCGAGGACGAGTTCGTAGAAGCCGTTGCTCACGTCGTAGTGGTGGCTGATGGCTTCCTTGTCGCGGTGGAGCGTGTGCAGGGGGCCGCGCCGGAAGCGCGCCTCTTCGGCGGGCGGTGCGGGCGGCGGCCAGGGGCCGCCGAGCATGGCCAGTTCGCGGGCGGCGGAGCGTAGTTCCGGGTCGCGGACGGCGCGCAGCGCCCTGACGAGGGCGGACTGCGGCTTGCCGGGGGTGCCGCGCTCCCAGAAGAGTCCGGCGAGCAGGTCGAGCGCGGCGTAGAGGTCGCCCTCCACGTCGAGGTCACCGGCCACCCAGGCGCGGGCGAGGCCGAGCTCGCCGGGCTTCCACAGGAGGCGGCGGATGGCGCGCCGATCGCGTACGACGAGCGTCGGCGGGGCCTGCGACGGGGGCTGGCCGCCCGCTCCGGCCCAGCTCCCTGTCGCGTGCGGAGGTCCGGCTTCGCTGCCGTCCCAGGCGCGGACACGGATGGGGAGAGGTGACCCCGTTACCGCCTCAGCGAGTGCGGAGAGCCGTCCAGCGGCGTCGGACATGTCGCACACCTCCAGGGAGACGCGGTGAGTCGCGATGGTGAGTCCGAGGAAGATTCACTCACCACGTAAACACCGTCCAGCCTCATGACAGTCCCAATCACTTGTCTGGAATCGGCAAAGTCATCCTGGTGGGTGCTGCGGTGCGAGAAGGCGCTGGCGGGCGGCACGCGCCCCTCGTGTGCTCCACGGCGCGGGCGAGGGGGCGTAGGAGCGGTGGCGCGCCCGCGGGCCTGAGGCGGCGGCCACAGGCCTGAGGCGGCGGCCGGGGGCGGGCATGGCTGAGGGCGCCCACCCCACGGATTGGTGGACGCCCTCAGTGCGCGGAGCGCGCCAGGTTGTACGAGCCGCCGCTGTGCGCGGTCGGCCGCGGACCGGTGCGCGCGGCGGCGTGCCGCGCGCACCGGTGCCGCTTACGCCTTGGCCTTGGCCCCGCCCTTGTCGGCCTTGGCTTCCGCGGGCTTCGCCGAGGCACCGGCGGAGACCGGGGCGGCGGCCTCGTAGAACTCCTCGCGGGGGTTCTCGATGGCGCCGAGGGAGACGACCTCGCGCTTGAGGAACATGCCCAGCGTCCAGTCGGCGAAGACGCGGATCTTGCGGTTGAAGGTCGGCATGGCCATGCCGTGGTAACCGCGGTGCATGTACCAGGCGAGACGGCCCTTGAGCTTGATCTTCACCTTGCCCACGACGATCATCGCGACGCCCTTGTGGAGGCCGAGGCCGGCCACCGCACCCTTGTTGGCGTGCTTGTACTCGCGCTGCGGGAAGCCCCGCATGCCCGAGATGACGTTGTCGCCGAGGACCTTCGCCTGCCGCAGCGCGTGCTGCGCGTTCGGCGGGCACCAGGCGTTCTCGTTCCCGGCGGCACGGCCCACGAGGTCGGGGATCTGGGCGTTGTCACCTGCCGACCAGATGTAGTCGACGCCCTGCACCTGGAGCGTGGTGGCGGTGTCCACGTGGCCGCGGGGGCCGAGCGGGAGGCCGTAGCGGGCCAGCGCGGGGTTGGGCTTGACGCCCGCCGTCCACACGATGGTGCTGGCGTCGACCTCAAGGCCGTTGTTCAGCACGACGTGACCGTCGACACAGGAGTCCATGCCGGTCTTGAGGTAGACCTCGACGCCGCGGCCTTCCAGGTGCTCCTTGCCCCAGGTGCCGAGCTTCGGGCCGACCTCGGGGAGGATCTTGTCCGCGACGTCGACCAGGATGAAGCGCATGTCCTCGCGCTTGACGTTGGGGTAGTACTTGGAGGCGTCCCTCGCCATGTCCTCGACCTCGCCGACGGTCTCCGCACCCGCGAAGCCACCGCCGACGAACACGAATGTCAGCGCCTTGCGGCGGATGTTCTCGTCGGTCGTCGAGTCGGCCTTGTCCAGCTGCTCCAGCACGTGGTTGCGCAGCCCGATGGCCTCTTCGACGCCCTTCATCCCGATGCCGTTCTCGGCCAGGCCCGGGATCGGGAAGGTCCGCGAGACGGCGCCGAGCGCGATCACCAGGTAGTCGAAAGGCAGCTCGTACGCCTCGCCGACGAGCGGCGCGACGGTGGCGACCTTGCGGTCCTGGTCGATGGTCGTGACGCGGCCGGTGAGGACCTCAGCCTTGGGGAGCACGCGCCGCAGCGGGACCACGACGTGGCGCGGGGAGATGCTGCCGGCAGCTGCTTCGGGAAGGAACGGCTGGTACGTCATGTACGAGCGCGGGTCGACGACCGTGACGGTCGCCTCGCCGTACCGCATCTTCTTGAGGATGCGGCGTGCCGCGTACAGACCTACGTACCCACCGCCTACAACGAGGATTCGGGGACGCTCCGTGGTGCTCATGTTTCGAGTATCCAGCACCCAAAGGGGGGTTGCTCGTGAGCCCCTTCACAAGCACTGTGACGGGATCTGCTACACTCCGCCGCCCTCGTGATCCACGCCATACCCGGACAGGGGAACCAAGGGTCCGCGCGGGCCGTTCCTCACCCCTGCTGATCAGGGCTTGCCATGCTACCCGCGAGTAGACCAAGGGGTCTGTCCAGCGGTCTGTATCTCGTCCTTAACTCCGCCGAAACCTCCCAACCCAGGGCCGACGGCGGCACCAGGGCGGGGAAACGGGCCCAAACGGTCCCGGCACGCGACCACCAGGCTCTTTTTCATGTGAAGGATTTCACGAAGTTTCTTGGCGGCACACCGTCAGACACGCTCAGGGACCCCCGAGACCCCTCCCGGAAAGGGCTCCGGGCGGCCGCCACAGCAGCCGAGGTGTCACACGTCGGCGCCCGCGCAGGTCCAGGCGATGCCGTCCAGGCTCGCCCATCCCGGGGGACAACCCCCGGACCCCCGGCCTGACACCCTCGCCACTGCGGTCAGACGCCTTCCGCCAACGTGTAGGCGATCCCGTCCAGGATGTCGTGTTCGCTGACGACCACTTCCCGGGCGCCGCTGCGCTCCATGAGCGTGAGCAGCACGAGGGCACCGGCGCCGATGACGTCCACGCGGCCCGGGTGCATGACGGGGATGGCCGCGCGTTCCGCGTGGGTCGAGGTGAGCAGGCGCCCGGTGACCTCATCGACCTGGTCACGGGAGACGCGCGCGTGGTGGATCGCGGTGGAGTCGTACTCCGGCAGGCCGAGGGCGATGGCCGCGACGGTGGTGACCGACCCGGCCAGGCCGACGAGGGTGTGGGGGCCGCCGTCGGCGCGGCGGAGCGGCACGGTCTTCTCGACGGTGTCGATCGCCGCCTCGACATCCGCCCTTATCGCGGCGATCTGACCCAGTGTGGGGAGTCCCTGCTCGGGCACGTGCCCACTGCCGTCGGCAAGGTGGCGCTCCGTCATCCGTACGCAGCCGATGTCCACGCTGCGCGCCGCCCGCACATGCTCGTCCCCGACGACGAACTCCGTCGAGCCGCCGCCGATGTCCACCACGAGGTAGGGCGGCGACAGATCCCGACGCCCGGTCAGCTCCTTGGTGGCCCCGGCGAAGGAGAGTCCGGCCTCCTCGTCGCCGGTGATCACCTCGGGTTCGACGCCCAGGATGTCCACCACGCCGCGCACGAAGTCGTCGCGGTTGGAGGCGTCGCGGGACGCCGAGGTGGCGACGAAGCGCAGGTGCGGCCCGCCGTCGGTGTCCACTCCCAGCTCCCTGATGATTTTGGCGTACTCCCGGCACGCGGCGAACGTGCGCTCCAGCGCCTCGGGGGCGAGCCGCCCCGTGCGGTCGACGTCCTGGCCCAGCCGGACGATCGTCATCCGGCGGTCCAGTTCGACCAGTTCGCCGGTGGCCGGGTCGGCGTCGGCGACCAGCAGCCGGATGGAGTTCGTACCGCAGTCGATGGCGGCGACACGCTTCACTCGCTGTCTCCCTCGTCAACCGGCGCGGACGCCGGTCCGCACGGAGTCACGCACGGACCCTTCCTCCACCACTCGGGCAGCAGTGCGACGGCCTCGTCACCCAGCGGGTTGACGCCGGGCCCGGCCGCCAGCGAGTGCCCGACGAGCACGTGCAGGCACTTGACCCGGTCCGGCATGCCGCCCGCGCTGGGAAACCCTTCCAGCACCTCGATGCCGTCGCGACGCGCGATGTAGTCCTCGTGCGCGGCGCGGTAGGCGGCGGCCAGCTCCGGGTCCGCCGCCAGGCGCTCGGTCATCTCCTTCATCACGCCGTTCGCCTCCAGCGTGCCGATGGCCGAGGCGGCCCGGGGGCACGTCAGGTAGTACAGCGTCGGAAACGGCGTGCCGTCCTCAAGGCGGGGGGCCGTCTCGACCACGTCGGGCTGACCGCAGGGGCAGCGGTGCGCGATGGCGCGCAGCCCGCGCGGTGGACGGCCGAGCTGCTCCTTGAACGCGGCGATGTCCGCGTCGGTGGGCGCGGTGGGTTCGGTCTTCGGAGGAGGCGTGTCCATGCGTGGAGGGTTCTCTTCGGTTCGTGGGGCCGCGGGCGGCCGTGCGGTGGTCGGGTGCGGTGGTGGGTGCCACCGATAGGAGCCTGCGGCTCGTACGGCGGCTGCTGAGGATCTGTGGCGCGGGGGCTGCGGCGGTCCGGGAAGGGCAGGCCGGGCGGGGCCCGGTCAGCGCTGCGCGTCGGCCGCGTCCACCCCTTCCCAGACATTGCTGTACCAGGGCCGGTCGGCCGCGCTCCGGTCGTCGCGGCGCTTGGCGTCGCCGTCCGCCTCGCCCAGCATGCTGTAGCCGGTCTCGCCCGGCCGCAGGTAGTGCAGATGCTCGCGGGCCTGCTGCTCGATGTACGCGGGGTCCTCAAGCCTGGCCTTGCGGTCGCGCAGCTTCTCCACGTCCTCGCGGGCCTGCTCGGCCTGGCGCCGCTGGTCGGCGATGTCCGAGCGCTGCGAGACGTACTGCCGTATGGGATAGGCCAGTGCCACGACGAGCGAGCAGACGACGAGCGCGAGCAGCGCCGCGCGGCCGGTCAGCCGGCCACGGCGCGGCGACCGGGCGCGATACACCCGGGCGGCGGCGTTCTCACCGAGTGCCTTGAGCCTGGTTGCGGTGGAGAACCGGTCCGCGGGCACGTCTCTCCTTCGTTCCCTGCTGCATCCCTGCGTGCTGGCACGGTGCGCTGCCGGACGGCCGGACCGCCGCCAGCACACACGTACGTCCCCGGCCACGGTACGGGACCGGGGCCGGGGACGGACGGAAAAGCGGCTGCGCCGGGCGAATGGCCACGCCGCGCTCACCGCGCGAAGCGGATCTCCGCGCCGCGCTTACGGGCCGTGCTTACTGCGCGAAACGGAACCGGGGGAAGGCGCTGCGGCCCGCGTACACGGCCGCGTCGTCGAGGATCTCCTCGATGCGCAGCAGCTGGTTGTACTTGGCGACACGCTCGGAGCGGGCCGGGGCGCCGGTCTTGATCTGGCCGCAGTTGGTGGCGACGGCAAGGTCGGCGATGGTGACGTCCTCGGTCTCGCCGGAGCGGTGCGACATCATGCACTTGAAGCCGTTGCGCTGGGCCAGCTCGACGGCGTCCAGCGTCTCGGTCAGCGAGCCGATCTGGTTGACCTTGACCAGCAGGGCGTTGGCGGTGTCGCTCTCGATGCCGCGCGCCAGCCGCTCGGGGTTGGTGACGAACAGGTCGTCGCCGACGATCTGGACCTTGTCACCGAGCTCGTCGGTGAGGGTCTTCCAGCCGTCCCAGTCCTCTTCGTTGAGCGGGTCCTCGATGGAGACCAGCGGGTACGCGTCGACCAGCTCGGCGTAGTACGCGGTCATCTCGGCGGCGCTGCGGGACTTGCCCTCGAACGCGTACGCGCCGTCCTCGTAGAACTCGGAGGCGGCGACGTCGAGCGCGAGCGCGATGTCCTGGCCGGGGGTGTAACCGGCCTTCTTGATGGCCTCAAGGATGAGGTCGAGGGCCTCGCGGTTGGAGTCCAGGTTCGGGGCGAAGCCGCCCTCGTCGCCCAGGCCGGTGGAGAGCCCGCGCTCCTTCAGCACGCCCTTGAGGGTGTGGTAGATCTCGGCGCCCCAGCGCAGCGCCTCGGAGAAGGACTCCGCGCCGATCGGCGCGATCATGAACTCCTGGATGTCCACATTCGAATCGGCGTGCGATCCGCCGTTCAGGATGTTCATCATCGGGACCGGCAGCAGGTGGGCGTTCGGGCCGCCGAGGTAGCGGAAGAGCGGCAGGTCCGACGCCTCGGAGGCGGCGTGCGCGACGGCGAGGGAGACGCCGAGGATGGCGTTGGCGCCGAGCGAGGACTTGTCCGGCGTGGCGTCCAGGTCGAACATCGCCTGGTCGATCAGCCGCTGCTCGGTGGCGTCGTAGCCGACGAGCTCCGGGCCGATCTGCTCGATGACGGCCAGCACGGCCTTCTCCACGCCCTTGCCGCCGTAGCGGGCCTTGTCGCCATCCCGCAGCTCAAGGGCCTCGAACTGGCCGGTGGAGGCGCCGGACGGCACGGCAGCACGGCCGGTGCTGCCGTCGTCGAGGCCGACCTCGACCTCGACCGTGGGGTTGCCTCGCGAATCGAGGATCTCGCGAGCTACGACGACGTCGATGGACGGCACGAGCGGTCTCCTTCGTGTGGGTCAGACGCTTCTGCAGCACGAGCCTAACCGGCGCTGGGACGTCCGCCTGCCCTTCGCCCGCCCGACGAGACGGTAACGAGGACAAAAACACAGATCACGGGGCGAACGACATGCCCGGCAGGCTGTCGACGCCACGACGGACGAGCGGAGGCGAGCCCAGGCGAGCGGGCTGGCGCGCACGGTGAGTGGCCGGGCTGCGCGAGTGGCCGGGCACGGCGAGCCGAGAACCGAGGAGCCCCGCCACGGTGCGCTCGGGGGAAGGCGCACCGGGGCGGGGCGGTCTCGTACCCCTCCGGCCTGGCGGGGAGGGGACGGGGGATCAGCTCAGGCGGAGCTGCTGGCCCGGGTAGATGAGGTTGGCGTCGGAGACGACGTCCTTGTTGAGGTCGTACACCTTCTCCCAGCCGCCCTTGACGCCCTCGGCCTCGGCGATCTTGGCGAGGGTGTCACCCGACTCGACCTTGTACTCGCCGTCACCCTTCTTGATCGTCTTGGGGGCGGCGTGCTTCGGGGCGGCCTGCTGCTTCGGGGCAGGCCGCTCGGGAGCGGTCTGCGGCGCGGCGTGCTTCGGGGCGGCCTTGGGCTGCGCCTGCTGCTTGGGGGCGGCCTTCGGGGCGGCCTTCTGCTGGGGAGCGGCCTGCTGCTGCGGGGCGCTGGAGCCGCCACCCGAGGTCAGGTTCACGCCGCACTTGGGCCAGGCGCCCTTGCCCTGGCTGGCCAGGACCTTCTCGCCGACCTGGATCTGCTGGGCCTTCGACGCCTTGTCGGCGGTCGGGGCGTAGGCGGTGCCACCGTGCGCGGCCCAGGTGGAGGCCGAGAACTGCAGACCGCCGTAGTAGCCGTTACCCGTGTTTATCGACCAGTTGCCGGTCGACTCGCACTGCGCCACCTGGTCCCACTGGTCGGTGGTGGCGGCGGAGGCGCCAGTGGCGCCTATCAGCGGCACGGCGACGGCCGCACCGGCGACACCGGCGAGCGTGGCGATACGGACGGCCTTGGACGGACGGCGGTGCTTACCCTTGGAAATCAGCATGTTTTGATTCCTCACCGACGCCTACGAGGTGAGCTGTCGGGTTCGGGCCATGTGAGTTGCCCGGCCGCGTGCATTGATCACACATGGCTTCACCCCTAGCCCTCGGGCTCCGCGTTGAAACGGGCCGTTCGGGCGCTTACCTGTGGTTCCCCCGCTCCTGCCTTCGGCGCTTGACGCGTCGACTTCCCCCCGGCCGTCGGCAGGATTCGGCGTGACGACCAGTGGCGCTCACGGTGGTGAGCGATGACGACGGTAAACACAGGAGGCCGGGGCACTCAAACCCCAACATCCCTGGAAACTAAGCCGTGTTTGCCGCCAAGGATTTCACATCTCCGCAGGTCAGGAACCTCACGCGAAGATCGGACAAGGCAGACACGCCCTGATTCCGAAGAGACTCATGTCTCACTTTCACGTAACGGATATTCCTGCCCGAATGGAGCAGCCCGCAGGTCCCGTCAGTTTTTCTCAGGAACCGTCAGTTCCAGGCTCTGACCTGGGAGGATGAGGTCGGGGTCGGCGCCGACAACGCTCTCGTTCGCCTCGTAGAGCGCGGGCCATCCACCGGGGGTCTCGTGCTCTTCCGCGATAGCTGACAGCGTGTCACCGGAACGGACGACATGGTCACCGTCCGCCGACTTGTCCGTACGTCCCGGATCGCCGCGCTCCCCGGTGCCGCGGTCGGCGTGCCGCCCGCCGGGCCGCGCCTCGTCGTCCGCCGGGCCCGAACCGGGCTTCTCCGCCTCCGGCCCGGTGCCGGGCTCGCCGCGGTGCTTGCCACCGCCCGTGCCGGGCTCCGTCCGGCCATCGCCGGGCTTCTCGGGCGAAGTCCTGTCCGGGGCCTCGTCCTCGGGAGTCTCCCGCGACGGCTTACCGGACTCCTCGCCCGGCGACTGACTGGGTGACCCGCTCGGCTTGCCGTCCGGCTCATCACCCGGCTTCTCGCTGGGCTTGGGCTTGGGCTTCGCGGTGCCGCTGGGGATCTCGGTGGGCTCGGCCTCGTCCGGCTCCCCCTCGCTGGGCGTGGGGGTGGGAGTGGCGTCAGGTTCGGGCGTGGCCGACTCGTCGGGGCTCTGCGAACCGGTGTCCCCGGGGTTGATGTCCGGGATCTCCCCGTCCTCGGTCAGCCCCGCCGTGCGCGCGCAGCCGCTCCAGGCCACCGGGCCCCGGTCGGCGAGGATCAGCTCGGCGATGGATATCTGCTGCGAACGGCTCGCCAGGTCGGGCCGGGGTGCGTGGTCCGTGCCCCCGTAGAGCTGCCAGGCGTCGAGGGTCAACTGGAGGCCGCCGTAGAACCCGTTCTCGGCGTTCGCGCTCCAGACGCCGCCGCTTTCGCAGTCGGCGACCCGGTCCCACGTCTCGGTGTCAGCCGCCACGGCGCTGGTGGCGCCCAGCAGCGGAAGGGCGATTCCCGCTCCGGTCACCCCCGCGGCGACGATGATGGCCGGAGCCTGACGGGGGCGGCGGTGTCTGCCGTGGCCGGATCGCATGCGGTTGCCTCTCGTGTGGCAGTCGAGTCGGTCGAGTTGACGGTCGAAAATACTGCCGACACAGGATCATCACAAGCTGATGTAGTGGAGGTCACGCCAAGATCACACAACTGACGCTTCGTCACCCTGGCCGCGCCGGGGGCCGGTCTCACTCATGGGAGTCGACCGGTCGCGCACCGGTGCCGAATTCGACCGGAAGCGTACGCAGCCCCCGCATGATGAGCCCGCCGCGCCAGCGCAGTTCGTCGGGTTCGGCAGCGAGCCGAAGGTCGGGCAGGCGCGTCAGGAGGGTGGCGAGGGCCGTCCGTGCCTCGATGCGGGCCAGTGGCGCGCCGACACAGTAGTGGATGCCATGGCCGTAGCCGAGGTGCTGGTTGTCGCGGCGACCGAGGTCGAGCGTGTCGGGGTCGGGGAAGCGCTCGGGGTCGCGGTCGGCCGCGGCGAGCACCACGAGCACCGGGTCCCCCGCGGCGACGCGCTGCCCGCCGAGCGTGAGCGGTTCGGTGGCGAACCGCCACGTCGCCAGCTCCACCGGCCCGTCGAAGCGGAGCAGTTCCTCGACCGCGGAGTCGAGCAGCGCGGTGTCCCCGGCCGCGAGGGCGCTCTGCAGCCGCTCGCGCTGCCCCGGGTCGCGCAGCAGCGCGTAGACGCCGTTGCCGATCAGGTTGACGGTGGTCTCGAAGCCCGCGAAGAGCAGAATGAAGGCCATGGCGGCGGCCTCGTTCTCGTTCAGGTGCTCGCCGTCGTCGCTGGCCTTGATGAGCCCGGAGATCAGGTCGTCGGCCTCCCCGAGGCGCAGGGACTCCCGCTTGCGGTGGATCAGCTCGGCGAGGTAGGTCCGCATCTTCTTGACGGACCTGGCCACGCCGCCGCGCGGGCCACCGCCGTGACGGATCATCATGCCCGCCCAGTCCCTGAAGTCGTCCTGGTCCTCGCGGGGAACGCCGAGCATGTCGCAGATGGCGTAGAT
Source organism: Streptomyces sp. A01 (assembly GCF_059026195.1). Lineage (NCBI taxonomy): Bacteria > Bacillati > Actinomycetota > Actinomycetes > Kitasatosporales > Streptomycetaceae > Streptomyces > Streptomyces sp. A01. The sequence continues at coordinate 28,706 of NZ_JBWLKN010000020.1, read as the reverse complement.
GGGGAGCGGGAAGGCGAACTCGTGGATGAGGTCGGCGCTCCCGCGCTCCTGGAAGCCGTCGATGAGCTGATCCGTCAGCTGCTGCACGCGCGGGGCGAACTCGGCGGCGCGGCGCGGGGTGAACGCCTTGGAGACCAGCCGCCGCAGCCGGGTGTGGTCCGGCGGGTCGATGTTGAGCAGGTGGGTCATCAGATCGGCGCCTCGCTCACCGGGGATGCCGACCCGGCCCCTGGCGTGCGCCGACTCGCTGTGGTGCCCCGGGTTCTTCGACAGCCGCCCGTCCGCGAGCGCCTGCTTGGCGTCGGCGTACCGCGTCACCAGCCACGCCTCGACCCCGCTGGGCAGCGCCGTCCGGTAGACGGGGGCGTGCTGGCGCAGCCACGCGTACGCGGGATACGGGTTGGCCGCGAACTCCCACGTGAACATCTCGGGCATGCCGCCACCCGCGGCGCCCGGCCCACCGGCCCCTCCGGGCGTGACCGGGCACCCGCCGGGGGCGGGGCTGGAACGGGGGCTGTCCGCGGGCGCGGGGCTGGAACTGTCCGCGGGCGCGTCGGCCGGGGCGGGGGCGACACCGTCCGGCGCGGGGCTTTCGGGGGCCTGGGGCGCGGGGCCGTTCGCGGGCGGCTCCGGCGCCGGGCTCTCGGGTGCCGGACTCCCCGGCGGCTCCGGCGCCGCCGGGCGCTCAGGCGGGGTGCGGTCGCCCCCGGGCATGGCGGCCGAGCTGGTGGCGTCGTCCTGCGGCTGCGGGGCCGCGAGGCCGGGAGCGGCGGGCTGAGAGGTAGCGGAGCGCGAGGTGGCAGGACGCGGCGCGACCGGGCGCGGGGTGGCGGGCTGCGGCATGGCCGGGGCCGGGGCGGAGAGCGTAGCGGGGGTGGGCAACGGGGACGGCGGGGGCGTGGCGGCGTTCTCTTCGGGCACCCTCAGACGCTACTCGTCCCGCTCCCCCGCTCCGTCCCTCCACCCCGCTCCGTCCCTCCGTCCCTCTGTCTGCTGGGCGGTCCCGCTCACCTGCCTCGCCCCTGGCGCTCCTGGCCCTCCTCCTCACCCGGCACGGGCCGGGTGCCCTCGTTTCCGTGGTCCTTGAATTCGTACGGCATCATGCGGCGCCCGCCCTCATGCGGCACCTCATCAGGCTCGCGGTGCTGGGTGATGTACCCGATCTGCTCCCCGTCCTCCTGGTGGCCGGGACCATGATCAGGCGGGCAGTTGCCCCTGCGGTACTCCTCGGATGTCTCCCACGCCCCGGAACGCGGCTGCGGCTCCATGGTCGGCTCGGGTTCGCGTTCTCGTCGGCGCAGTCCGTACACCACGGCAAGGATCAGCACGGCGACAATGGCGAGCCCGGCGACGAAGGGGCCGATGCCGACCAGGTGGTCGCGTTTGAGGGCCAGCTCGACAACGGTGTCAACGGCGGAGTCGACGGATGAACCGGTGGGGTGACCGGTGGCTGCGGCCATGCTCTGAATGTTCATGCGCCACGAGTACCCCCCTTGATGGTGGTCAGTCGGCTCGTGCGGCCGAATGGCTCATGCGCCGCGGGGCCCCTGACCAGGGGCACTGCCGCCGCGGCCCGCCCGCACCGCCGTCCGGCCCGAATCCGCAGCCCCGGCCCCCGCCGCCGCACACCCGCGAACCGTCCCATGACCGGCAGCCGCCACGACGGGGAATCCGTACGACGGGGCGACCGTCAACGACGCGGAATCCGGGACACCGGCACAGCCGTCACGACGGGGAATCCGTCGGCCGCTCCGCCGCGCGGATCGCGTCGCGATAGGTGCGGGCGGCCGCGCGCAGGGCGGTCTCCGGGTCGACCCCGTTCGCCTCGGCGCGCACCGCCAGCTCCAGCAGCTCGTAGCCGACAGCGGACACCTCAGCCGCCCCGGACGCATCGAGCGTCCCATGGGCCTCATCCGTGACTGCGGCAGAACCAGCGGTGGGACCAGGAGTGAGCGGGACGGTCAGCCCCGCCACACGCGCCCGGGAGGCCAGCTTCGCGGCCAGCGCCAGCGCGGGCTGCGCCATCGGAATGCCCTCGGTGACGGAGTCGCGGCCCTTCTCGGTCGCCTTGGTCCGCAGCCAGTGCGCCTTGACGTCGTCGGGGGTCTTCGCCGACTCCCCGCCGAAGACGTGGGGGTGGCGGTGGATGAGCTTGTCGACAATCCCGGCGGCGACGTCGTCGATGGCGAACGGCTCCTCCGGGTCGTCCTCGGCGATACGGGCGTGGAAGACGACCTGGAGCAGGACGTCGCCCAGTTCCTCGCGCAACTCCTCCCGGTCGCCCGCCTCGATGGCCTCGACGAGTTCGTACGCCTCCTCGATCCCGTACTTGGCCAGGTCCTCGTGCGTCCGCACCCCGCTCCACGGGCACGCGGCTCTGATCTGGTCCATGACCTGCACCAGGTCGAGCAGCCTGGCGCCCGGGAGGTCGTACGAGCCGGGCAGCAGTTCGAGGTCGGGCATGGTCTCCCGGCCGGAGCCGGCGAGCCGGGCCAGGCCGTCGGTGAGCGCGGAGTCGCCGGTCGCCGAGGTGAGGACGACGGCCGTGCGGCCGCCTTCGACGCAGTAGCCCACCAGCGCGCGGGCGTCCTGCTCGCTGATCTCCACGGTGACGCCCGCGTCGCGCAGATAGGGCAGCTGGGGATGCGAGGGGTCGGAGCACAGTACGCGGTCGGCGTCCCGCAGCGTCTGCCACGCGGGCCAGGACAGCAGGCCGGGCGAAACGCGGTGGGTGGTGGTCAGCAGGACGAGGCGACCGGGGGTTCGAGGAGCGTTCACGCCTCGAACGTTACCCACCTACGCGGGCTGCTCCGCTTCCTGGTCGTTTTCCTTGTCCTTCGTGATCTGCTTGATCCAGGGCTCCTTGACCAGGACCGCCGTGCCCTGCTGGTTGTCCCACTTGCCGTAGCGCGGGTTGACGTCGATGCCCAGCTTCTTGGACGTCGCCTGAAGCTCGGTGTTCGCCTTGTCCTGGCCGAGCTTCTGGAGCAGCTTCACGCGGACGAGCTCAAGGCGGATGGTCTCGTTGATGTGCTTCGGCGAGATGCCCTGCTTCAGGAACAGCGTGCGCAGCGCCTCCGCGCCACCCTCCTGGTCCTCGGTGTCCTTGACCGCCTTCAGCACCTCACGCCGGGTGACGCTCACCCCGTTGTTCTTGGCGGTGTGCTCCACGACCCGGGCCTGGATCATGCGGATCAGGGTGTCCTGGTTCAGCCTGCTGGAGCCCGCGATCAGCTGCTCGCCCTGCGGAGCGTCGCGCTGCGCGTCTCGTACGTCCCTGACCTGCGACTGCAACTGCGACACGGTGATCCGGTCGCCGTCCACCACCGCGGCGGCTCCGGGGTGCGCGTCACTGCCGCACCCGGCGAGGAGCGGCGTCGCGCCGACCAGCGCGACGACGGAGAAGGAGAGCGCAGTCCTGCGGCTCTTCGAGGGACGCAGCATGGAGCCTCCCGGCAAGGATATGCACCGACCTGACGTTGATCGATGGTATGGAGTCGGCGCGGCCGTAGCCACTGATTCGACCAACGATTCGTGGACAGATGAGATGCGCGCCAGGGACGTACAGGCGGATCTACGGACGGATCATCACCCGGCGTCCCTTCTCGGCCCGTTCCCGACCCGCCCGGCCCGCCGTTACGCCCCGCACTGCCCCAGCATCATCGTCTTGTCCGCGGCGGTCACCGGCAGCTCGTACTTCAGTGCCACCTGCACGACACGCACCCCGTACGCGCAGCGAATCCGCTTGCTCGGCGGCAACCACGAGGCGGGGCCCGAGTCGCTCTTGCTGCTGTTCGCGGGCCCGTCCACGGGCAGCAGGTTCAGCGGGTCGTTCGCCAGCCGCTCGCGCTTGCTCTCCGGCCAGCGGGCGGCGCCCATCTGCCAGCTGTAGGACAGCGGGACCACGTGGTCGATCTGCACCTCGGCCGCCTTCGCCTTCTTCCAGGCGATGTCCTTGCCGGTGTACGGGTCGTACAGGTCCATCGAAACGACCACGCAGTCGGAGCCGGAACGGAAGCGCTGATTCCGGCCGTCGCGCTTGAGCAGGTCGTTGCGCGTGTCACAGCCGTTGCGGGCCAGCGGCACCCCGTCGGCGGTGTCCATCCAGGCGTAGCCGAACTCATCGCGCGCGTAACCGGTCTTCGGGCCGCGCCCCTTCGTCTCCAGCCGCTCGATCAGCGCCCGCGCCGCGGCCTTGTCCGCGTCCGAGGTGAGGGGCCGGAGCCCCGGCTTGGTGCCGTCGGGGTTCTTGAGCGGAGCCACCGCCCAGCCGTCGGGCGCGACGGTCCCGGGTTTCGGTGCGGCGTCGCCTTCTCCCCCGGCGTCGCATCCGGCGACGAGCGCCACGGCCACGACCACAGCCGCAGCGACGGCCGGCGCCGGGCGGACCCCCCACACGCGCACCGCTGCCCCCTGGCTCACATGCCTCTTCGTACGCACAGCCCGCCGCCCCCTTGTCCACGCCTGTATGCGTGCCTGTATTCATGCCTGTGTTCGTGCCTGATCACACCGCGGGAATTCTCCGGGCTACGCCGCGAAGCATGCGGCATCAGAGCGGCGGCGGGTCCGGCGACCCCTCCCCACCCCTCTTCACCCTCTTCTAGTCCCCTCATACCCGTTCCCACCAGGGCGGTTGCGGGAACCAGAACAGTGCCACCGGGCCCCGGGTCCGTTTCACGTATCTTTGCGGCGGGGGTGAGCTGTCCCCACGCCGCGCTCGGTCACCGTCATTCGCACGCGAAGGATCTCCGCATGGATTCGGCTGCTCCCGTCACTCCGGACAGCTCTCCCGAAGCGACGCCCGCCGACTCCACCAGCCCCGCGGTCCCGGCCGGGCGCACCGGGTCCCAGGCCCCCTCGGAGCCTGCGGGGAACCATGAGCCCGCCGAGGCCACCGGGCCCGGCCCGGACAAGGCGGCGGCCCGGCTGGACGGCAGGCTCAGGAACGCGGCGACGCGGTTGCGGGACCCGCGCTGCGACCCGTACTGGCTGGCCACGGCGCTCTTCGCCGTCTACGCCGCCCTCTCCATACTTCGCTACCGCCGCCTGGCGTCGATGTCCTGGGATCTGGGCATCTTCGAGCAGGCCGTGCGGTCGTACGCGCATTTCCAGGCCCCGATCGTCGATCTCAAGGGCCCCGGCACCAACATCCTGGGCGACCACTTCAGCCCCATCACCGCCCTGCTCGCGCCGTTCTACCGGGTCTTCCCCTCCCCCGTGACCCTGCTCGTGGCGCAGGCCGTGCTCTTCGCCCTCTCAGCTATCCCCGTCACCCGGGTCGCCGCCCAGCTGCTCGGGCGCGAGCGCGGGCTCGCGATCGGCGTCGCGTACGGAGTGTCCTGGGGCGTGCAGCGCGCCGTGGACTTCGACTTCCACGAGATCTGCTTCGCCGTCCCGCTGATCGCCTTCGCCCTGGAGGCGCTGCTGCGCGGGCGGTGGGTGGCGGCGGCCTGCTGGGCGCTGCCGCTCGTCCTGGTCAAGGAGGACCTGGGGGCGACGGTCGCCGCGATCGGTGTGGTGCTCTTCATCCGGGGCCGCCGGGCGGACTCCCGCGTGACACCGCTGGCGCTCGCCCTCGCGGGATTCGGCGTGCTGGCCGCCGCGTTCGCGCTGGGTGTCGTCATCCCGGAGTTCAACACCTCCGGCTCGTACGACTACTGGAACAAGATCAACGCGGAGAGCGGCCCGGCGCCCACCATTCCGGCGGAGACCGCGCTGCGCACCCTGGCGTGGGTGCTGCTGCCCACCACCGGGCTGCTGGCGCTGCGCTCCCCGCTGCTGATCGTGGCGCTACCGACGATCGGCTGGCGCTTCGTCTCCCACGAGGAGCACTACTGGGGCACCGACTGGCACTACAGCGCCGTGCTGATGCCGGTCGTCTTCCTCGCGCTGGTGGACGCCGTAGCGCGCTCGCAGCGCAGCCGCCGCGCGTGGCTGCGTTCGTACGCCGGGCAGCTGCCCGCCGCCGTCGCCGCCGCGGGGCTCGCGCTGACCACGGCCCTGCCGCTGGCCACGCTCACCGAGCCGGACTCCTACCGCAAGCCCAGCGAGGTCACGGCGGCCGAGCGGCTGCTGGAGCGCATCCCGGACGACGCGTCCGTGGAGGCCAACATCGGCCCGATCAGCCGGCTCGCCAGGCGTTGCCAGGTGTTCTGGATCGGCGACACCCGGGGGCGGCTGCCCGACTACATCGCCCTGCGGGAGAACACCGGCCGCACACCGGAGCAGCTCGTCGGCTACGCCCGTCAGCTGCACCCCGACGCGGAGTACACGCACATCGGCAGTGCGGGCGGCGTGGAGGTCATGGAACGCGTCGGGCGTCCGAAGACCCGTTGACGCGGCGCGGCCCGGCCGCATCGCCGCAGGCGGCGGGGCAGGAGCGGGGCTCAGCAGCGAGGCTCAGACGCGGGGCGAGGCGGAGACGCCGTGGGACCGGTAGCCCGCCCCGTCGCCGTTCCAGTTGATCTTCAGAACGCCGTCGGCCACGGCCTTGGCGCCGCGCGCCGGGTAGCTGATGGCGGACGTGGTGAAGGAACCGCTGCCCGCGTCGAGGCGGGAGCGCAGATCGAAGTTCGCGGACTCCAGCACCGGGTCAGGGCCGCTGGTCGACTTCTTCACCGACAGCGTGAAGCGCGCGCCGTCGAAGACGCGCTTCCCGTCCGCCACCTTCGGCGCCGTCCACTTGATCTTCGCGTGGGCGTAGACGAGGGGACCGGAGCGCCGGGCGCACACCTCGGTCTTGATGACGTAGTTGTCCGGCCGTGGGCCGTGGTACCGCGGCATGTCGAGGCTCTTCGACGTGGTGGTGCACTTGTAACCGGCGGCGGACGCCGGGGAGCTGGTCACCAGGGCGCTGCCTGCGACAGCGGCGACTATCAGAGCGGTCGCTGCCGATCGGTTGAACTTGGCGTTGGCCACAATGTCCCTTTCCCGTAGGGGCCGCAGAGGACTCTGCCGACCTGCGAGGGTGCCGTGATCCAGGGTCATTGTGGCAGGCGATGTGACAGGACCGACCGGGTGGGGCCCTGCCCACCCCCGGGAAGGCGTCGGCCGAGCGGTGCGTACGACAGATACCTACGGAGCCGATTACAGAGCGTAGGACTATGGCTAGAGCCACGAAAATCCGCGTTGCCTCGCGGTGGCCGGAGCGGCGATAGTCACTGAGGAACCCGGAGAACAGCCGGGTTCAGCGGACGTGAGAAGACCGGACAAGGGGTCCCTGTGGCGCAGCCCATCACCGTACCGATCACCGTGCGTGGCTATGAGACGGATTCCCAGGGCCACCTGAACATGAGCGTCTACGTGCAGTACGCCGAGCATGCCCGCTGGGCGCTGCTCGACGCGGCGGGCATCTCGCAGAGCGCCCTGCTGGAGAAGGGTGTCGGCCCGGTCAACCTGGAGACCACCATCAAGTACCTGCGCGAGCTGCGCGCCGGGGACGAGGTGACGGTGAGCTGCGCGTTCGTGTGGGGCGAGCGGAAGACCTTCCGCATCGAGCAGGAGGTCCGCAAGACGGACGGCACCCTCTCCGCCGACATCGCCAGCCTGGGCGGGCTGCTCGACCTCAAGGAGCGCCGCATGGTCGCCGACCCGCGTGAGTACTTCCGCGCCCTGGCCACGCAGCCGCAGGTGCTCGGCCTCTGACCTGAGCGGCCCGCCCCGGCAGGCGCGGCAGCGGAAGCCCCGCGCCTGCCGCGTGTCCGTCTCCCCGCGCCGCGCGGTGAGCAAGCCCGCGCGGTGAGCAAGCCCGCGCGGTGAGCAAGCCCGCGCGGCGCGCCCTGGGACTTACGGGCGCGGTCGGCCCGGCACGCCCCCGCCCCGCCTCCCGTCCGCACCGTGTCAGCTCCGGTCGGCGGCCGACGCCACCCCCAGCCAGGTGTGCGGGTTGCCCTCCCAGCACCAGCCCAGCTTCGGGGCGCCCTGGCTGATCCAGACAGCCGGAACCCTGCGGTCTCCCGAGCGGCTTCCCGCGAGGGAGAAGCACTTGTTCTTGGCCAGCGCCCGCGGATACTGCGTGACGAACGCGAGGCCCTCTTCGATGGTGAGCGGGGTGCGACCGCGCTCGGTGATCACCGCCAGGGCGTCGGCGGGCACGGCGCCGCAGAACTCCTCGCCCCGGTCGGCGTCGAACAGGACGTACATCCCGCTCCCGGGAGCGCCCAGTTCCCTGAGGGAGACGAACCGCTCCAGGTCACCCGGCGCGTAGTGCCGGTCGATGATGCCGGTCTTGCTCTTGCCCGCGAGGGTGGTCAGCGGCACGGCCTGCTCCACGGGGACGAGCGCCCTGGTGACCACGAGCAGGAACGGCACGCGCCCCTCGCGCGGCTCCGCCATCTCCCCGGCCCGCGCGAGGACGCTTTCGCGCAGCGGCGCGGCGCGGTCACGGAACGCGGCCTCGGACAGCTGGGCCAGGGCCGGGTAGCCCGCCTCCACGAGCGTGCCCACCTGGCGGTCGAATTCCGCGGCCGGATCGAAGGCGGTCACGGCGGCGTTCACAGTGTCGGCAGTCAAGGCGTCTCCAGAGGTGGTGGGGGCGGGGGCAGGGCGGGTGGACGGGCGGCGTATCAGTAGGACCTCCGGCGGGGGGCGTTGACCGGGCGGCGCGGCTGGTCGCGACCGGTCATGGGCGGCTGCACCCGCTGCGGGCGGGCGGCCCCGCGGTCCTGGGCGGCGTTCCGTCCGGCCATACGCGGGGCGGCGTTGATCTTTCGCAAGGTAAGACCTCTCTCCAGTCCGCATCCTCAGGGCGAACTTGCTACGGACGTAAACTTAGCCTGACAGTCCACGATTCGTCAAGGTTAATTTTATATCGGGGGTAAGATTGCCTCATGAGTGTCGATGAGATGGGACTGCGCGAGTCCAAGAAACGGGAGACCAGGCAACTGATCTCCGACCACGCCACCAGGCTGTTCATCGAGAACGGCTTCGAGACGACGACGATCGCCGAGATCGCCGCGGCCGCCCGGGTGGCCAAGAAAACGGTCACCAACTACTTCGCCCGCAAGGAGGACCTGGCCCTCGACCACCACGAGGAGTTCGTCGCGGGCCTGGCCAGTGCGGCCGCCGGGCGCCCGGCGGGCGAGTCGGCGCTGGCGGCGCTGCGCCGTGAGTTCCTGGCCGGGGTCGAGCGCATGGACCCGGTCATCGGCTTCTCGGGTGAGGTGTTCGCCCGGATGATCGTCGAAAGCCCCACGCTGCTGGCCCGCCTGCGGGACCTGCACGACCAGCGCGAGGAGGCGCTCGCCCAGGTGCTGGCGGCCGACACCGGGGCCGCCGAAGGCGACATCACGCCCAGGGCCGCGGCGACCCAGCTCGGCGGCGCCCACCGGGTGCTGTTCCAGCACATCATGGAACTGACCCTGGACGGGAAGCCCAACGAGCAGATCGCCGCCACGGTGGCCGACTCGGCCCGTACGGTCTTCGGCCTGCTGGAGGGCTCGCTCGCGGACTACGCGGTCAAGTGAGCCGTGGTGCGCCGATGGGCCCGCTCCTGGAATGCGCCAGAAGGGGCGGGCCCATCGCTTTTCGCGCGCGCGTCCCGGCGCCTGGGTGGCTGTGGCCGTCTCCCGGACGACTGGGCGGATGGATGCCGGCGCGTGCGGACGGCGTCAGCGCAGCCGCGCCGCGTCCGCCGCTTCCGTTCCCCGGGCCCAACCCTCGGCGTCACGGCCCTTGATCCGGTGGGCGGTCGTCGTCGGGAACATCCGCTGGGCCGCCTGCCCGACCGTCACCTCACGGGCGGCGAGCACCGGCAGCGGGTCCGCCGTACGCGCGCGGGCCGCCTCGCCCGCGGCGTCCGTGGCCGCCTGCCGGGTGGCGTTGGCGAGCCGGTCCCTGATGCGGCCCGCGTACGCGATGAGGAACGACTCCCGGAAGTCCCTGGTACGGCGGGCCCGGCCCCGCGCGTGATGCTGGTTGCCCGCGCTGTGCATGGCGGTGGTGGCCTGGAGCAGCAACGAGGTGTGCAGCAACTCCACGAGTTCCAGGTCCGCTTCGTAGCCGACGACCGTGGAGAAGCCGAAGTCGGAGGACCAGACGGCGTGGCAGTGGTTCGCCTCGGCCACCGCGTCGAGCAGCAGCGCCTTGGCCGACTCGTACGGCCCCTCCACGCCGATGCGGCAGGCGCCGGGGCCGTCCCCCTCAGCAGTGGCGCGGCCGTCGATGGCGTTCGCCGCGACCAGCGCGTCGTCGATGCTGTAACGGGCCATCAGCTGCTGCGCCTTCGCCGACAGCGCCTCGGCCTCTTCGGGAAACTCCGTCGACTCGGCCTTGGCGAGGAGCGCCCGTACGCGGTCGAGCTGCCGGGGCGCGAGAGAGGAACGCGGCGGCGCGGGCCTGGCCGCGGCGGCGGGCGGGCCCGGGGGCGGCCCGATGGGGGTGAGGGGCGGCAGGCGGCTGATGAACCGGAGCGCGTCCAGCGCGCAGGAAGCGGCCTCGAAGCGGCCGGCGCGCTCACGCCGCGCGAACGCCTCCAGGTAGTCGCCGTCACCGTCCCACCAGACCTGTGCGTCCAGTGCGCGCAACTGTGCCGCCCAGCGCGCCGGCAGGTGTTCCGGCGGGTAGCGGCGTGCCTGCGCGGCGACCGCGTCGGTGCACAACCGGGCCCGGTCGGCGGGGAGTTCACGGCGCATGACGCGCAGCACGTCGGCCGGGTACCAGCCGGTCGACCAGCGCAGGCCGAGGCTCTGCCCGGCGGCGGCGAGCACCGCGCGACTCACGGCCTCCCAGCCGTCGGGGGCGGCGGTGAGCGCTGAGGCGCCCGCGTCGAGGGCGCGGTCCAGCGCGTCGGCGCTGACGTCCACCGGCAGGCTCACCAGTTCGCGGAGCACACCGTCCAGCAGCGCCGGGGCCCCGTCCGCCGGGCCCGGACCGGTACGGCCGCGCCGCGCGCCGCTGTCGCGTCCGCTCACGGGTCTCTCCTACGTCGTTCCGCGTTGTGCTGTTCCGTGTCTCTTCCGGGGCGGCCGCCCCTGGGAGACGCGCGAGAGGCACGGATCGCGCCGGGGCACACGTCCGCCGGGCGGTGATCGGCGTTCGTGCTCGGTGCCGATCACCGCCCGGCGGCGGGGAAACCGGGTGGTCTCTCGCCCGTCAGCGCACGGAGGCGCCGACCGGGGTCAGACCCGGGTCAAGCTCAGACCGCGCTGCCCGCGACCCACTCGTTCCAGCTCATGTTCCAGCCGTTGAGGCCGTTGTCCGGCTTGATGGTGTCGTCCGGGGAGTTCTTCATGACGACCAGGTCGCCGAGCATCGTCTCGTTGAAGAACCAGGCGCCGTCCTGCGCGTTGTCGCCCGCACCCTTGGCGTCGTTCAGACCGATGCAGCCGTGGCTGGTGTTGGCGGCGCCGAAGATCGAGTCGGAGCCCCAGTAGTTGCCGTGGATGAAGGTGCCCGACGTGGACAGCCGCATGGCGTGCGGGACGTCCTTGATGTCGTACTCGCCCTTGCCGTCCTTGTTCTTGAACCCGACGGTCGAGCCGTCCATCCGGGTCTCCTTGAACTTCTCGGAGATCACCATCTGGCCGTTGTACGTCGGGTTCTCCACGCTGCCCGCCGAGATCGGGATGTCCTTGATCTTCTTGCCGTCGCGGACCACGGTCATCCGCTTGGTCTTCGCGTCGACGGTGCTGACCTGCGAGCGGCCGACCTCGAAGTTGACGGTCTTGTCCTGGACGCCCTTGACGCCGTTCGTCGCCTCGACGCCGTCGAGCTTCATCTTCATCGTCACCTTGGAACCGGCCTTCCAGTACTCCTGGGGCCGGAAGTCAAGGCGGTTGGGGCTGAACCAGTGGCCGACGACCTTCTGCCCGCTGGTGCTGGTGACGGTGATGGCGGACTGCACGTCCTTCTTGTTCGTCACCGCCTTGTCGAAGGTGATCGAGACCGGCATGCCGACGCCGACCTTCGATCCGTCCTCGGGCGTGAAGCTGCCGATGAAGCTGTTCGCCGGGGAAACCGTGGTGAACGACGAGTTCTCCGTCGCCTTACGGCCCTCGGAGTCCTTGGCCACGGCCTTCAGCTTGTACGTGGTGGACCGCTCCAGCTGGCTGTTCGGCTTCCACGAGGTGCCGTCGGCGGATATGACACCCGGGACGGCCGTGCCGTTGGCGGAGGTCATCGTGACCTCGGACAGCTTGCCGCCACTGACGGTGACCTTGGCGTCACTGTTGATGCCCGCGCTGGTGTCGCCGTCCTTCGGCGTGATCTTGATGTGGGCGTCAGAAGCGTCCTTGGCCGCCGCCTCGTCCACCTGGGACTGCGACTTGCCGCCCTTGTCCTTGTCGCCGCTACCGCTGTCGCCGTCATCGCCACCACACGCCGACAGGGCCAGCACGCCGCCAAGCACAGCGGCTGCGGCTGCCAAGCCCTTGCGGCGCTTGCCGTACGTCATCACACGCTTCTCCATCACTGCTGAACCCCGTCAATCCCCGAGCCGAACCGCTGGGCGCACAAGTACCGGCCACTGCATAGGAACGCCTGCACCGTTTGGTCCGTTCCACTCCCAGTAAAACTGTGGGCAATGCCACTTACCAAAAAACCCCGGTCAGACCATATGTCTGACGGGGGTTATTGGTCGTCCGGTTCCGCCTCACGCCCACCTTTCGGGGACTACTTCGTTATGCTCTCGCCGCCCGGCCCGAGCGCGGCCCCGCGCCACCGCCGCCACCGCCGAGGCCGGGGGACTTCCGGCTAGCGACCCGCGCCGCCCGCGCGATCCCCGTAAGAGACACCGCCGCCACCCCCTTCACCCGCATCCCCCTCAACCTCCAGACCCTCTTCTTCGTCACCTTCATCGTCATCATCGTCATCGAGACCCCAGTACTCCTCGTCCGGGTCGTACTCGATCCGCTCACTGCTCCAGGACGCCTGCGCCAGCTCGATTCCGGGGACCTCCTTGAGGAGGTCGGACGGATCGATGAGATACGCCAGCGCCTCCGCGTGGTCCTCGCGGATGGCGAGCCGGGCGTGCCCGCGCTCGTCCTCGGGCATGAAGGCGTCGCTCTCGATCTGGCGCAAAGCGGCCTGGCCCAGCTGATCAGCGTCGGTGATGTCCAGCACGATCTCGACGCGAAGCCGGACAAACTGTGATGTTTCCGAAGTGCTCATGGTCCGGAGCGTAAGGGTCTTCGGCCCAGGCTTCCGTACGACCCGCAGCTGTCACTACCATCGGGCCACAAGGCCAATTGGCCGCCAGCACAAGGGGGATCTCTTCCGTGACTGTCGCACGTCGACCACTGCTGACCGCCTCCGCCGCCGGCGCGTTGCTGTGTGCTCTGTGGTTCGTGCCGTCCGCCAACGCGAAGGCTGAGGGCCACGACTCAGGTCAGTCGCAGCCAGCAGCGAGCACCAGCTCGGACACACCGTCACAAGAGCTGAATCTCGCCAACTCCGGCAGCGTCGACACCACCCCGTATCTGATCGGCGGTTCCGCCTTCCTGGGCCTCGGCCTGGCGATGGTGACCGCCTCCGTGCGCCGCTCGCGCACGCCCGCGGCCTGAGCATCCGGTCCCCAGCCCCACCCGACACTCCTACCCGACAGGTCCGCCCGCCCGGCATCGCCGGGCGGGCGGACCTGCGTTGTTCCTGAGCGGCGCCGTCAGCCGAGCGGCCCGGTCACCGGCTGCACGGCGTCGATGAGCGCCCCGGAACGTACGAACGCCTCCGCCGCCGCCAGGTCAGGCGCGAGGAAACGATCCGGCCCCGGGCCCTCGACGCCCGCCTCGCGCACGGCGGCCAGGACCGCCTGCGTGGCGGGCGCGGGCGTCAGCCCCTCCCGCAGCTCGACGGCGCGGGTGGCGGCGACCAGCTCGACCGCCAGCACCCGTGCCAGGTTGTCCACCGCCGTACGCAGCTTGCGCGCCGCCGACCAGCCCATCGAGACGTGGTCCTCCTGCATCGCCGAGGACGGGATCGAGTCCGCCGACGCGGGAACCGCCAGCCGCTTCAGCTCGCTGACCAGGGCAGCCTGCGTGTACTGGGCGATCATCAGCCCCGAGTCGACGCCCGCGTCACCGGCGAGGAACGGCGGCAGGCCGTGCGAGCGGTTCTTGTCCAGCAGCCGGTCGGTGCGCCGCTCCGCGATCGACCCCAGGTCGGCGATCACGATGGCGAGGAAGTCGAGCACGTAGGCGACCGGGGCGCCGTGGAAGTTGCCGTTGGACTCGACCCGGCCCTGCCCGTCACCATCGTGCAGCACCACGGGGTTGTCCACGGCCGCCGCCAGCTCACGCTCGGCGACGAGCCGGGCGTGCGCGAGGGTGTCCCGGCCCGCTCCGGCGACCTGCGGGGCGCAGCGGATGGAGTACGCGTCCTGCACGCGGGGGGCGTCGTCCTGGTGGTGCCCGGTCAGCCCGGAACCGGCGAGTACCCGCAGCATGTTGTCCGCGCTCACCCCCTGGCCGGGGTGCGGGCGGATGGCGTGCAACTCGGGGGCGAGCACCCTGTCCGTGCCCAGCAGCGCCTCCAGCGACAGGGCGGCGGTGATGTCGGCGGTGGTGAACAGCCGGGCCAGGTCGGCGCACGCCATGACCAGCATGCCGAGCATGCCGTCCGTGCCGTTGAGCAGCGCGAGACCTTCCTTCTCCCGCAGCTCGACAGGCTCGATCCCGTGCTCGGCCAGCAGGTCGGCGGCGGGCCGCAGCACACCGTCGGGCCCCTCGGCGTCGCCCTCGCCCATCAGCGTCAGCGCGCAGTGCGACAACGGCGCGAGGTCACCGGAACAGCCGAGCGACCCGTACTCGTGCACGACGGGGGTGATGCCCGCGTTGAGGATGGCGGCCATCGTCTCCACGACCAGGGGCCGCACCCCGGTATGACCGGAGGCCAGCGTCTTCAGCCGCAGGAACATCAGGGCGCGCACCACCTCGCGCTCCACGCGCGGGCCCATCCCCGCCGCGTGCGAGCGGACGATGTTGCGCTGCAACTGAATCCGGAGGTCAGGGCTGATGTGCCGGACAGCGAGCGCCCCGAACCCGGTCGAGACGCCGTATACCGGCTCGGGCTTGGCCGCCAGATCCTCGATGACCTGCCGCGCGGCGGCCACAGCCGCCAGAGCCTGGGGGGACAGCTCGACGCGTGCCTGGCCGCGGGCCACAGCGATCACGTCCTCAGCGGTTGTCCCGGACGTCCCCACCACCACAGAGTGCATATCCATATTCAGGCACCCTAGAGACTGAATCGCGAACTGTCACGGGCTGGCCGGCCACCCGCACCGCCGCCCCCACCGCCAAACCCTCCAGCCGTACCCGCACCACCGCGCCCACCGGAGGCACCACCCGCGCCCCATCCCCCGGAGGCACCGCCTCCGCCCCCATCACCACGGCCTCGGCCCCGCCCCCTGATACGCCGTCGGTCGGCGGTCTGCGGAACGGGCGTGTCAGCGAGGCGGACCACCGGGTCCTGGGTCCCGCCGTCACGCCCGGCGACCACCGGCTTGTCGGCTTGCGCGGCCTTCGCCCGGTACTGCGCGGCGTCCGCCAGCCGGAACAACCGCCGCGCCGACCGCACAGGACCGATGGGATCGCCCGTCGAGGCGACCCCGCAGGCGACGCCCTCACCGAGTTCGAGGCGGCTCGCCCGGCGGCACAGCTCGTCCGCGACGACCACCACCTCATCCGCCGAGGGCCCCACGGCGAGCAGGCAGAACTCATCGCCCCCCAGCCGGGCCGCCAACGCGCCCGGCAGCATCGCACCGCACACCGACAGCACCGAGCCGAACCGTTCCAGCAGCCGGTCCCCCGTCTCATGCCCGAGCGAGTCATTGACCCGCTTCAGCCCGTTGAGGTCGCACACCACGAGGCTGACCACCGCCTCCTGCTCCGTGTGCAGCTCCAGCGCCTCATCCAGCCGCATGTCCACCGCCCGCCGGTTGGCGAGACCGGTCAGCGGATCGGTGAACGCCAGCCGGTGCGCCTCCTCCAGCCGCTCGTTCTGCGCGATCCCGGCGGCTGTGACCGACGCGAGTACGGCCGCGAAGTCGGCATCCCCGCGGCCGAACGCGGGAACCTCCGGAGGCCGCGCCACATACAGCTCACCCCAGGCCCGCCCGCGCAGCACGATCGGCGCGACCACGCAGGAGCCACGCCCCCGCCGCCGCAGCGCCGCCACCCGCCCGGCCCGCCGCCCAGGACCCAGTTCGGCACCGTACGCACCGACCGGCTCATCCGCCGCCGTCTCCACCCAGGCGGACCCGCCACCGCTGATCCACTCCTCATGGGAGCACTCGGCGATCTCCGGAAAATCATGCACGGGATACGCCTCATCAGCGGGGAACTCCACCTCCCCCGCGGCCAGCTCCCCGACGTTGACCAGCACCCGCAGCCGCCCCAGCTCGCGCTCCCACACGGAGATCGCGGCGAAGCTCCCCTCAAGCGCGGCGAGCGCGCTGCGCGCGGCGGCACGCATCGACTCGCGCGCCGTGTGGGCCGACGCCATCGCCTGCGCCAACGCCACCACGGCCGCCAGTCGTGTATCGCCCTCGCCCGTCACCCACGCCTCGCATTCCGTCACTGTCCGCACATGCCTGCACTCCAGCGTAAGAATGTTCAGCGAATTTCGCTTGAGGGGGGTTTAGGAACCGGAAGAGACCGACGAGTGAATCACTCATCACCCCCTGGCGCCCGGCTGGAGAAACCCCGGAGGCACTCACTCACCCGGCCACTGCGGCGTCCGCTTCTCATTGAACGCCGCGACCCCCTCCGCCCGGTCCCCGGAGAACGCCACCGACCGCCAGGCCGCGTCCTCGACCTCAAGACCGGCCCGCAGATCAAGCCCCTGCCCGAGCCGCAACGCCCGCTTCGCCGCACGCAGCCCGACCGGCGAGTGCCCCGCGATCCGCCCCGCCAGCTCCAGCGCGGCCGTCCGGTCCTCACCCTCAGCGACCAGCTGGTCCACAAGCCCCAGCTCACGCGCCTCCTCAGCGGCGACCCGGCGCGCCGTGAACACCAGCTCAGCAGCGCGCGCAGCCCCCACCCGACGCGGCAACAGCTGCGTGCCCCCACCTCCCGGAATGACACCGACCGACACCTCCGGCAGCGCCACCACGGCCGTCCGGTCAGCCACGATCAGGTCGCACGAGAGCGCCAGCTCGAACCCGCCCCCCAACGCGAACCCGTGCACCGCCGCGATCGCGGGCACCGGCAGCTCAAGCACCCCCGTATACGCCCCACGCGCCACCGGCCGCTGCCGCCCCAGCTCGGCGTCACTGAACTTGTTGCGCTCCTTGAGATCCGCCCCGACACAGAACGCCCGCTCATGCGTGGACGTCAACACGACAGCCCGGACATCCCGGTCCCCAGCGAGCGCGGCACACGCCGCACCAATGGACCGCGCCATCTCCGTGGACACCGCGTTCATCGCCTTCGGCCGGTCCAGCACCAGCTCAGCCACAAACCCGTCCCGCCGCACCGCGACCCATTCCCCAAACCGCTGCTCGCTCACGCCACACCCTCCCGAGGTTAACGACCGTAAACCCAGACCCACGGATCATCGCAGCCCCACCCCACCCCCCGCTACAAACCCACCCCAACCGACACCCGCGAGCGACACCAGCCACCAGCCACCAGCCCGGAACACACGGGAACAGTCGGGAACAGTCGAGAACCCACAGAAGCACGCGGAAACGGCGGAAACAGGCGGGAACAAACGAGAACAGAGGGAAACAAGAAAACGGACGGACACACAGGGACACCCGGAAACACCCGGAAAGGCGCGGAAACACCCGAGAAAGACGCGGAAACGGGAGGAAACAGACGAAAACCAGAAATCACCCGGCAGCCGAGAGGCGACGGGAGGGGCCGGGGTCGGAGGGGCAGGGTCCTGGACGCTTACGTGTATTTGTGGCGCAACAAGAGGCCAACCACACAAAAGGGCCTAAGGCGCCGTAAATATACGGTCCAGGACCCTGCCCCGGAGGCCCAAGGCCCCGGCACCCACCCGCCCCAGCCGTGCCACGTCAGCCCGAAGGCGGCCGCCGCCGCAACTGCCAAGGCTCGACCACGCCAAGCCCCCGCACCGGCCGCTGCCACATCGGCTGGAGCGCGAACCGGTACTTGGCCGTACCCTCGCCCTCCTTCTCCGCCACAGCAGCCTCCGCCTCCGACACCGGCGCATCCCCCGCCCGCGACAGCTCCTCCGCGAACGCCCCGTCCACCAGCACCGCATCCTTCGGCGCTATCGACGTCAGCCGGCTCGCCAGATTGACCGTCGTCCCGAAGACGTCGCCCATCCGGGTCGTCACCGTGCCGAAGGCCAGCCCGACCCGCAGCTCAGGCATCGTCTCGTCGTTCGCCAGCGTCTCGATGAGCCGCAGCCCGATCTCGGCCGCCGTCCCGGCGTCGTCCGCCGCGTACAGCACCTCGTCGCCCAGCGTCTTGATGAGCCGCCCCCCGTGCGCGGCCACCAGATCGGCCGCCGTGGTCTCGAACGCCTCGACGAGCTCGCCCAGCTCCTCTTCCTCAAGCCGCCGCGTCAGCCGCGTAAAGCCGACCAGGTCGGCGAAGCCGACGGCCAGCCGCCGGTCGACCATCTCCGCGTCGTCCGCCGCCATCACCACCCGCCCGGTCGCCGCGGCGAGCTGCCGCCGCCACACGTAGACGATGAATTCCTCAAGCTCCGGGAGCAGCAGCTCGACCAGCGGATACGCGATCTCGGTCCGCGTCATGCCCAGTTCCTGCGGCTCCGTCAAGCCCTCAAGGAAGGAGTCGATCTGCCAGTCGGCGAGCCGCGCGGTCGTCTGCCCGGTCGAGCGCGCGACCTGTACGGCCATCGCGTCGCTCAGCAGCCCGGCCTCCACCAGACCGGCGAGCCGCCGCAGCGCCAGGACGTCCGCCTCCGTGAGCGCCTTCGCCTGCCCGATGTCGGCGAAGCCCATCGCCCGCCAGAACCGCGAGGCGAGCTCCATCGACACCCCCGCGCTGCGGGCCGCCTGAAAGGGCGTATAGCGCCGCTCCGCGCCGAGGATCAGCTGCTCAAGCTTGATCGCGATCGGGTCGTCTTCCGGCCCGGTCCCGCGCTCAGGGTCGGGAGGGTCAGGAGAGACAGCATCGCTGGAACCCGTGTCGTCGTCGCCAGCACCCGTGTCGTCGACGGTCACCGGCGTTCCCCTGCCATCGGCGAGGAGGCCCCAATCCGTGTCCGGTCCCTGCGCACTGCCCTTCCGTTCCTCTTTCGCTCACCACGCCACGCACCACGCACCCGCACGCACAAACACGCCCACGCGTCACGCCCGTCGACAGCACCACGAGACCACGAGCGCACCGCTCCCGCACCGCTCCCGTACCGCCACCGAACCACTGCCGCGCTACTACCGGCACTCTTACCGCACCCCCGGCCCGGCCAGCGGCCGACCGGACGGATCAGCACAACGATACGACAGGTGTGCCGTAGCTCACTCTTCCGGAGATGCCGGCCGCAGATGAACGATGTCCCCCGCCGACACGGATTCCCGTGCGCCGTCCGCCGTAGCGATCACCAGTCGCCCGTCGCCGTCGATGGCCACCGCCTCGCCGACGCACTCCCCTCCGCCCGGCAGCTCCGCCCGTACGGCACGGCCGAGCGTCGCGCAGCCCGCCGCGTACGCCTCCTGTAGACGGCTGGCCACCGGGTCGCCGCCCACGCCCCGCCACTCGCCGTACCAGTGCTCCAGCGACCGCAGCACCGCGCGGAGCAGCGGGTCCCGGTCGGTCGACACGGCCCCGGCCAGCGTGAGCGACCCGGCGCCGGGCACCGGCAGTTCGTCGGCGCGCAGCGAGACGTTCAGCCCGATGCCCACCACGACGCCGCCATCGGCGCGCTCGGCGAGGATTCCGCCGAGCTTGCGTTCGCCACCGGCGGGCCCGTCATCGCCCTGGGGCTCACCGGCGCGCTGGGGAAAGGTGACGAGCAGGTCGTTGGGCCACTTCAGGGCCGTGTCGACACCGGCCGACCGGGAGATCGCGCTCGCCGTCGCCACCCCGGCGAGCAGCGGCAGCCAGCCCCAGCGCTCGATGGGCACCTCGGGGCCGGGTCGCAGCAGCACGGAGAAGAACAGCCCGGAGCGGGGCGGAGCCGACCACGCGCGGTCCAGCCGCCCGCGGCCCGCCGTCTGCTCCTCCGCGACGAGCACCTCGCCCTCCCTCGCACCGGCGTTCGCACGTGCGACAAGGTCGGAGTTGGTTGAGCCGGTGGCGGGCAGCACGTCGAGCGCTGTCCACAGGCTGCCGGGCCGCAGCAGCGCGCGCCGTAGTCCGGACTCGTTCAGCGGCGGCCGGTCGAGGTCGGACCACTGGCCGCCGTCGGAGAAACGGGGGATCTCGGGGGTGTCAGAGGGCGTCATGCGGGCCAGCCTAGAAGCGGAGGGGTGAGATCGAGGGAGCGGAAACGCGCCGCGCCCACAGAGAAGCCAGACAGAAGCCGAACAGAAGCCGAAGAGAAGCCACCCGCCCCCGCGCAGACCGACACCCGACCCCGCACACCCGAACCCCCACCCAGCCCCCTTCAGCCCCACCCACTCCCCAGCCGAGCACCGCCCGAGGACCGCCGAGGACCACCCGAGCACCGCCCGAGCACCGCCAGGGCGTCATCCGCGGACCGCCCGCTCCCCGCCCGAAGCGGAGCGAAAAGGTGTGGCCAACGCCGCACTGCCACAGCGCGATCTCGCCGATACGCTACGAGGCGGTAGCTACGGCGACCCGCGCGGCACAGCAGGGAGCGCGGGGAGTCGACCCCCGAGGACGAGCAGGAGCCGCATCCCGATGTCCGAGCCGGAACACGACATCCACACCACCGCCGGGAAGATCGCGGATTTCCAGCGCCGCGTGGAAGAGGCGACGCAGGGCGGCTCCGCACGGGCCGTGGAGAAGCAGCACGCGAAGGGCAAGCTGACAGCGCGCGAGCGCATCGACCTGCTGCTGGACGAGGGGTCGTTCGCCGAGCTGGACGAGTTCGCTCGGCACCGCTCCACGAACTTCGGCATCGAGAAGAACCGCCCGTACGGTGACGGCGTCGTCACCGGGTACGGCACCGTGGACGGCCGCCCGGTCTGCGTGTACTCGCAGGATTTCACCATTTTCGGCGGCTCCCTCGGCGAGGTCTACGGCGAGAAGATCGTCAAGGTGATGGACTTCGCGCTGAAGCACGGCTGCCCCGTCATCGGCATCAACGACGGCGGCGGCGCCCGTATCCAGGAAGGCGTCGTGGCGCTCGGCCTCTTCGCCGAGATCTTCCGCCGCAACGTGCACGGCTCCGGGGTGATCCCGCAGATCAGCCTGATCGTGGGCCCCTGCGCCGGTGGCGCGGTCTACTCCCCGGCGATCACCGACTTCACCGTGATGGTCGACCAGACCTCGCACATGTTCATCACGGGACCCGACGTGATCAAGACCGTGACCGGCGAGGACGTCGGTTTCGAGGAGCTGGGCGGCGCCAGGACGCACAACACCACCTCGGGTGTGGCGCACCACATGGCGGGTGACGAGAAGGACGCCATCGAGTACATCAAGGCGCTCCTGTCGTACCTGCCGTCCAACAACCTCTCCGAGCCGCCGGCCTTCCCCGAGGAGGCGGACCTGGAGATCACGCCGGAGGACCTGGAGCTGGACGTCCTCATCCCGGACTCGGCCAACCAGCCGTACGACATGCACAAGGCGATCGAGCACGTACTCGACGACGCCGAGTTCCTGGAGACGCAGTCCCTGTTCGCTCCGAACATCATCACCGGCTTCGGCCGGATCGAGGGCCACCCGGTGGGTGTCGTGGCCAACCAGCCCATGCAGTTCGCGGGCTGCCTGGACATCGACGCCTCGGAGAAGGCGGCGCGGTTCGTACGGACCTGCGACGCCTTCAACGTGCCGGTGCTGACCTTCGTCGACGTGCCCGGCTTCCTGCCCGGCGTCGACCAGGAGTACAGCGGCATCATCCGGCGCGGCGCCAAGCTGATCTACGCGTACGCCGAGGCGACCGTCCCGCTGATCACGGTGATCACCCGTAAGGCGTTCGGCGGCGCGTACGACGTCATGGGCTCCAAGCACCTCGGCGCCGACCTCAACCTGGCCTGGCCGACGGCGCAGATCGCCGTCATGGGCGCGCAGGGCGCGGTCAACATCCTGCACCGGCGCACACTCGCAGCCGCTGAGACCCCCGAGCGAGCCGAGGAGCTGCGCCAGGAGCTCATCGCCGACTACGAAGACGCCCTGCTCAACCCTTACGCCGCGGCCGAGCGCGGCTATGTCGACGCGGTGATCCTGCCGTCCGAGACGCGCCGCCACATCGTCCGCGGGCTGCGCACCCTGCGCAACAAGCGCGAGTCCCTGCCGCCGAAGAAGCACGGCAACATCCCGCTGTAGGAGGGCCGTTCATATGGTGATCAAGGTACTTCGGGGCAACCCGACGCCCGAGGAGCTGGCCGCCGCCCTGGCGGTCGTACAGGCACGCGCGGCGGCCGCGGGCGCCGCCGCGCCCGGCGCCGGGGTGCCGGAGGAGTGGTCCGACCCGGCCCGCACCGTCCCCAGCCGCCGTATGCCGCACCCGGGGCCGAAGGCGTGGCGGACCACGTACTGGCCCGTCTGACACGTACTGGTCCGTCTGAGGGGTCAGATCCCGCAGAAAACCAGCATTGAAGCGCCCGGCGCCTGAGTACCTGTACTCAGGCGCCGGTCCGCGCTGCGGCGCACGATGTCTCACATGCTGTGGTCCGACCCGCCCGAAGAACCGCCAGACGAGCTGCGCGTGACGGAGATGATGATCCGTCGTGCGGGTACGGTGCTGGCGGTCGCCGCGGTCGTCCTGATGATCATCCTGAGCCTGGGCGCGTAGGCACGCAGCACACGGCACCACAACGCGTCCGCACCACAGCGCACAGCACGCCACAGCAGGCACCTCAGCATCACAAGGCGTACGCACCACAACGCATCGCGCCACAACGCGCCCGCACCACAGCAAGCACAACACACCAGGCGCCCACCGTCTCGGGGTGCCTCAACGCGCCTCAGCGCTCCCCCAGCGGCAGCTCCAGCCGGAGCCGGTAGCCGCCGTCGCCGGTCGGCGCGGATTCGAGGAGGCCGCCGAGGAGCGCGGCGCGCTGGTGCAGGCCGACGAGCCCGTGCTGGGAACTGGGCAGGTGGAGGGCGGGACGGGTGGGGGCGGTGTTCGTGACCGTCGTGACCACTGCCGCGTCGCCGTGCCGGATGCGGACCAGCGCTCGCGCGCCGGGCGCGTGTTTGCGCACGTTCGTAAGCGCCTCCTGCACCGTCCGGTAGATGGCGCGTTGCAGGGGCGGTGCGAGGTCGTCCGGCAGGTCCATGTCCAGGTCGGCCTCGATGGCGCTGCCGCTGACGAGCCGGTCGAGCCCGGCGAGCGTGGGCTGCGGGGTCAGCTCGGTGGGCGCGCTGCCGGACGTGCGCAGGAGGCTGACCATGTGCCGCAGCTCTTCGAGGGTCTGCACGCCGAGCTGGCGGATGGTGGTGGCCGCCTCCTTGGTGTCCGGGTCCCTGGTGCTGACCTGGAGGGCGCCCGCCCGTACGGCGATCAGGCTCACCTGGTGGGAGACGACGTCGTGCATCTCGCGGGCCAGTTGGGCGCGTTCGTTCGCCAGCACCGTCTGGGCCGTCAGCAGCCGCTCGGTCTCGCGCGCCTCAGTGATCTCCGCCAGGCGCGCTGACAGGTCGCGGCGGGCCTGGACGAGCTGGCCGAGGAAGACCGCGGCGGCCGCGGACGCCAGCCCGTAACCGGCGCTGGGCGCGGTGTCGATGCCGAACTCCGCGCTGAAGTCCGGGGTCTGCCACGGCAGCGCGTAGCAGGTGGTGAACGCGGCGGTGGAGACGCCGATCAGCAGGCGGCTGCGGGTGCTCGCGGCGAGCAGGGACAGGGCGATCAGTGCGGGGAGGCTCGCGTTGGTCATGAGGGCGGCGGGCAGCGTCAGGCCGAAGGCCACCAGCGGCAGCGGGCGCCGCAGCAG
The DNA here is from genome assembly GCF_059026195.1 of Streptomyces sp. A01. NCBI lineage: Bacteria > Bacillati > Actinomycetota > Actinomycetes > Kitasatosporales > Streptomycetaceae > Streptomyces > Streptomyces sp. A01. The sequence continues at coordinate 4,774 of NZ_JBWLKN010000020.1, read as the reverse complement.
CAGGGCGCAGGCCGCCAGCGTCGCCAGGGACATCTCGCCACGGTCGTCGAAGTAGACGTTGATGTACGTGTCGAGCAGGGCTACGCCGACGAGCAGGGCGTCAAGCAGGGGGGCGGGCAGCCGGGGGGAGGTCATGCGGTGTTCCGGCGCGGTGCGAGGAGGCCGGCGCGCTCGGCGAGGAGGGCCGCCTGGATGCGGCCGCTGACCTCCAGCTTGGTGAGGATCGCGCTGACGTGGTCCTTGACGGTACCGGTGCTCAGGAAGAGGCGCAGGCCGATGTCGGTGTTGGTCAGGCCCTCGGCGATCAGGCGGAGAACATCGCGCTCACGGTCGGTGAGCCGGGCGATGGCTCCGGCGGCCGGGTTGTCCGCCGCGCGGTCCAGGTAGCCGTTCACGACGGTGCGGGTGACCTTCGAGGACAGCACGACGCTCTCGGCGGCGAGGCTGCGCACCAGGTGCGGGAGCTGTTCCGGGTCGGTGTCCTTGAGCAGGAACCCGGCGGCTCCCGAGCGGAGCGCGGTGGCCACGTACGCGTCGGTGTCGAAGGTGGTGAGCATGGCGACCACGGGAGGTTCGGGCAGTCGGCGGATCTGGCCGAGGAGCGTGAGCCCGTCCACGTCGGGCATGCGGATGTCGAGAAGGACCACGTCGGGGCGGCACTCCCGGATGGCTTTCATCGCCTCGCCGCCAGGGACGGCCGCGACGACGTCAAGGTCGTCGGCCGCGTCGAGGATCAGCCGGAAACCGCTGCGTATCAGCGCCTCGTCGTCCACCACCAGCACTCGGATCACGGTCCCGCCCTTCTCTCGTCGTCGCTCCGCCGCCCTCGTCCGATTACCTACCACGGGCGTGCCGCCGTGGTCGTCGCCGTTCCGGTTCCAGTCACCTGGCGGGGGGTGGTCCAGCCAGTCGGCGGGGTGGCCCCGGAAGCCTGCCGGATGGGCGAGGGGACGCGGTTACCGGAGCGTTGACGGCATGAGGCGCCACGCGGCATCCGACACGGAGGTCGGCCCACCGACCCGCACAACCGGCACACCCGCTCCGACCACCGGCACACCGAGTCCGGCACCCGGCCCACCCGCTCCGTCCACCGGCACACCCGACCCGGCACCCGGCACACGGGCCGTGGAAGCCGCCACGCCGGCGGCGCCCACGACAGCGACCACGGCCACAGCAACGACCACGGCCGCGACCACGCGACTGGTCGGGCTCGACCTGGCGCGCGGCCTCGCGGTCTTCGGGATGTACGCGGCCCATGTCGGCCCCGACCCGGCCGTCAGGGACGGAGCCGCCGGTTTCCTCATGGAACTCTCCCACGGCCGTTCCTCCGCGCTGTTCGCCGTGCTCGCCGGAATCACCCTCGTGATCATCGCGGGGCGCCGAACGCCCAAGACGGGGCGCGACGGGCGGCAGGCCGCCGTCCGGATCGCCATCCGCGCGGTGGTTCTGCTCGCGCTGGGCACCGCGCTGATGATGAGCGACACCCGGGTCGAGGTGATCCTCGCGTACTACGGCCTGTACTTCCTGCTCGCCCTGCCCTTCGCCCGGCTGGGCGCCGGGGCGCTGGCCGCCATCGCGGCGGGCTGGGCGCTGGCCGGACCCCAACTGCTGTACGTCGCGCTGAAGGCGACCGGGGACAGCCCCTTGGAGCGGGCCGCCGAGGCGCACGACCCCCTGGCCCGAGTCGGCGGTGAGGGCTTCCTGGAACTGCTGGTCACCGGCAACTACCCGTTGCTGGCCTGGATGCCGTTCGTGTTCGCGGGCATGGCCATAGGCCGTCTCGACCTCGCCGCTCACCGGGTACGCGTCCGGCTGGCCGTCATCGGCCCCGCCCTGGCGGTGCTCGGCTACGGCACCTCATGGCTGCTTTTCCGGCTCGTTCCGGCCATCGTGGAGACCACGGGCAGGCCGAACGCGTGGTGGTCCGACGCCGATCCCTTCCCGATGAACTACGACGACTACCGCGCCGTCGAGCTGCTGCTTGCCGCCCCGCACAGTGAGACCACGCTGTCGGTCATCGCGAATACCGGCGTCGCCGTCACCGTGATCGTCGCCGCGCTGGCCGCCATGGACCACCTGCCCCGGCTGCGCCGCTTCCTCGGCCCGGTCATCGCGGTCGGCACCATGTCGCTGAGCGCGTACGTCGGCCATGTCGTCGGCATCTGGGCCTTCAACATCGAGATCGAGGCCGAGGAACCGTCCGACCTGCCGCTGTCCCTGCTGCTCGGGTTCATCGCCTGCGCCGGCGCCCTGGCGTACGGCTGGTCGCACCTGTTCCGGCGCGGGCCACTGGAGTACCTGGTGTACCAGACCACCCGGCTGGCCCGCTGGGTCCGCTGACACCGGGAGGCCGTCAGCGCCCCGCCGAGGGGGTCGGGCCCGCCACACGGCGGACGTACCGAACCGGCACCCGGACCACGCCGGCACCCGAGCACCCCGCCCCCGAACACCGCATCGCTCGACCACCCGACCACCCGACCACCCGAGCGTGCGGAGCGAATGTCAGTGCCCATCCCTACGGTAGGAATCATGACCGAATACGCCGTGCCCATCCTGCCCAGCCGCAACCTGAACGAGACGCTGGACTTCTACGTCCGCCTGGGCTTCGAGCCGGAGGCCACCCCGGAGGACGACGACTATCTGATCCTGAGCCGGGGGACGGTGGAGCTGCATTTCTGGCACCACCAGGAGGTGGACCCGCTGTCCACGGCCGCCAGCTGCTACGTGCGTGTCGAGGACGCCGACGCCCTCCACCGCTCGTGGGAGGAGATCGGCGTGCCCAGCGACGAGGCCACGGGCAGCCGCCTGGTGCCGCCGTCCGACACCGCGTACGGGATGCGCGAGTTCGCCCTCGTCGACCGCAGCGGGAACCTGTTGCGCGTCGGCAGTCCGCTGCCCGCCCAGTCGTGAGCGCACGGGCCGGTGCCTGCCCGCCCCGGCCCGCCGTGCCCTGACCACCACGGGCGGTGCCCGCCCGGCCCCTCCCGGCGGCCCTGCCTACGATGTGCGGCATGAACGCCACTCACCGCCCCCACTCCCCCTCCCGCCGCCTCGTGCTCGCCTCCCAGTCGCCCGCCAGGCTCGGGCTGCTGCGCCAGGCCGGGCTCGCGCCCGAGGTGATCGTCAGCGGCGTGGATGAGGACGCGCTCAGCGCCGACTCCCCCACCGAGCTGGCGCGGCTGCTGGCGGAGGCGAAGGCGGAAGCGGTGGCCGCCCGCCCGGAGGTGCGCCCGGAGGCGGCCGCCACCGGCGCGAGCACCAGCACGGACACGGGCATGGGCACCGGCGCGCTCGTCATCGGCTGCGATTCGGTGCTGGAGCTGGACGGACAGGCGCTCGGCAAGCCCGCGGACGCCGAGGACGCCACCGCGCGCTGGAAGTCGATGCGCGGCCGTTCCGGAGTCCTGCGGACCGGGCACTGCGTCATCGACACCGCGACGGGTCGGCGGACGTCAGCCACGGCCTCGACGACGGTCCGGTTCGGCGAGCCCACGGACGCCGAGATCGCGGCGTACGTGGCCAGCGGCGAACCGCTCTACGTCGCGGGCGCCTTCACCCTCGACGGTCGCTCGGCGCCCTTCATCGACGGCATCGACGGCGACCCGGGCAATGTGATCGGGCTTTCGCTGCCGCTGCTGCGCCGCCTGCTGGCGGAACTGGACGTCTCCATCACGGAGTTGTGGACGGCGCCGGAGTAGCCGGGCCGATCGGGGAAGGGCCGTCGCCGGTGCCGTTGCCCGCGCCGCCGCCCTCCGCGGGCCCCGCGGCCGCGCCGTCGACGTCACCGTCGTATCCCATCAAAGCCAGCACGATCAGGCCCAGCACGACCATCATGAACGCGAACGCGGACCAGCCGACCAGGCCGACGGAGAAGGCGCCGAGCAGACCGTGCGTGACGGCGCAAGTGATGAGGAGGATGTGACCGAAGCGGCCCGGCGCGAGGTCTCGTACGGACGCACGGAGCAGGATCACGGCGCAGGCCAGCAAGTAGAGCCCGATGGCGCCGCCCGCGACCCAGGTGGCGATGGTCATCGCGCCCGGGTCGAGATCGGCCAGGGACATCTCCTGGCGGTCCACGACCAGCCCCAGAATCCAGTTGAGCAGCGCGATGCCGACCGCCTCGACCATCAGCACCACAGCCGCCACCGCGGCCACCGTTCTGCGCGCCACCCGTGCCACCTCTTCCGCTGCCGTCCAGAGGCGGTTACCCCTAGTACGCCCTCGAAGCGCACGCTACTAACGAGTAAGGCGCGCCGACAAGGGGTCTGCGGCGCGCGCGTCAACACGGGAGACCGCCGGGACCATAAGGCAAAGTTTCCGCTTCGCATTCGTAGGTTCTCTACAAAAAAACGCAGGCTGCCATGGGGCCACCCCATCGAGACCTTGCCCACATTCGCATCTGGCTAGCGGTCCAGAAAAGCGGGCGTACCGTGGAGCAACGGGGGATCTGGTCCCTCCGCAGGGGCCTGGCGCGCACCCTCTGTGGTCAAGCTCACGCCCGGAGTCTTCTCGGCGCACAGTGTTGCCTGTACCTAAACTCTGCTTGTTTCAAGGAGGGAGCCATCGTGCGCAAGGTGCTCATCGCCAACCGTGGCGAAATCGCTGTCCGCGTTGCCCGTGCATGCCGCGACGCCGGGATCGGGAGTGTGGCGGTGTACGCCGACCCGGACCGTGACGCGCCACATGTCCGGGCCGCGGACGAGGCATATGCCTTGGGTGGTGACACGCCCGCGTCCAGTTATCTGGATATGGGCAAGGTGCTCGCCGCGGCGGC